>JAJZRK010000158.1 GCA_021802745.1 bacterium
CTCCTCGATGATCGGGACGCGATTGTGATGCGTCTTGATGGTGTCGGCGCGTCGGGTGCCGCCCGTCTCGATGGTATCGGGGTAGATGGTCCCCTGCCCAAGCAGGTGATGCTCGATGCCAAGCGCTCGCGCCTCGCGCTCGAAGACGTCCACGAACGTCTGGCCGATGATCCGACGCTTCTGCTCGGGCTCGACGACGCCGGCAAGCGCCGACAGGAAGACGTCGCTGGCGTCCACGAAATGCAGATTGCGGTCGAGGCCGAACGCGCGGAAGGCCGCCAGCACCTCGCGACTCTCATCCTTGCGCATCAGCCCGTTGTCCACGTGCAGCAGGTGCAGGCGGTTGGCGCCGAGCGCCTCGCCCAGCAGGCGCGCCGCCACCGTGGAGTCCACACCGCCGGAGGCGAGCAGGAAGACCGACTGGTCGCCGACCTGCCGTCGGACGCGCTCCATCTGCTCGCCGATGTACTGCACCATCGTCCACGACGGCGAGCAGCGGCAGATGTCGCGCACGAAATTGGCGATCATCGCATCGCCGTGCACGGTGTCATCCACTTCCGGATGAAACTGGAAGCCGTAGCGCCGCAGCGACTCCGAGGCGATGGCGGCGTAGCGATGCGCCGGTCCGCCGGCACCGAGCGACGTGTAGCCCACCTCGGCGAACTCCGGACCGACACTCGTGACCGAGTCAAAATGGCTCATGAAGACGCGCTCGACCGGCGCGAGGCCGCGGAAGAGCGGCGAATCGCCGACGACGTGCAGGTCCGCCGCGCCCCACTCCTGCGCGCCATGCACCACGGTGCCGCCGTAGTGCTTCGCGATCTCCTGATGGCCGAAGCAGAAGCCGAGGATCGGAATGTCGAGGTCGTAGATGTCGCGAGTGTATGCCGAATCCTCGCCGAACGCGGACAAGCTCGGGCTGCCCGAAAGAATGATGCCCTTGTAGCCGCGGAAGCGTTCGATGTCGTCCTCTGGCTGGCGGATTTCGGCCAGCACGTGGAGGCGACGGACCTTTGTGGCAATCAAGTGAGCGTATTGGCCGCCGAAATCAACGACGGCGATTGCGTCATGTGCCATGCGCGCGATTTGAGTCAGGGTAAGGCGTCACGACAAACGAACAGGTGCACCGGGCGGCGTCAACGCGGCGGACGCACCGGGACCTCCGCCACGGGCTTGGCGGAATCGTTGCCGAACACCGCCATCGTGATACCGCCGGCGTGGAACGCGACGAGGTCAAGTCCGAGCACGCGCACCCAGCCGCCGGCGTCAGCCATGCCGGGGCCGAGCACGCGCCGCATCACGCGCGAGCCGGCCGCGTCGGTGCGTCGGAGGACGACGGCACTGATGCCGCGGCGGGCCGCCGGCGTCAAGCGAATGGTGTACGAGAGGTCGCTAGAGAGCGGTTCGAAGATGAATTGTCCGTCCACGCCCGGCGTGTCGGCGGAGAGGAACACGCGCGTCGGCGCTTCGCCGCGCACGAGCGGCGGAGCGGCCGGCGGCGGCCGGCGACGCGCCCCGCCCTGCTCAAACGCATAGGCGAAGGCGACCAGCCGCGCGTCGCTGAACGGCCGGCCCAGCAACTCGAGCCCCGTGGGCAGCCCGTCGGCGGTGAAGCCGGCCGGCATGCTGATGGCGGGCAGTCCCGTCTGCGCAGCAAGCGCGCAGGTGCCTCCGAGTTGAGGATCGCCAATCAGCACCGGCTTGCGCGTACTGGTGGGATAGGCCAGCGCGTCGAGGTGCAGGCTATCCATGAACGCGACGATGCGCTCCCGCACCAGCGACTGCCTGGACAGCACCTTGCGGTGCGACTCGGTGTCGCGCGCGCTCGCCGTGTCGGCCATGCGATGCCGCGTCTCGAGCGCCTTGTCGTAGAGGCCAAGGTCGAGAATCTCGCGCAGCGACCGCACCGGCGCGCCGCCCGGACGAGCGAAGTAGTCCATCAGATCGAACTTCGTCTCGAGAATGATGGCACTGCTGCCGGCGATCAGGTCATCGAAGCCGGGATAGTCCACCTCCACAACGTCGGCGCCCAAGGCACCCAGCGCACGCGCCGCGGCGCGGATGCTGTCGGCAACATCGGCCTCGGCATTGCGAAAGTACGGCGCAAAGATGCCCACGCGCGCACCGCGCAGCGCGGTGGCACGGAGCGAGTCCACGAAGTGCGGCCGCGCTCGGCCGCCGAGATTGGTCGCCGGATCGTTGGGGTCTTCGCCGACGGTTGCGTCAAGACCGATGGCCAGATCGGTCACCGTGCGGGCGAGCGGTCCGGGGACGTCTTGAGTCAACGCGAGCGGTATGATCCCGTCTCGGCTGAACAGCCCCATGCTGGGACGCAGCCCAAACAGCGACCCGAACGCCGACGGGATGCGGATGGACCCGCACGTGTCGCTCCCCCACCCCAGTGCGGCGAAACTCGCAGCGACCGCAGCCCCGGTGCCCCCGCTGGAACCGCCCGGACAGCGCGAGAGGTCATACGGGTTGTGCGTTTGCCCGCCGAACGAACTGATGTTGGTGACGCCCGCCGCCAGCTCGTGCATGTTCGCCTTGCCGAGGATGACGGCGCCGGCGTCACGCAGTCGGCGCACCACGAAGGCGTCCTGAGCCGGGTGATGATTGGCGAGGGCCAGTGAACCGCCGCTCGTGGCGAGGTCCTTGGTGTCGTAGTTGTCCTTCAGGATCACGGGGACGCCGTGCAGCGGACCGCGCACACGCCCGGCCGCCCGCTCGGCGTCGAGCGCCGCCGCGTCAGTGCGGGCCCGCGGGTTGAGCCGGATCATCGCATTCAGCCGGGGCCCGGCGTGGTCGTACGCCCGAATACGCGCGAGGTAGGCGTCCACCAACTGCACCGCGGAGGCGCGCCCGTCGGCCATCGCGCGTTGCAGGTCCGTCACCGAGGCCTCCGTCACCTCGATACCCCGCGCAGCCGGTCGCGCGCGCACGGCGCCGCGTTGCGCCAACGCTTTCGGCGCGACGACGCCCAACGCGAGGGTGGACGCGAACGCCGTCAACATCAATGCTCTCATGACATCCTCCGTGCCTGAGTATCCGGCGCCGCGTGGGCCGCCGCAACACGCGCACGACGCGGGGCCGAGATGCTTGTCGCGGCCGAGCGCGACGTCCCTTGCCGCGCCGTGGAGAAAGCCGCATGTTCGCGGCTGTCCGGAGGCGTCCATGGGCGATGCGGCTCGGCTCTGTCCGTCGTGCGATTCGGAAGTGCCGGCGGGTGCGACGTCCTGCCCGTCCTGCGGAGCCATCTCGATTCCCCCGGCCACGGACCCGGTCCAGATGGCGGAACTCGCGGCGCGTCTCACCGCCGTCCTCGGGGCCCACTACGCCATCGAGCGCCCGCTGGGACGTGGCGGGATGGCCGCCGTCTTCCTCGCGCTCGACCTGCGTCACCATCGCCGTGTGGCAATCAAGGTGCTGCTGCCGGAACTCGCGCCGGCGCTCGGTTCCGATCGCTTCCTCCGCGAAATCGAGATTGCGGCGCAGCTCAACCACCCGCACATCGTGCCGCTGTACGACTCGGGAACTGCCGACGGCTTGCTGTACTACGTGATGCCGTACGTGGAGGGCGCGTCCCTCCGGCATCGCATCGCCAAGCAGGGAGCCCTGCCCATCGGCGAGGCAATCCAGATCGCCCGCGAGGTGGCGGACGCGCTTGCGTACGCGCACGAGCTGGGCGTGGTGCATCGGGACATCAAGCCCGAGAACATCCTCCTCACGCACCTCCACGCCACGGTCGCCGACTTCGGCGTGGCACGCGCGCTGCACGCCACGTGGGGACACGGACCATCCACGACCGGCGGGCTCGCCCTCGGAACGCCACACTACATGAGCCCCGAGCAGGCGGAATCGCTCCCCTCGGTGGACCACCGCACCGACATCTATGCGCTGGGATGCACGCTCTTCGAGATGCTGACCGGGCGGCCACCGTATGCGGGAGCGGGAAGTGTCGCCATCATCGCGCAGCACTTCGCGGGGCCGGTGCCCTCCGCGCGAGCGTCCCGACAGGAGGTGCCGGACGCGCTCGACGCACTCGTCGCGCAGGCGATGGCCAAACGCCCGGAAGACCGTGTGGCCACCGCGGCCGCGTTCAGTGCGGCACTGGAGGCGCTAGCGCCGCCCTCGCGTGACAACGGCGCTAGTCTGGCGACGAGTCCGCACCGCACCGCGTGGTGGGCCGCGGCGGCGCTGGTGGCCCTGCTGGGCGGCGCCGGCCTCATACGCTGGGCCACGCGAGGCCGGGCGCCGTCAGCTGACGCGCCGCGCTCCACGTTGACCGTCGTGGTGCGCCCGTTCGAGGATCGCGGCGCCGACGTCGCCTCGATGGCCACGTTGCTCACCGAACGGTTGACCGGCCGCTTGATGAGCATCACCAGCCTGCACGTCGCGGCCAGCACCGCCGTCGCCGGCCTGCGCGACGCGCCACTCGACACGCTGCGGGCGCGTTTCGCCCCCGATCGCTTCGTGGTGGGCTGGCTCGACCCACAGGGACGCGACAGCGTTCGCGTCACGGTGCAGGTGGTCGATCCGGCGAGCGGACGCGGGCTCTTTGATTCGAGCTTCGCCGTTGGCCGGTCCCGCCCGGGGACGGACTCCGCGTCTGCGCGCTTGAGTCTCATCGTCCGGCACGCGCTGTGGGGCGAGATGGAGCGCGACCAGCGGCACGTCCGGGTGCGGAGCGCCGCCGCCTGGGCGCTCGTGGAGCGGGCGGGGGCGATCGCCGACGATGCGCAGGCCGCGGCGCAATTCCGGCTCGACCAACGCGTCTTCCGCAGCCTGGATGTCGCCGATTCCCTGCTTGGTGAAGCCGAGCGGCTCGACCGTGGGAGCGACCTGATTCCGGTGGAGCGCGCCCGCGTCGCCGAACGACGCGCCTTCGTGACGGAGTACTTCCAGCAGGTGCTGCCCGCCGGGCCGCCGCCGGTTCGGGCAGTCGAAGAGCGTCGGCGTGCGCTGGCGCAACTCGATGCGCTGATCCGGACGCGAGGCGGCCCGGCCGACGCGTACGAGTTGCGCGGCCGCATCAAGCTCGGCCTTCAGCGGGCGCTGCAGCAGGACTCACTGCTGGAAGGCGCCGTGCGCGACTTCCGCAGCGCCACCGAACTGGATGCGCACCGCGCCACCGCGTGGAAGGAACTGGGAGCTGCGCAGCGCGAATCCGGACTCTATGAGGATGCGCTGCTCTCCGTGGACCGCGCCTTCGACGAGGACGACTTCCAGTTGTACCGCGCCGAACTGCTGCGGTCACGCTTTGACGCCGCCCTGCGGACCGGGCGCTATGCCATCGCTGACACGGCCTGCCACGCGTGGCTCGGCGAGGCACCCCGCCTGCAGCGCATCTTCGACTGCGAACTCCTGCTCTGGAGCCGCACGCGGGGCGACGTCACCGGACTGCGCGCCGCACGCGCCCGCGCCGATTCGCTGCGATCGGCCGGTGATTCGATTGGCCTGACGTACCTGATCCGCGAACTCTACGTCGCGCAGGTGGCGGCGCGCGCGGGCGATGGAGTATCCGCCGACGCCACGGCGACACGGGTGACCGCGCGCCTCCGGCCGGAGTGGCGCGCCGTGCTCGTACCGGAACTCGCGTACGTGCGTCTCCTGCGCGGTGATGCCGACAGCGCCGCCGCCCTGATCGCCGAGGCCGAACGATCGGCTCCGGCGATCCGACGCCTGGTGGAGCGAGCTCCCTGGTTCGCGGCGTTGCGCTCGCGCGCGACCGCTACGCCGGGGCGCGCGCGCCCTTGACCAGCGTGAACGGCCCGCGCGGATCGAAGTGCTGATCCGGGAAGACGCGCGACGCCTCATTGATGAAGACCGCGATGGCGGCGATGGTACGGTGCTTCTCACGCTCCTCATCGGTGACAACCGCGTGTTTCGCCGTCTTGTCGAAGGCCGCCGCAATGGCGTCGATGAGTGCCACCCGCAGGTCGCGCTTCTCCGGATCGGAGGGCACCGGCTCGTCGATGCAGGGGTGGCCAAACGGCAGATGCCACTTGAGCGGCGACTCCATGCACATGATACCCGTCGGCGTCAGGATGCAGATCGGACCGGCTGCGTCTAACTCGTTCATGGATCCTCCGGAGGGTGGGCGGCGTGAAGGAGCCCCGTCTCGTCCTCGAGACACCGGGGGGCGGCGGAACGGGCAATTCTGCGAAGCTGTGCGCACCCGGGGCGCGGCGCAACACGCTTGGTGCGGCCAGGCTCCGCCGGCGGGCCACGCGTCGTGCGCGCCGACCGCGACGTCCGTATGGTTAGATGGTGACCAGGTGTAATGCGTGGCCCGTCGCCGAGAGGAAGCGAGCGGCCGATTCGTGCGGCACCGAGAGCGTCGCCGTGTTCACCAGCGGATGGCAGTGAAAGGCCTCGGCGGCCCACACATCCCGGTCCACGAACAGCTCCACGGCGTGTTCCGGGTCGTTCACGAGCGCCAGCAGGGAGACACAGCCGGGCTCGATGCCGAGGCATCGCTTCAGGCGATCGGGTGATCCGAAGCTCGGACGCTCGAAGCCCGTGGTCGCGGCCAGTGCGCGCAAGTCGACGGGCTTGTGGGCGGCCACGACCACGAGCGCCTGCCGCCCCCCCTTCTTGTCGCGCAGGAACAGGTTCTTGGTCGGCGCACCGGCAAGCGGCGGGACCAATCGCTCGACTTCGTCGATGGTGAAGACCGGAGGATGATCGACGCGCTCGCAGTGAATGCCCAGCCCGTCGAGGAAGGCGAGGAGGTCAGCCATTGGCGCCCGGCGGCCCGGCCGCACGCTTGGGCGCGCGCCCCAGACCGACCAGTTGGGGCTTGGGCTTCTTCTTGAGTCGGCGCCGCCAGATGAGGAATGCCACCGCCGCCACGGCGATCGCGGCCACGGCGACATCCTGCCACCCGAGCCCGGTCATGCGCCGTACCCCAGCATCCGCCCGCCCTGGTAGACCACGAACGACGCCGTCCACGCCATCACGTTCATCATCACGAGCATGAAGATGGGCCATCGCCACGAGTTGGTCTCGCGCCGCACGACGGCCAGGGTGGACATGCACTGGCAGGCGAGCACATAGAAGACCATCAAACTCAGCCCGGTGAGCGGCGAATAGGCGAGACGCCCGGTGCGCGGATCCACGGCTTCGCGCAGAATCTTCCGCAGCGGTTGCACGTCGTTCTGGCCGCTCTCGAGATTGAAGACCGTCGCCATCGTCGAAACCATCACTTCGCGCGCGGCGAGCGACGTGATGAGGCCGATGCCGATGCGCCAGTCGAAGCCGAGGGGTGCAATGGCCGGTTCGATGAGCTTCCCCGCCCGCCCGGCGAACGAGTGCTCCAGCGACACTGAGGCGATGCGACGGTTCACGACACTCACCTGCGCCGTGTCACCGACGGCGACCGCCGCCGTGCGCTCGGCTTCCAGCGCGCGCATCGCCTCCCCGCC
>JAJZRK010000159.1 GCA_021802745.1 bacterium
GTGGCGAGTCCACGGACGGCCTGCGCACGGTAAAGGCCGTCTGCCCATCGTGCGGCATCGAGGCCGATTTCGTGCTCTACGGCCAGGGCAAGGCGTCCTGCACCGTATGCGGCACTGCGGCCAAGTGGGTGGCGCAGCACGCCGAGCCGATGTAAGCCCGAATCTCGGAGCAACCGCGCGCGCCACGCAGAGCTTCGCGTGGCGCGCTGTCGTTCCACGAGGAAGCTGCCGTGCTCTGTGAAGCTCCGTGTCCTCTGTGCCTCCGCGGTGAGACGTTGCCGTTCATTCGCCGCGCGAATGCCCACCTGCTTGACCCGCGCGCGCCAAGGCGTCAGACTCAGAAAGGCGGGCACTGCTCGTGAGCGGCGCCCAAGTCCCCCGACTTCCAGGTGACACGATGAACAGGCACACCCGAAGCTCTCGCCGCGCCATCGCGCTGGCCCTGCTGTCCCTTGCCATGCCGGCGTGCCTGGCAGCGCAGTCCGGCGAGGCGATCATTCAGAAACTCGGTGCGACGCGCCCGGTGGAGAACGTCACGTTCCACGCGGACAAGTCTGCCGAGTACAAGGTGGTGTGGGACGTCACCGAGACGCCGGCCAAGCCGGACGTCGAGGTCGGCGGCCTTTCTCGACCGGCCGGCCTGCTGGTCCAGCTCACGAGCGACGGGGTGGACCGCAAGCGCATCCATCTCGCCCTCATTGTTCACGGGGGCTCGACGTTCTCGATCATGACCAATGCCGGATATCGGGCCATGCACGGCGTGGACAACCCCAATCTGGCGACGCTGGAAGCGCTGAACGCGGCCGGCGTGCAGATCATCGTTTGCGGCCAGGCGCTGCTCAGTCGCAAGGTGCCGCGCGACCAGGTGCTGCCGTTCGTGAAGGTCGCCATGTCGGCCACGTCGGCGCGCGCCATCCTGCACGCGCAGGGGTACGCGGCCTTCACGCCGTAAGTCCGCACGGCGCGGCCTTGCGAGTGGGGCCGCGCCGTGACATCATGTGATGTAACCCGCCGAGGGCGTAGCGGGGGCGGCAACGGGGCATCAGGCCGTCGCGCGCCGATTTTCGTGGGAGGGGCATGCCAAGACACACGCCATCGGAACCACGCCTGCCGCCCGCCCCCCGGCGGTCCTCGCCTGCCATCGGCCTCCGGTCGCTGCTCTTCGAGAGCGCGCCGCACGGCATGGTCCTCCACGATGCGACCGGCGCGATCGTGGACGCCAACGCCGCCGCACAGCGCCTGCTCGCGGTCGCGCTGGATCACGTGAAGGGGACGTCCCGCCTGCACCCGCGGTGGGAGGTGGTGCGTGAGGATGGCACGCCGATGCCGCTCGCGGAACAGCCGGCCCTCGTGGCGCTGCGCACGGGCGTGACGGTGGGCGAGGTGCTGCTCGGATTGCGGCGCGACGCGCCTGCCGGCACCCTCTGGCTCAGCGTCTCCGCGATTCCGATGCGGCTCTCCAACTCGCCGCAGCCCTATGCGGCGATCGCGATGTTCGTGGATGTGACGGCGCAGCGCGAGGCGATCGCCGCACTGCGGGCCAGCGAGGAGCGGTTTCGCAAGGCGTTCGAGGGGAGCCCGCTCATGATGGCCATCAGTACGCTCGAGACCGGCGAACTGCTCGACGTCAACGACCGCTATTGCGAGGTGCTCGGCTATCCCCGCGACCAGCTGATTGGACACACCCTCGCGGAACTCGGCGTATTGCAGCACGCCGAGCGCGTCACGCTCCTTGAGATCATCCGTCGGAATGGGCGGGTGAAGAACTACTCGCTATCCGTTCGCGCGCGCGGCGGCGTGGATCGGACGATGCTGCTTTCCGCCGAGGCCGTCACGATCGACGACGTGCCGTGCCTGCTGGTGACGGCCGACGACATCACGGCGCGCACGCGGATGGAGGAGGAACGGACTCGCCTGGCGAGCCACCTCCGTCACCTGCGGCGGCTCGAGAGTGTCGGCCGCCTGGCGAGCGGCATGGCGCACGACCTCAACAACTCGCTCACCGCGATTCTCGCGCTCGCGGAACTGGCCCAGCTCGACACGGCGCCGGGGAGTGCGGCGCACGAGAATCTCCAGTTCATCCAGGACGCCTGCGTGCGCGGCGAGGAGAGCCTGCGCCAGCTCCTCGAGCTGGCGCGGCCGCGGGAGGCCGTGCGGGATACGGTGGACTTGAATGCCCTGCTGCGCGACGAGGCGACGCTCCTCTCGCGCACCACGCTGCAGAAGGTGCAGATCGTGGCCGACCTCGAAGACGGTCTACCGCGCATCCACGGCGACGGCGAGGCCATCCGCCACGCACTGCTCACCGTCTGCTTGAATGCCGTGGATGTGCTGCCGCAGGGCGGCACGCTGATACTGCGGACGCGGCGCGACGGCGACGCGTTCGTGAGGGTGTCAATCACCGATGTCCGGGTCGCCTTGTCGTCCGCCGGCGTTCGCGACGCGGACGCGTGGTCGTTTGCGACGCTCCCCGCCGAGGTGAGCGAGGGGTTTGGCCTGTCGACGGTGCAGGAGGTCATCGAGAGTCAGGGCGGGACGATGGTGGTGGAGAGCGCCGAGGGGAAGGCCGGTCGAGTCACCGTGCGGCTTCCCGCGGTCGCAGCGCCGAGCGCGATGCTCTGACGCGGGGTGCGCGAATTCGGTGACGGCGCTGCCGGAGCGGACGAGCAGCATTCCGCATGCTCGCCTCTGTCCAATCGGCCGCTGTGGTGGGCGTCGACGCCCACCCCGTGCTCGTCGAAGTCGATGTTGCCCGCGGCCTTCCCGCCTGGTCCATCGTCGGGCTGGCGTCGAATGCGGTGAAGGAAGCCCGCGAGCGCGTCTCGTCCGCACTCGTCAACGCCGGCTTCGAAGTCCCCGCGCGACGTACGACCGTGAACCTGAGTCCCGCCGACCAGGTGAAGACCGGCACCGCCTTCGACCTTCCCATTGCGCTCGCCGTGCTCGCCGCGAGCGGCCAGATCCCCGCCGAATGCGTCGAGGGGCTCTGCGTCGCGGGCGAACTCGGCCTCGACGGCACCGTGCGCCCCATTCGCGGCGCGCTCTCGATGGCGCGGCTCGTGCAACGGCGCGGCTATCGCGCGCTGGTCCTCCCCGACGTCAACGGCGGCGAGGCGTCGCTCGTGAGCGGTGCGCCGCTCGCCGGCGCCACGACGCTGGCCACGCTCGTGGAACACCTGCGCGCGGGGCGGCTCGTGCCTCCGTCGCTGGCGGCCGCGCCGCCACCGATACTCGATGCGTCGCTCGACCTCGCCGACGTGGCGGGGCAGGGGATGGCCAAGCGCGCGCTCGAGATCGCCGCCGCCGGCGCGCACAACCTGCTGCTGGAGGGGCCGCCGGGTGCGGGGAAGACGATGCTCGCACGCCGGCTCCCGGGCATCCTGCCGCCGCTCACGCCTGACGAACACCTCGAAGTGGTCGCGATTCACTCGATCGGTGGCGTGCTCCCCGCCGGCACCATTCCGGGGCGCCAGCCGCCGTTTCGCGCGCCGCACCACACCATCTCCCAAGCCGGGCTCATCGGTGGCGGCAGCGGTCCGCGCCCCGGTGAGGTGAGCCTCGCCCACGCCGGCGTGCTCTTCCTCGACGAGCTGCTCGAGCTGCCGCGCTACGTGCTCGACGCGATGCGCCAGCCGCTCGAGGACGGACGCGTGATCATCGCGCGCGCCGCGCACGCAGTGGCGTTCCCGGCGCGCTTCATGCTCGTCGCCGCCACCAACCCCTGCCCCTGCGGACGCGCCGGCACCGATGGGCCCGCCTGCACCTGCGGCGCCAACGACATCGCGCGCTACCGCGCGCGGCTCTCCGGACCGCTCGCCGATCGCCTGGATCTGCGCGTCACGGTATCTCCCGTGGCACTCTCTCTGATGCAGAGCACGGGCAGCGAATCCTCGGTCGCCGTGCGCGCGCGGGTGGTGTCGGCGCGCGAACGGCAGCGCGAACGCTATGCCGCGACACCCGGCGTGCACGCCAACGCGCAGGCGTCGATGCGCACGCTGCGTAGCGCGCACAGCGTGAGCGCGGAAGCGCACGACTGGCTGGTCGCGGCGGCCGACCGGCTGCGCCTCAGTGCCCGCGGGTACGCGCGCGTCCTGCGAGTCGCGCGCACGATTGCGGATCTCGACGGACTGGGCGCGGTGAGCCGCGACGCGGTCGCCGAGGCCCTGCGATTCCGCGGCGCCTGAGGGCCCGAAGACTTCGCCGCCTCGCCGCAAGATGCTAGCCTCGACGCCATTAATAGCGTGACGTAACGTAACGTAGCGGGCACAGGGTAACTGGGCGTGAGGCCGAGCGCGGTACGTCGAGTGCGCGTTGCTGGACAGCGGGGCGATTAACGAGGCGTCACTGGAAGATGAAAACCCGGTTGAGACGCCGCGCGCGGGTGAAGTATCGAAATCGAGGGCGTGGTGCAATCAAGCCACACACGAACCATACGGCCCGCACAGACCGCCTGAAACGGAGGGCATGTGCAATCAATGCAGGGTGCGAGGTCAGAAGCTGACCTGCATCTGTCTGCTGCTGCGGCGGCACCGGGTCTTCGAGCGCAGTTTTGCCTGGATGGCTCGTCTTCTCCGCCAAACCCGGGACTACGAACGGTCGGCGACGACGATCGCCGGCCTGCATTACATCAGCCGACCAGATTTCGCCTGACAGTGTGTCAGTAGTGTGACTATTACGGCGGGTCACCATATGCTTCATCGTTCTTAGGTGCGCGCGGTCCGCGAAAGCGGTGATGCGGCCGCCTTACACGCTGGAACCAGGTGCGCACGCAGACTTAGTGCGGCACACGCGGAGCTCGTGGCGGGAACTCCGCGGGTCGGCGTGATCGCGACCGATGTGCGTATCCAGTACCCTCAGGAGGAACGGAGAATGTTGAACAGCTCGCAGCACGCACTGAGAGGGCGCATCGTACCTATTCTCGCTCTCGCCTCTGCGCTGGGTTTCGCTTCAACGGGATGTCGCGACGAAGCGACTCCGACTGGGGCCGTTGAACAGATCCGAAGCAGAGCGAATACCTCGGCGAAATCGGTAGTTGAACGCAACATCGAGCAGGGACGGTACCTTCCGTACGGCCAACCAGTACCGGTTGGAGAAGTTGTCGATCGCCTTCCGGAGCCGTATCAGTTCACGAAACATGGGCGGCCGGCCCAATCTGGAGAACGCGGGATTCCGGCCCAGAAGGGACGGTCATATCCCAGAATCAACGTCGTCCGACATGGAATGGGTTACCCCGCACCCAGTGGAACGGATGCGTGGGCGGGCATTTTCCTCAATTCGGACACCCGGGGCATATATGGCCTGATGGACGTGAGGGAGGATGTCAACATCCCTGCCGGCTGGAGCGGCGCTCTTGTGTACGCGCCGACATTGATGCCTGGTGGCGGATCCTGCGTCGAACTGACGACGATTCACTGGAGAGGCTCGGACTTTGGACAGTCCTTCAACGACGGACTAGGCATCTGGGATTGGTGCCATCAAAACAGCTTCGTGAACTTCTGGAGCTTTAGTACGACCTTCAAGAACAAGTACGTTCGCAATGTCACGGATGAGTGGGGCAACTTGAGAGCTAAGTACTACGCCGTTGTCTATGCGGACAATCCGGCTGGGGTTCCGTATTCGTACGACACGTGGCGAGTCTTGTTGTACAATTACAGCACCGGCTACTATGATCTGATGCTGTCGATCGAAGGAACCGGTTTCGGGCTGTCCACTGGCTGGTCGATGCATGAGTCCCAGTATATGCAGGGCACGTACAATGGGGGCGCCTGCATTTCCCTGCCCTCGATTCGCACGATTGGCATGAACGTGCGGCGTCCGGACGGATCGTGGACTCCGCCTACAGCGGCGATCCGGAGTTACGGCGGAGTGCAGGGCGGGAACTGCTGGATGAACTCGAGCTACACCCTCTACATCGATCAGTATACTGACGGTGATTGGTGGGGCTGGACTCCGAGCAACAGTAACTAGTCGGCCGCCTCGGTCAGCTCCTGATATCGGAGGAACCATGTTGAAGCAGAGGAGATTCCCGTTAGGCGTGCTGGGACTCGTCATTCAACTCAGCTTTGGGTGTTCCGCGTCGTCATCAGTGCTCGGCCCAGATGAGATTGCGGGCGAGTACCAACTTGTCTCGGTGATGGGCAAGCCCCTTCCAGCAGCCACCGTTCCTGGGCGAGAGGAGCTCGATTCCGCGCGTTTGGTTCTGCGTTCGACCGGGTCGCTCGCTTCGACTCGGCATGGTACTCTTTGCGTGCTCGGAACGTGCTCCACGTTTCACGACACAGCGTCTGGCACTTGGGCGTCGAATGGGGGCAATGACCTGTCGTTTGCGCTATCGGGCCAAAGTGGACCAGCCGCGCCGATCAAGGCTGAGCCGGGATACATCATAACGCTCTACAGCGTGGATGGGACGTACCGAGAGTTTCTTAGGTACAAGAAGCAGTAGAAGCGTTCGCGTTTGCAGTAGAACAGAAGACGGTCGTCCGGTCTTGCAGAGTAACCGCCAACGCGGATGGAAGACGGGAATAGACAGGCGGGCCAAGCGATTCGGTAGTCCGACTGTAGCGCGGGGAGGGGTAATCCTTGACGCGAGCTCCCTCGGGGACTCGTGAGTCCGGAGCACTGTGGCTCGGAATCAGTCGAACATTGCGACGAGTGGAAGGCCCGCGGACGACCACAGCAGTTCGTGGGAGTGTCGAAACAGCCAGGCAGGAGCGTGTACGAAGAGGGAGCCAGCGATCCGCTTGGGGTCACTGGCTCCTTGGTTTAATAGGAAGGTCTATTCAACTGACCCGAGTACCCGCAGGACGGCCCTCCTTGGCCCGAGTTGCGGGCTGGGTGCATCAGCCTCGATCTTCGCGACTGTCCCTTCGTCGATCCCGGCCAAGGCCGCCAGTCGCTTCCTGGATAGCCCGCGGCTCAGCCGCGCTCTCCGTATCCGTTCGCCCGGCGTTCGGCCTTCAGGAAGCGGATTGAAGCCCAAGAGGGCGATGATGGCGGGATAGAAGCGTACTTCAATCGCGGTGTTGTTCAGTTCCCAGTTCACGATTGTCAGCGGGTCAGCACCCAGCCGTACGGCCATTTCTTTCTGCTTCAGTCCAGCTTCCAGCCTCCAATTCCTCAAGTGCTCGCCTACCGTTGTTGGCTCTAAGACATAGCCAGGAATGGGTTTAGGGGTCTTGAGGGTGATTAGTTGGCAAATTGGTGGCACACCCGTGCCCCTGCGGACGCGCCGGCACCGACGGGCCCGCGTGCATCTGCTGCGCCAACTACATCGCGCGCTACCGCGCGCGGCTCTCAGGGCCGCTCGCCGATCGGCTCGACCTGCGCGTCACCGTCGCGCCGGTCGCCCTCGCAGCCATACACCAGGGTGGCGACGAGGCGTCCGCCGCTGTGCGCGTACGCGTCTCTGCCGCGCGTGACCGC
>JAJZRK010000160.1 GCA_021802745.1 bacterium
CCAGTCAGGCCCGAGAATTTCGCGCGGACGGGCACGCCACGACGCGCGCTGCGCCGCGAGAAGAACCAGCATGAAAATTGTCGTCGTTGGTGGCGGGCTTGTGGGCCTGGGCACCGCGCGAGCGCTGCGGGCCAAGTATCCGCGCGCCGACCTCGTCGTGGTCGAGAAGGAACCCCAGTGGGGTGCGCACCAGAGCACGCACAACAGCGGCGTCCTGCACAGCGGCCTCTACTACAAACCCGGCTCCGCCCGCGCCCGCGTCGTCCGCCGCGGCCTCGCGCAGATGACCGACTACTGCCGTGCGCGCGGCATCGTGCACGATGTCTGCGGCAAGCTCGTCGTCGCCGCGAGTGACGACGAAGTGCCGCGCCTCAAGGCGCTCCTCGAGCGCGGCCAGCAGAACGGCCTGCGCGGCCTCCGCTGGCTCTCCGCCGCCGAAGCGCACGAGATCGAACCGCACGTGCGCGTGGTCGCCGCCGTGCACGTGCCCGAAGAGGGCATCGTGGACTATCGCGGCGTCGTGGACGCGCTCGTCGAGGATCTCACGGCCGCCGGCGTCGAGATGCGCGCCAACGCGCCCGTCACGCAGATCACGCGCGACGGGGCAGGGTGGCGCGTGCAACTCGGCGGCGGCGCAGCTGGCGCCTCTGGCAGCACGTCGAGCGGCGCGAGCGCCGGCGCCAACGGCGCCGCGCGCGAAGTCTCCTGCGACTACATCGTCACCTGCGGCGGCCTGCACAGCGACCGCGTCTCACGCCTCGCCGGCGAGCGGCCGAGCACGCGCATCGTCGGATTCCGCGGCGAATACTTCGTGCTCAAGCCCGAGCGGCAGCACCTGGTGAAGGGACTCATCTACCCCGTGCCGGACCCGGCCTTCCCCTTCCTCGGCGTGCACTTCACTCGGCTTGCGCTCGGCGGCGTGGAGTGCGGCCCAAACGCTGTGCTCGCGCTCGACCGCGAAGGGTACAAGCGCTGGGCGTTCAACCCGCGCGACGCGGCCTCGGCGCTCACCTTCCCCGGACTCTGGCGCTTCATCGCCAAGTACGCCGGGATGACCGTGTTCGAACTGAGGCGGTCGCTGAGCAAACAGGTCTTCGTGCAGTCGCTGCAGCGCTTGGTCCCCGAGGTGACGGGCGACGACCTGCTGCCGGGGCCGGTGGGCGTGCGCGCGCAGGCCATGAAGCCCGACGGCACGTTCGTGGACGACTTCGACTTCGTCGAGCGTCCCGGCGCCCTGCACGTGCTCAACGCGCCTAGTCCGGCGGCGACGGCCTGCCTGGCGATCGGCGAGGAGATTGCGGCGCGGGTTGCGGTGTAGCGGCCCGCCGTCGAACGCTACGCGGCGCTGCTGACCCAGGGCTTGATGCGCTTCAGCGCCGCCGCGATTGCTCGCTCTGCCACTTCGGTGTCGTACGCGATTTGCGCACGCAACCAGTAGCCGTTCGAGAGTCCGAAGAAGCGGCATAGCCGAAGATCCGTGTCGGCCGTGATCGCGCGCCGTCCGGCGACGATCTCGCCGAGGCGCTGCGCGGGGACGCCGATTTCCTTCGCCACGCGGTACTTCGTGAGGCCAAGCGGGAGGAGGAACTCCTCCGCCAGCAGTTCTCCAGGCGTCACCGGCTTGTGGCGTCTCATGGTCCGTTCTCCCGCTCAGTGATAGTCAACAATCTCGACCTCGGCGGGACCGGCAGCCGTCCAACGGAAACAGCTGCGGAACTTGTCGTTTACGCGAATGCCCAGGCGAGCGAAGATAGTAACGCGATGCGTTAATAACGTCAAGCGTGATTAGCAATTGAGCCAGCGGTGAACTACGGTGCGAACATCTGCCGCAGTATCCCCAGCACCTTCCGCAGCGTCGGCTCGGAGAGGCGGCCGAGGCGTTTCGTGAACCGCGTGCGCTCCACCGTTCGCACCTGGTCGAGCACCACGTGGCCGTCCTTCCCGGCGAAGCGGCAGGACACGCGAAACGGATACGCGTGACTGCCGGTCGTCAGCGGCGCGACGATGAACGTCGCCATCGCGATGTTCAGTTCGTCCGGGGAGACCACGAGGCAGGGGCGCGCCTTTCGGATCTCGCTGCCCAGTGTGGGACCGAGCTGCACGAGGAAGACGTCACCGCGCCGCGGCCCGACGGCTACCGCCATTCCCACTCCTCGTCGTCGAAGCGCGTCGGCGTGACGTCATCCAGCAGTCCGTCGTGGCGTGCGGCGAGCTTCGCCGCCGCCGCGGCCCACCCGACCCGCACACGCCGCCGGGCCGGCCGCACGATCAACGCACCGTCACGCGCCTCGAGTTCCACCTCGTCCTGAAAGCCGAGCTGCTCCAGCAGCGGCTTGGCGAGGCGCAACCCGCGTGAATTGCCAATGCGAACGAGTCGTGCTTTCACGGAACCCTCCGGTCGGTGATTACAATGTAACCACCGATCGTCGGAACCTGCAAGCGAAAGGGCAGTCGCGGAAGTATCGGGCATCGCCAGTCTCTCGTCAGGGATCGTCGCAACCGAGTATTGCGCACGACCCTCCCAACAGCGTCATCATCGCGCCGCGAGACGGGGCATTTCCTCCCCAGAAGTGGTTGGAAAGCGCTACTTTCCCCCTCGTCCCTCCTCCCCCCTCCCTCCACTCCTCCCCCCTCACCAAACCCCTGCACCCGCCCCCGTCTCTCCAATTGTCCCGCCTCACCCCTCCTCCCGAAGTCCTGGAAATCGCCGCCAGGCTCCGCCGCGCCGGCTTCGAAGCCTGGTGCGTCGGCGGCGCCGTGCGCGATGCGCTCCTTGGCCATGCCCACCTCGACTGGGACATCGCCACGAGTGCGACGCCCCCCGAGGTGATGCGCACGTTCAGGCGCACCGTGCCGGTGGGCATCGCGTTTGGCACGGTGGGTGTGCTCGACGCGAACGGGCGGCTGCACGAGGTGACGACGTTCCGTCAGGACGTGAAGACCGACGGGCGCCATGCGGAGGTGCAGTTTGGCGCGTCGCTCGAGGAGGACCTGGCGCGGCGCGACTTCACCATCAACGCCATCGCGTACAATCCGCAGACGGGCGAGCTGCTCGACCCGTTCAACGGGCGCAAGGACCTGCGCGCGAAGATCGTGCGCGCCGTCGGCGACCCCGAGCAGCGGATGCTGGAGGATCGCCTGCGCGCCCTGCGCGCGCTGCGCTTCGCGTCGCGCTTCGACTTCACCATCGAAGCGGCCACGTGGAAGGCGATCTGCAACTCGGCGCCGCACCTCACGCGGCTCAGCGCCGAGCGCGTGAAGCAGGAGATCGAGAAGACCATGGAGCAGGTGGCGCGCCCGAGCGCGGCCTTCGCGCGCTGGCGCGACGCCGACGCGCTGCGCGTGCTCGTGCCGCCGCTGCACGACGCGCCGGCCGAACGGTTCGCCGCGCTCGACTACTTGCCCATGCCCACGGGCAAGCGCGCCGCCGAGCGCAAGCTGCTGCGTCTCGCGATGCTCTTCTTTGGCGATGACAAGCGCGCCGCCGAGCAGGCGTTGCGCGCGCTGCGCTTCTCCAACCACGACATCGCCTGGGTGTCGCGTCTCGCCGAGGCGCGCGCGCGCCTCGGTGATGCGGTGGACGCCGCCATGGTGCGCGACGGCGGCGTGACCGACGCCGAACTTCGCCGCTGGGCGGCCGAAGTCGGCCGCACCGCCGTGGCGAGTTGGTGGCGCCTCAACGCCGCGCTGTGGAGCGCGCGGCGGGCGGCCGTCCCCCCAACCCCCCCGCACCACACCCTGCCTCTGCCCCTGCACCCGGCGGTGTGCAGCGCACACCGCCGATTGATCCGCGTCGCATTCCGTGATCCCATTGAGACCGGCGACCTGCAGGTAGACGGCGAGGACCTGGCGTCGGCGGGCATTCCGAAGGGCCCCGCGCTCGGCGCGACGCTCAGGCAACTGCTCGATGCCGTGGTCGCTGACCCTGGGCTGAATTCACGCGCCCAGCTTCTAGACCTGGCGCGCACGATGCAGGAGAAGCGGTCCTAGCGTTGCTCCGCGCTCGAATCGAATCCATCTCCCGTCGTGATCCGCGGCAGAACTCCCGACGGCCGACCGAAGTGCGGTGTGATTGCTGACGGGCGCGCGACGCCGAGCTTCGGCATCACGAATTGCTGCATCGCCGCGTTCCAGTAGAGGCAGCCCATCTCCTCGACCGGACTAGCCTGCGCGAACGCTTCCGCCTCGTCGAGCGCCGCCAACCATGCGTGCTTGGCCGCCACGAGATCGAACGGCTCCGCGAGGTCCAGGCGAGTGAAGTCTTCCGGGTGATACCGGCCGCGCCGCTTCAACAGCTCGAGCAATCGCAGCGGAGTGAAGCCGGGATCCTTGCCGCAGGCCGCCCACACGGTGGCGCCCAAGGGCAGTACGCGGCGGTGCACAAAGAGGATGTCCACGAAGTCCCGGGGCTCGTCACGACCGGCGAGCGCGAGCACCTTGTTGACGGCCAGGTCAACCGGGTGCAGCAGCAGTCCGCCGGCGGTGTCGCGGACCAAGGGCATGAAGCGCCACGCCGAGTCGTGCGCCCAATCCACCCGAGTGGATTCGGCGGCGCGGGCGACCGTCGCTCGAATGAAGCCTGGTTGGCTGATGTCGGTCGTCACGTCGTAGGCGTGGGATCGCAGCAGCGCCGAGTCGAGCGCGAACGCCTGCGCCACGCGCTCCTCGGAGTCGTGGAAGAAGTCCAGGTCGTTGCTGAACCGCGCGGAGTTCGGGGCAAAGTGCAGCGCGGCGCCGCCAGCCAGGTAGCGGGCGTCGTTGGGCGGCGTCGAGAGGTCGGCGAGCAGTTGGTGCTGAAATGGCGTTAATGGCATAACCGGCCCCCCACACGCCACGCTTCGGGGTTGCCGTGCTTCTTGAGTTGCGCGGCCACCCACGACACATCGGCGGAAGTGATTTGCAGATCGCGGCGATACGACCAGAAGCACATCGTGTAGAACTTCCTGTACGCGCGCCGAGCCTCGCGCACGCGCACCATATCCCGCGCCGTGGAAGGGTCGAGGGAGCGACGGCTCTTGCGACCCCCGCGTCGGCCGATCTCGGAAAGGTACCTGCTGACCGTGGTCATATAACGTAATCCGCTTATGATGTAACGTAATATAATACAAACAAGTAACATGGCAAGTTATCTATCCGTCTGCCGATGGAGAGCATCCCGCCCGCGCCACGATCAGGAGCGGCTCATCCGCGCCAATTGACTGGAGACGAAGGCGTGGGTATTTTAAAGGTATGTTATAAAGTCATTAACTTGGCAGAGAGGGGCCCGATGCTCGTCATCAAACAGCCAGGCGCCGCCGTCGTCACGACCACCGAGGCCAAGCGTGACCTGCCGGGGACGTTCAAGGTCGCCGAGAAGATGCGCGTGTACGTGACCAAGGACGGCCAGCCCATTGGCGGGCTCGTGAGCATGGCGATGATGGCGGTGCTCGAGCAGGCGCTGGCGGAGGCGGAAGAACGCCGGGCGCGGCGCCGCCACATGACCGTACGGGTCGTGCCGCACGAAGCTGACGAGCCGCCGAACACGCTGCACCTGCCGATGGCCGAGCGTATCGCGGCCGTGCGACCGCTCTCGAGAACCGCGCACGAACTCGCGACGACGGCCGCCGATGCTCGAGCCTGAGTTCCGCGACATCCTGAAGTCGTTCAATCAGGCAGGCGTCGAATACCTCGTGGTGGGAGCGTACGCGCTCGCCGGACATGGGCTGCCTCGGGCGACGATGGATCTGGATCTCTGGATCCGCAGGGCGCCGGAGAATGCCACACGGGTGATCAAGGCGTTGGCGGCATTCGGCGCCCCTCGGCACGTCGCCACGCGACAGGACCTGCTGAATCCCGACATGCGCGTGCAAGTGGGCGTTGAGCCGGTTCGCGTGGACATCCTGATGTCCATTTCCGGTGTAGACTTTGACTCGGCGTACGCGGCGCGGCTGACGATCGCGATGGGCGACGTCGTGATGCCGATACTCGATCGCGAGCACCTGCTCGCGAACAAGCGTGCATCGGGTCGCACGAAGGACCTGGTGGACGTCGAATGGCTCGAACAGCACGAGGGCTGACCCGATGCTCTTCCGCCACCGCGCCACCCCCACCCGCGTCGCCGAACGCTTCCGCGCCGGCGAGGCGGTGTTCAGCGCGCGCGAGGAGAACGGCCTGCAGGTGGTGCGCGTCGGGGCGGGGATGGAGCAGTGCGTCGAACTGCTGCACGCGCTGGCCGAGCAGTTGCCTGCGGTGGTGGACTGCTCCATCGAGTGCCTGCGCAGCAAGCGGCGCTTCGTGGGCGAGGGGCTGAGCCTCCCCGAGGTGCGCGATACGATCGGCCGGCTCAAGGTGCCGCTGGTCGCGAGCGGAGGCGTGGAGCTGGCTGTCTACTCGGCGGAGGACCAGCTCGTGCTGAGTCCGATGCTCGACCTGTGGATCTACAGCCGCACCGACCGGTGGGTCTATCTGCTCGTCGGGGCGGGGCTGGAGCAGGTGGATGAGGTGCCGCCGCGGGGGTGGAGCGTGAAGCGCGACGAGTTTGTCGGCGCCGTTGAACTGGTGGCGGCTATCGAGAAGACCGCCGAGCGCTTGACGCTCAGGTTAGTGTAAGGCGTGTCCTTTTCTCACCACCTGGCGTAACGCGTGTCCCTGGCACTCCTCCTCACTGTGGTCGCCGCGCTGGCAAACGTTGCCGGCGCCGCCGTGGTGTTGTCGCGGCGCGAGTGGGAAGCGCGCTCGCTCGAGTTCGTCCTCGCCTTTTCGGCCGGCTTCCTGATTGCGGTGTCCATTGTGGACCTCTGCCCCGAGGCGCTGGAGAGCGGCGGCGCCGGCGCGGCGTGGGTGATTCTGCTCGGCTTCGTGCTCGTGCACCTCACGCAGCACGTCTTCGTGCGCCATTTCCATTTCGGCGCCGAAACGCACACGGTGGAGCAGTCGGTGGGGGTGTCCGCGCTCATTGGGCTGACGTTGCACACGTTCGTGGATGGTGTCGCCATCGCCACGTCGTTCGCGGTGACGACGCACCTCGGGCTGCTGGTCTTCGCGGCGATCGTGCTGCACAAGCTCCCGGAAGGTTTCGCGATTTCGTCGCTCTTCCTCGCCGCGGGAGGGAGCCGACGCGCGGCGCTGCTGGCGGCGACGGCGCTCGGCGTGGCCACGCTGCTCGGCGGGCTCGCGCCGGGGTTGTCCTCGACCATCGCGACGCACGGCCTGGCGCTCTCGGCGGGCGTGACGCTGTACGTCGGCGCGTCGAACTTGATCCCGGAGTTCCAGAGCAAGCGCGGGTGGCACCACAACGCCTTCTTCTTCGCGGGGTGCGGGGCGTACGCGCTGCTGACGGTCTTTCTGCCGCACTGATTTCGCTCGCCGCGAAGCGCGCATCTCACGGGGGTCGGTCCCGCGAAATTCTCGGGACGTCTGGCGCGCGCTACGCGCG
>JAJZRK010000161.1 GCA_021802745.1 bacterium
ACAAGTCCGGCGACCGTGTCCACGAGCCCCATCGCGTCCACGAGGAGGAAGCGCGGCACGAGCAGCGCAATGCCGGGAATCATCAGCGTGCCCAGGTAGACCGCGAAGAGCGGCGTGCGCCCCGCGAACCGATGGCGGGCGAACGCGTAGCCCGCCATCGCCGACGTGACCACCTGCCCCGTCACGGTGGCGGCGGCGAGGATCAGCGAGTTCCGGAAATAGAGGGCAAAGGGGAGCGCGGTGAGCGCCTCGGTGAAGTTGGCGAAGCGCGGCGCCGCCGGCAGGAGCGGCGGCGGCGCCTGGTACACCTCGAACTCGTCCATCAGGGCCGTGGAAAGCATCCACAGGAACGGCGCGACCATGGTGAGCGCCAGCGCGAGGGCCGCCGCGTAGCCGACGACGCGCCGCGCGCGCCGCTCAGGCACGGTCGGCCCTCCCCGTCTGCATGCGCGGTTCAGGCATCAACGGACTCCCCTTTCACCGTGCGCCACTGCAGCGCGGTGAGCATGAGCAGCAGCGCGCAGAGCACGACGCTCATCGCCGCCGCCACGTCGAAGCGCCGGAACTCCCACGCCGTCTGGTAGATGCGGTAGACGAGCACGTCGGTGGCGTGCGCCGGCCCGCCCTCGGTCATCACATACACGAGCGTGAAGCCGTGGAACGACCAGATGATCCCGGTGAGCAGCAGATACGTGGACACCGGACGCAGCATCGGCCAGACCACCAGGCGGAAGCGCTGCCAGGCATCGGCGCCGTCGAGCCGGGCTGCCTCCAGCAGCGACGCGGGGATCGCCTGCAGACCAGCGAGGTAGACGATCATCATGTACCCGAGCTGGCCCCACGCGCTCACGAGCATCAGCGCCGGCAGCGCCGTGGCCGGGTTGCCGAGCCAGTCCACGCGCGGCAGGTGCACCGCGGCGAGCGCCGCGTTCAGCAACCCGAAGTCGCGGTGCAGCAGCCACTGCCAGACGAGCGCGACGGCCACGGTGGACGCCACGTACGGCAGGAAGACGACGACACGCAGCAGCTTGATGCCGCGCAGGCGCTGGTCGAGGAGCAGCGCGGCTCCCAGCGCGGCGACCATCGTTGCCGGCACGTAGAGCGCATACACGAGGCCGTTGCGCAGCGCCCGCCAGAAGAGCGGATCGGCGGCGATCTCGCGGAAGTGCGCCAGCCCGACGAACGGCCGGTCGCTCGCCAGCAGGTCCCAGTCGTGCACCGAGATCCAGAAAAGAAACCCGACGGGAGCAATCGTGAAGACGAGCAGGTGGGCCAGGCTCGGCGCAATGAACCCCCACGCCCCCAGTGTCTCGCGCACCCGCGCCGGGCGGTCGGCGGTGGCGTCGTGCCACGTGATCACCCAGTGCGCCAGCACGTACGCGGCGGCGAGGAGCGAGAGCACGAGGAGCGTGAAACCCGGCGACGGCGCGGCCAGCGCCAAGCGCGCCGCCCCGCGCGGCAGCACGGCCGTTGACGCCAGCGCACGTTCGGCGGCCTCGAGCCGCGAGCCGACCACCACGACGGCGACCGCCGGGACCAGGGCGTGCATGGCCACCCGCCCACGCCGGCGCCCTGCCGCCGCACCGGGCGGCGCGGCCGCAGGCCCTGCTGTTGACCCCGCCGCCACCAGCAGCAGCACCGCCAGCACGACGCACGCCGCTGCCAAGGGCGCGAGCACCGCCACTCGCTGCTCGCCGGCGCGCTCGCGCACCGCCGCGACGCCGATGATGTCCCAGTCGTCCGCGTCCTTGACGGGCGCGGTGACGAGTTCGCCCGCTGGTGCGCGCACCACGAGCGGCATTTCCTCCGAGCGCACGGCGGCCGAGTCGCGGGCACTCAGCCCGCGTGGCCATGCAGGAACCGGCGCGACGCCGCGCTGCGCGAGTGCCTGGGCGAGCGCCTCGCGGCTGCGCGCCGCACGGTCGGTGCGCTGGAGCGCGTGCCACGTCACGCCGCCGCTCGCCGCGGCCCACAGAACCGCCACGAGCAGAGCGGCGCGCCGGTGGGCGGCCGTCATCGGCTGAGCGCGCCGTCCACGATCGCCGCTGCTTCCCGTGTCGCGGTCGGCACCGACACGTGATCCACGACCACGCGGTCAATAAGGTCCATCATCGTCTTTTCGATCTCGCGGTACTGCGCCACCCGCGCCCCCCAGGGCACACCGCCGTACGGCACCTGCCAGAGGAAGTCCATTTCCATGCCGGTGGCGTCCCTCGACGCCGACGCGTAGGCCACGGGCATCAGCGTGGGAATCTCGAGCCCCGACGCGGCGCGCCGCCGCTGGGCCTCCGCGCGCACCATCCAGGCTGCGAGTTCCACGGCCAGCTTGCGATGCGGGGTGTTGTACGGCACGGCCCAGCCGCTCGCGAAGAGCGGCGTCCGCACCTGGTGCCCCGCGGTGCGCGGCACCGACACGACGCCAAGCTGCACGCGCCCCTGCTCGAGATAGCGCCGCATCCTCGGGATCATCCAGTGGCCGCTCGTCAGCAGCGCGAGCTTTCCGCTGTAGAAGAGGCGCTGCTCGAAGCCCAGCGCGCCGCCTGCCGCGCTCGGCGGCGGGGCGTACCCGCGGCGCGGCAGGTCCGTCAGCAGCGTCAGGGTGCGCTCGGCCGCCGGCTGGTCGAGGGCGCCCGTGGCGCGCCTGCCGTCGGGCGTGAGGATGTCGGCGCCGGCGCCCCAGATCCACGCCTGCCAGGCATAGAGCTGGCGATCGAGCACGGTGCCCCACTGATCCACGACCCCGTCGCCATCGGTGTCGCGCGTGAGCGCGCGCGCCGCCGCGAGAAACTCCTCCTGCGTCCAGCCGTTCTTCGGGAGCGCCAGCCCGGCCTTCGTGAACAGTTCGCGGTTGTAGTAGTAGACCATCGGCGAAAACCCTTTCGGGAAGGCCAGCAGCTTGCCCTGCACCCGGAACGGCTCGACGACCTGCGGAAAGAACAGCCCCAACTGCACGCCGACCCGCTCGGCGAACGGCTGCAGGTCGAGCACGACGTCGCGCGCGGCAAAGGCCGCCACGTCAATGCCGTCGAGCAGGAAGACGTCGGGCGGAGACCCGGCGCCAATGGACGTGAGCACCTTCTCGCGATACTCGGCGTTCACCGACACCGGGTCGTTGACGATGCGCACGCCCGGATGCGCCCGCTCGAAGGCCCGGAAGTCCACCGCGTCAATGGCGTTCTCCTCGGGGCTCTGCCACGAGGTGATGCGCAGCGTCACCGACTCGTCCTTGCGGCACGAGGCCAGCGCGACGGCGGCGAGCGCCACGAACCGCAACGCGTGGCGTCGCACGCTACGCCAGCCGGGCGCCGTCGGCGGCGCGGAAGAAGAGTGCCTCGCCCGCGGTCACCCGCACGCCCGTCTCATCGCCGGCGCGGCACGACGCCTCGCCCGCCTCGCGCGCCACCAGTTCCTCTCCGCTCCGGAGGCGCAGGCGCACCAGTGATTCTGGGCCAAGGGGCTCGACGAGCGTCACGGTTGCCGGTGAGGCATCCATGGCCGGTCCGAGCACCAGGTGTTCGGGGCGCACGGCGAGCACCGCCTCCGCGCAGGCGCCCGCGCGCGACGCACACGACAGCGCCCCCTCGAACCGCGCGCCCGTGGTGCGCCCCGCCACTGCATTGATGGCGGGCGACCCGATGAAGCGGGCGACGGCAAGTGAAGCGGGATCCCGGTACAGGCTCATCGGCGCCCCCTCCTGCAGCACGCGGCCGCAGGCCATCACGGCCACCGTTTGCGCCATCGTCATCGCCTCCACCTGGTCGTGCGTGACGTACAACATCGTCGCACCGAGCCGCCGGTGCAGCGCCACGAGCTCGGCGCGCGTCTGCGCGCGCACCTGCGCGTCGAGGTTCGAGAGTGGCTCGTCGAACAGGAAGCAGGCCGGCTCGCGCACGATGGCACGCGCGAGCGCCGCGCGCTGGCGCTGGCCGCCGGAGAGCTGCGCCGGCTTGCGGCTGAGCAGCGCGTCAATCTCGAGCAACTCCGCCGCATGCTTCACGCGGCGCGTGACCTCGGCGCCGGGCATGCGACGCACGGTGAGCGGGAAGGCGATGTTCTCGCGCACGGTGAGGTGCGGGTAGAGCGCGTAATTCTGGAAGACCATCGCGACGTCGCGGTCGCGAGGCGGAAGCCATGTCACGTCCCGCGTCCCGATGCGCACCGCACCGCTCGTCGGCTCCTCGAGCCCGGCCACAAGCCGCAACATCGTGGTCTTGCCGCATCCCGACGGACCGACGAGCGCGGTGAACGCCCCCTCGCCGACGGTCAGCGTGACGTCGTCCACGCCGACCACGCCGCCGGCGAAGCGCTTCACGAGGTTCGTGATCGCCAATTCGGCCATCGCTAGTCCGGAAGCTCCACGGCATCGCCGAGCGTTGACTCGAAACGGTCGCCGCCGGCGATGACGGTGAACCGGTCGCCGACGATGCGCACCTCGAGCGTGCGGCCGCGCACGCGCACGCCGGTAAGCGTCAGCTGCTCGAGGCCCAGCGGGAACGGATCCACGGTCACCCCGTGCTCGTGCGGACGCACGCCGGCGGCGTACTGCAGGATGAGGTCGGCCACCCACGAATGCTGGTAGTCGTCAATGCCGCGATACACCGACGCATGGCCGGTGAACGGATTGTAGTGCTCAAAGCAGTTGGGGCGGCGCAGGTCGCCGTCGTGGAACATCATCCGGACGAAGCGGTTGAGCAGGTCGCCCGCCTGCTCGCGCATGGCCGGCGCGCCGAGCCGGGAGCCGGCGGCCAGCGCCTCGACGAGATGGCTGTTCGTCATCGGCCAGGTGCGCCCGTTCCACGGACAGACGTGGCGCTTTCCCTTCCACTCCGCTTCGGCGCTGAACAGCGGGTCGTCGAGCGACGACGACGGAACAGGGAACGGCGTCCAGAACTGCCTCGTGTCAAGCAGCGAATGGCGCAGCCCGCGCAGGTGCGACTCGTCCACGATGTCCGTGAAGTACGGGTAGAAGCAGACGGCTGCCTTGACGCCGGTGCGCTTCCCCGTCTTCGGGTGGACGTCGGAGAACATCTCGCGCTTGGCGTCCCACATGTCGTCGCGCACCGCGTCGCGCGTGCGCGTGGCGAGCTGCTTCCAGCGCGCGGCGTCGCCGCCGGCGCGCGGCGCGTAGCGCTCCAGTGTGCGGAAGAGCACGTAGGCGTAGACGGTGACGTCAATCCCCTTCAGCCGCAGGCGATTCTCCCAGCCGTAGCGGTCGGCATCGGGATCCACCGCCTGATAGCGGCTCATGTACTCCTGCCCCGTCTCGTACTGGTCCACGACGTCGAACATCCCCGTGCCGTCCGCGTCGCGCGTGCGCACCATCCACTCGGCGAAGCGCGCCATCGCCGGATAGAGCTCGGCAATGAACGCGTCGTCGGGCCAGGCGGCGTCGAGGGCCATCAGCGCGCCGCCCCAATCGGCATGATAGTAGTCGGTGCCCGTCAGGTGGTTGGCGTAAATGCGGCCGTGCAGCGAGCCGTCGTCCCTCTGGTGGCCGAAGAAGGTGCGCAGCACGCCACGCGCGTGTTCGGGCGAGTCGAGCCAGCGCAGCTCGCGGGCATGGCACTGCGCCGAATAGGAGATGGGCTGGTGAAAGAAACCGACGCCTTCGCACATCGAGGGCCATCGGTGGTTGCCGTGCCCGCCCGCGGTTGCGTTGAGAAAGAGCCCGTACCAGCGGTAGTAGTAGTACGTCTCGAGGTACGGGTCGGAGCATCGCAGCTGCGGCACGCGCTCGAACCAGGCGTGCCAGCGCCGCCGGCTCGCCCCCGCGATCGTGCCGTGCGACGGCCGTACGCCGCGCGGCGTATCGGTCACCGGCAGCGCCGGGTCGGCGGCGGTGATCTTCATCGCGAAGATGGCCGACGCCCCCTGGTAGCCAATGGCCACCGGGCGATGCACCGCTGCATAGAACAGCCCGTCCGGGGAGATCCCCTCATCGCGCACGACGCGCGGCAGGCCGCCCGGGCGCCACTGCTCGACGAATGGCGTGTGCCGCCACAGCGGCTGCGGGGCGCTCTTCTCGCTGCGCGACGCCGACCACGACGCCGCCTCGCCGATGCAGGCGAGCTCCGCGCGCACGCGCAGCGGCTGCTGCCGGCGGTCGCTCAGCAGGCGCGGAAAGACGAGCGCCCCCTCCTCCCAGGCGGCTTCACCCATCGGCACCGAGGCGCCGTCCTGCGCGGTCCACGCGATGAGGTGCACCTGCGCCGGCTCGAACGCGGCGAAGCGCCACTCGGAGACGAAGACGCCCCCGGGGTGGACCGTGCGCACCTCCGTGGCCGTGATGCCGCTCTCCAGGCGATACGTCACCGTGAGGTCGGCCGGCGTCCAGCGGCGCGAGACGGCACGGGCGCTCACCTCGCGTCCGGCGGCGTCGAGCACCGTCACCGTGAAGAGCGGCGCGAACGCATACTGGTAAGCTGTCGCCTCGTCCCAGAAGCCCGGCGTCTCGAGCCAGGCCGGATACGTCGGGGCGAACAGCGTGCCGTCGCCGGCGCCCAGGTACCACTTGTCGTCGCGGGCGAGGTGTTCGATAGGATCGAGCATCAACCGTCTGGGGAAGCGTCGACCCAAAGTTCGCACGCGGCGCGCCGCGTCACAATGCACGCCGGGCCGCCACGCAAGACGGCGGCGGCCGCTAGTCGTCGTCGCCGCGCGCGGAGTTCACGGTGACCGGCGCCGCCGTCCACTTCTTTACGAGGAAGACCAGGAAGACCGCTCCACCCAGCACCAGCGCGGCGGGCAGCGCGTACACCAGCAGGTTGAATCCCCGCGCCTTCGGCTCGAGCAGGATCCACTCGCCGTACTTGGAGACGAAGTAATCCTTCACCTCGTCGGGCGACTTGCCCGCGGCGAGCTGCTCCTTGACCACCGTGCGCATCTGCTGTGCGAGCTCGGAGGGCGAGTCCTGGATGGAAACGCCCTGGCAGACCGGGCAGCGCAGCTGCGACGCCACCGACTTGGTGGCCGCCTCGAGCGCCGGATCGTTCTTCTGCGCGTCGGTCAGCGTGCCCTGCACCTGCACGCGCAGCGCCCCGCTGTCCTGCGGCGCGTTCTTGGGCGCCGCCGGAAGTTCGGGCGCCTGGGCGAACAGCGCGCTCCCGGCAAGCGACAGCGCCGCCGCGAGTGCGACGAACGCTCGCGAGACGTTGCGATGGTTGATCACTTGGCACCCCCGGTCTTGGCGCCCGGCAGCGCCGTGTCGCCCCCGGCCGCGGCGGGCGCCGCCTGCTGGGCCGCCGCCATGAGCGAGTCCACCTTGAGGCGCACCACGCCCGGCGTCACCGGGCCGGTGTGCTTGTACGCCACGCGGCCATTGGCGTCGAGGAAGAACGTCTCGGGAACGCCGTAGAGCCCGTAATCAATCGCGACGCGCGCGCCGGGATCGTCCACCGACGGGTACGACTGCACC
>JAJZRK010000162.1 GCA_021802745.1 bacterium
GGCCATCTCACATCTCACATCTCACGTCTCACGTCTCACATCTCACGTCTCCCTTCTCTCATCTCAAATCTCTCCCCCAACCATGCGTCCCCTCTACTTCCTCCTCGCCATCCCCTCCGCGCTCATCGCGCAGACGACGTCCGTCCCGCTCACGCCGGTCGTCGTCACCGCCACGCGCGTGGAAAGCGCCGTTCGCGCTCCCGCCACGGTGGCGGTGCTCTCCGGCGATTCGCTGCGCGCGCGCGGCATCGTGCGCCTCGGCGACGCGCTGCAACTCGTCCCCGGGCTCACCGTCGTCACGAGCTCCTCCATTGGTTCGCAGTCGTCGCTGTTCCTGCGTGGCGGGCAGGCCAACTACGTGCGCGTGCTGCTCGATGGCGTGCCGCTCAACGAGCCGGGCGGTGCCTTGGATCTGAGCGCGCTGACGCTCGACAACATCGAGCGCGTGGAGGTGGTGCGCGGGCCGGCGAGCGTGCTGTACGGCGCCGATGCCGTCACCGGGGTCATCCAGCTGGTGTCACGGGCCGGTGTGGGCGCGCCCCGTGCGGCGGTGTCGCTCGATGGCGGCTCGTATGGCCAGCGTGAGGCGGCGCTGTCGGCGTCCGCGGGACGGCGCGCCGTCGGCTTCAGCGCGGCCGTGGCCGATCGCGCCGCCTCGGGCATCCTGCCGTTCAACAACGCCACGCGGAACCAATCGGCCAGCGCTTCGATGCGCCTGGCGCCCGGCGACCGCACCGAGGCGTCGTTCTCGGCGCGATGGCAGTCGGCGACGTATCACTATCCGACCGAGTCGGACGGCACCATCGGCGACCACAACGCGGAGAGCAGCTCCCGTCGCCTCACGCTGGCCCTGTCGGGGCGGCACCGGTTCAGCGACCGCGTCTCCACCGCGTGGACCTTCGCGTCGAGTGAACACACGCCGCGCAGCAGCGACGGCCCCGACACCGCCGCCGACACGCTGGGCTTCTATGGCTTCTACTCCCACGGTGCCGTGACGCGCCGGTCGGCCGACGTGCGCACGACCGTGCGTGCCGGCGCAACGCAGGCGGTGACGATCGGCGCCGAAGCCTCACGCGACCACGAGCGGTCGTCGTCGCTCTCTCTCAGCGAATACGGACGCGTCGCCGGTTCCTTTGTGGCCGCGCGCAATGATCGCGCCCTCTATGTCCAGGCGCTCGGCACCGTGCTCGGCCGCGGGAGCTACCAGTTCGGCGCCCGGCTCGACGACAACAGCGCCTTCGGCACCTTCCGGACCGCACGCCTCGGCGCGGCCTGGCAGTTGACGGCGGCGTGGCGCGTGCGCGCCGCCGCGGGCACGGCGTTTCGCGCCCCCAGCTTCTTCGAGAACTTCGCCACCGGGTACGTGCGCGGGAACCCGTCGCTCGCCCCCGAGCGCACGCACAGCCGGGAGCTGGCGTTCGACGGCATCGTCGGCGCGCTCGCGCTGAGCGTGACCGCATACCAGCAGCGGTTTCGCGACCTGATCCAGTACAACGCACGGACGATGAGCCCGCTTGCCCCCAACTATGTGAATGTCGCCGGCGCCAATGCCGACGGCGTCGAGGGAGAGGCAGCCTTCGGCCTCGGCGGCGCGACACGGGCGCGGCTTGCCTACGCCTACTCCCGCACGCGCGTGACCGACGCCGGATTTGACGAGGGCGCCGGCGCAACCTTCGTGCGGGGCGAGCCGCTTATTCGCCGCCCGGCGCACACGGCGCGCGTCGAGCTGTCGCGCCCCGTCGGTGGTCGCGCCGATTTCACCGTCGGCGCCGCGTACACCGGAGCGTCGCACGACCGCGACTTCGCCGCGTGGCCAGCGCAGCCGGTCGTGCTCCGCGCGCGCACGCTCGTGGACCTGTCGGCCAGCCTCCGGCTCACCGGGCCAGGTGCGCGAGTGCCGGTGCAGGCGCGCCTGCGCGGCGACAACCTCACGGGCGTCGAGTATCAGGGCATCTTCGGTTTCCGGGCACCGGGGCGTTCGCTGCGTGTCGGCCTCACCATCGGCCAGCCGTAGCCCGCGGTATCTTCAAGGGGATTGTCTGGTGCGGCGGGCCCCAGCGCCGCCCGCACCAGGCAATCGCCAGTCGGAATCCGGCATCGTAGTCCACAGTCGCAATCCGAATTCCTGATCCTCAATCGTCCCCGATGCCGCTCGTCACCACCGACGCCCTTGTCCTGCACGCCTTCGACTACCGCGAGACGTCGCGCATTGTGCGGCTGATCACGCGGGATCTGGGGATTGTGTCGGTGATCGCGCGCGGGGCGCGGCGTCCGCGCAGCAAGTTCGGGGCGGCGCTCGACCTCTTCGCCGGCGGCGAGGCGCAGCTGATGACGACGTCCGGTCGCGACCTGCATACGCTGACCGGGTTCGAAGCCACCCGGTCGCGCCCCGCGCTCGCGGCCTCGCTCGACCGCTTCGCGGCGGCGGCCGCCATCGCCGAGCTGCTGCTGCGCTTCGCGCCGGAGCAGGAAGATCCCGGTCTCCTCGATGCCACGCTCGACGCGCTCGACGCGCTCGAGGTCGCGCCGCCCGGCGCCGCGGCGCCCGTGGCCCTCGGCGGCGCATGGTCGCTCGTCGCCGAGCTGGGCTTCGCGCCGTCACTCGACGAATGCGTGTCGTGCCACGCCGCCATCGAACCAGCGGCGACGGTCGCCTTCAATCACCGCTCGGGTGGGGCGCTCTGCCCAGCGTGTGCCCGGCAATCGCCCGGGGCGCGCACGCTGCCGCCCGAGGCGCGCGCGGCCATCCGCACGTGGCTCGGCCGCCTGCCATCGCCCGCGCTCGACGAACCCAATGTGCGGGCGCACCAGCGCCTGCTGCGCGAGTTCCTCGAGGAACACCTCACCGACGGCGGGCGCCCGCTGCGCGCGCTCCTCGCGTGGGAGCGGCACGAGGTGGACGCATGATCCTCGGGACCGCCGGGCACATTGACCACGGCAAGACGGCGCTCGTCCGCGCGCTCACCGGCGTGGACACCGACCGCCTCCCCGAGGAGAGGCGCCGCGGCATCACCATCGAGCTGGGCTTCGCGCCGCTGGTGCTCGACGGTATCGGCACGATCGGTGTGGTGGATGTGCCGGGGCACGAGGCGTTCGTGCGCACCATGCTCGCCGGCGCGGCCGGCATTGACCTCGCGCTACTCGTCGTGGCGGCCGACGAGGGCGTGATGCCGCAGACGCGGGAGCACCTCGCCATTCTCGGCGCGCTTGGTGTGCGCGGCGGCGTCGTGGCGCTCACCAAGTCGGACCTCGTGGACGACGAGATGCGGGCGCTGGCGGCAGACGATGTCGCCGCCCTGCTGGGAGGTTCTGCGCTCGCCGACGCGCCCGTGATTGCCGTCTCCGCGCGCACGGGCGACGGGCTCGACGCCCTGCGGCGCGCGCTCGCCGACGCGGCCGCGGCCGTGCCGGCGCGCGATGCCACCGACCTCTTCCGCATGCCCGTTGACCGCGTCTTCACCGTGCGCGGCACTGGCACGGTGGTCACCGGCACCGTGTGGAGCGGGCGCGTGCGCCGCGACGATGCGCTGCGCGCCTTCCCGGGCGGAGCCGTCTTGCGCGTGCGCGGCGTGGAGACGCACGGACATGCGGCCGATGCCGGTGAGGCGGGGCAGCGGGTCGCCATCGCGCTCGCCGGTGCGGAGCGCGACACCCTGTCGCGTGGCGGCGTGCTCGTGGCGGCGGGCGACGGATGGACCGAGCACGACCGCCTGCGCGCCGACATTGTGCTCTTCGACGACGCGGCGGTGACGCTCACCGCGCGCACGCGCGTGCGCCTGCACCTCGGGACGTCCGACGTCGGGGCTCGCGTGGTGGCGCGCGGCGGGCCGGTGCGTCCCGGCGTCACGGTTCCGGTGCGCGTGGTGCTCGACCACCCGCTCCTCGCACGCGGCGGTGACCGCTTCGTGCTGCGCTCGGCCTCACCCGTGGCGACCATCGGCGGCGGCGTCCTGACCGATCCAGCGCCGGCATTCCGGCGTTCGCCGCCATTCGACGCGTCGGGGGCCACGCCTGCGCAGCGCCTGCGATGGATGGTGGATGAAGAAGCCAGCCGCGGCGTTCGGGAGGACGCACTGCCGCTGCGGCTCGGTCTCACGCCGGCGGAATGCGACGCCGTCGTGCGGCAGCAGTCCGACGACATCATCCGCGTCGGCCCGGTGCTCACGCTGCGTGCGCGGCTCGAGCACGCGCGCGATGTGTTGATAGACGCCATTGACGCCGGCCACGCGGCGCGCCCGCTGGACCGCGGCGTGCCGCTGCAGCCGCTGCGCGCGGGCCTCGGCGTCGGCGCGGCCCTCGCCGACGAGGTGCTGCGGCTGGCGGTAGAGCAGGGCGCGGTCACGATTGCCGATGGGCTGGCGGCGCGCGCCGGGTGGCAGCCCAGACTGGCCCCTGCCGACCGCGAAGCCCTCGACGCCATCATGAGACAGTTGGCGGCGGCGGGGATTGAACCGCCGGCCATGGACGAAATTGCCGCGATTGGTGGCCCCCGGACGCCGGCGTTGCTCCGCATGCTCGAACGGGAAGGGCGGGTGGTGCAGGTCGGCGAGCAGCGGTACCTCACCCCCGCCGCCTGGCGTGGGGCGCTGCGCAAGCTCCGCGACAGCACTCGTGAGGATCGCCAGTACGCGGCTGGTGAGATTCGGGAAATATTCGGTGTAAGCCGGAAGTTCTCGATTCCCCTGATCGAGGGTTGCGACCGGCTTGGCGTCTCCTCGAGGGTGGGCGACGGGCGGCGATTCCATTGGGACCACCTGAACCCGGCCATTGCCTCGTTCCTTGACAGTCCCGCGAACGAACCCTAGGTTGGTTATTGGCCAATCACATCCACACTCATACCTAGAGGAGAGACATCAACCGATCCTGAATTGTCTGAAAAGGAGTTACGATGAGGTATCGTTGGGCAGCACTCCTAGCGGTGCTGACCCTCGCCCTCACGCCACAGCTTGGGACTGCTCAGGGTAGTTCGAGCCAGGCCAAGCGACCCGCAGTAACGCTGGGCCAGAATTTCCCAAACCCGTTCAACCCGGAAACCAGGATTCCCTTTGGCATCGAGTGCAAGGAGGATCCGAACCAGCAGTTCAAGGTTTCCGTCCGCGTCTACAACCAGATCGCACAGTTTGTCGCGGTCCCGGTGCTTCAGGGAGGAACGGGAAATGTGGCAGGGGGTCAACCGCTGGAGAACGTATTGCTGACGTGCGGCCAGTACACGGCGTACTGGAATGGCAACTACCGCAATACAAACCACGAAGTGGCCTCGGGCATCTATCTGTATATTCTCGAGGTGGACGGTCAGCGAACCGTCAAGAAGATGTTGATTACCAAGTAGCAAATTGGGACCGCCGGGGAGACCATCCACCTCCCCGGCGGTCTTTTTCGTGCGCGCCCTGGCCCCGATGGTCCTCATCCGCGGTGCCGGGTCGGGCATGGGGCGTGCGCTCGCCCACTCGATGTGACGGATGCGCCGGACGTCGTGCGCGTCCTCGCCGACCTCGAGCGCAACGAGGCGCTCATCGTTTACCCGTTCTACGCCCAGGCGCTCTGGTGTGTGTGTGTCGCCCGATCTCGTGGGCGACAAAGTGGAGGGCCTCGCGCCGATGAAGAAGATTCGCGTCGAGTACCGTATAGTGGAGTACGCCCCTGCCGCCGAGGCGCACGATGCACGCAAGGCGGCGCGGTCAGGTGCCGGAACGGCGGGGCGGGGACGGCATCGAGATTGCACCGAAGTAGGGATGTCCGCCTCTCCCCTTCCTCCGCACTCCACTTCTCCCTCCGCACCAAGCCCCTGCACTCCTCCTCCTCCTTGGACCGATGCTCAGCCCCGATCGCCTCACCGTCAAAAGCACCGACGCCCTGAACGACGCCGTCGCTCTCGCGCGCCGCACCGGCAACCCGCTCGTCTACGACGCGCACCTGCTCGCCGCCCTGCTGGCGCAGGACGAGAGCATCGTCGTGCCCGTGCTGCAGAAGCTCGGTGTGAACGTGCCGACGCTGCGCGAGGCGCTGGATCGCGAGATCTCCCGCTATCCGAGGCAGAGCGGCGCCAGTCCCACGCTGGCGCGCGAGCTCTCGGCCGTGCTCGACCGCGCCGAGGAGGACGCCAAGGCGCTCGGCGACGAGTACGTCTCCACCGAGCACCTCCTGCTCGCCTTGAGCGACGTGAAGGGCACCGAGACCAGGGCGGCCCTCGCGGCGGTAGGCGCTACGCGCGCCGCGCTGCTCGAGGCCATCGAGGCGATCCGCGGCGCGCACCGCGTCACCGACCAGAATCCGGAGAACCAGTACCAGGCGCTGGAGAAGTTCACGCGCGACCTCACCGAGGCCGCGCGCAAGGGCAAGCTCGATCCCGTGATCGGGCGCGACGAGGAGATCCGCCGCGTCATGCAGGTGCTGTCGCGCCGCACCAAGAACAATCCCGTGCTCATCGGCGAGCCAGGAGTCGGCAAGACCGCCATCGCCGAAGGGCTCGCCCAGCGCATTGTCAACGGCGACGTCCCCGAGTCGCTCAAGAACAAGCGGCTCGTCGCGCTCGACATGGGCGCGCTGATCGCCGGCGCCAAGTTCCGCGGCGAATTCGAGGAGCGCCTCAAGGCGGTGCTCAAGGAGATCACCAGCAGCGAGGGGCAGTTCGTCGTGTTCATTGACGAAATGCACACGATCGTCGGCGCGGGCAAGGCGGAAGGTTCGATGGACGCCGGCAACATGCTCAAGCCGCTGCTCGCGCGCGGCGAGCTGCGCGTCGTCGGCGCCACCACCCTCGACGAATACCGCAAGCACGTGGAGAAGGACCCCGCGCTCGAGCGGCGCTTCCAGCCCGTGTACGTGGGGGAGCCGTCGGTCGAGAGCACGATCGCCATCCTCCGCGGCCTCAAGGAGCGCTACGAGAGCCACCACGGCGTGCGCATCACGGACGGCGCCATCGTGGCGGCGGCCACGCTCAGCCATCGCTACATCGGCGACCGCTTCCTCCCCGACAAGGCCATCGACCTCGTGGACGAGGCCGCGTCGCGCCTGCGCATCGAGATCGACTCGCTGCCGCAGGAGATTGACGAGGTGGAGCGCCGCATCGTGCAGTACGAGATCGAGCGGCAGGCGCTGGCCAAGGAAAAGGACAAGGCGTCCGTGGAGCGCCGCAAGGCGCTCGAAAAGGAGCTCGCCGAGCAGCGCGAGCAGAGTGCCTCCATGAAGGCGCAGTGGCAGCTCGAAAAGGACGCACTCGGCGGCGTCGGCAAGCTCAAGCAGCAGATCGAGGAGGCCCGCGGCGAGGCCGACCGCGCCACGCGCGCCGGCGACCTCGGCAAGGCCGCCGAGATCACGTACGGGCGCATCCCGCAGCTCGATCGGCAGCTG
>JAJZRK010000163.1 GCA_021802745.1 bacterium
GCCGCGAACGCTCCGTCAGCGCCGGGGCCACCATGCGATACTTCGTGCGCAGGGTCTTGAGATCCATTCCCTCCCAAGACGATCCAGTCCAGCATAAGTAATCAGTTATTTACTGACGATCCCTAAGATTCCCACGCACGAGATTGCTGACCAGCCACAGCGTGAGGCTCACGACGAGCAGCACGAGCGAGACAAGCTGCAGCCGTCGCACGGAACGCGGCCGAAGGTCCAGCGTCGGCGAACCAGCGGTCTCGAGCACGCGCCCGCGCGCCGAGATCGGCTTGGACACCAGGAGGTTCTTCCACTCAGGCATCACGGTTTCAGTCCTCCCGCCAGCTCATCCCCAGTGAGGGTGCTGCGACTTCCAGATCTCCTGAATGGTCTGCCTGGGCTTCCGACAGAGAAGAATGGGTACGTCCTGCTCCTCCGTCACGCCCCATCGGTTCTTCACGCGCGCGACCTCAGTGAGTGATGCACACCCGAGGTCCTCCACGTCGCTGCGTTCCACGCCGAGGAAGATGACGATCCTGCCGGGGCGCTCGCCGGGGCCAAAGAGGTAGAAACTCCCGGCCAGACTGACGACCCGCGGCAGCGCGAGTTCGCGACCGTAGAACTCGAGCGCGCCGGCCTGCCCGTAGTTGTTGCCATAGAGTACCACGTCTGATTGCTCCTCGCGCGACAGGCCTCGGTACACGGCGGCCACGGCCTCCACCTTCTCGCGCCAGCCGGTCATGTCGGCGTAGTCCTGCGGCAGCGCGAGCAATTCGCCGCGATTGGTTTGCACACCGGCCGTTACGCCCGTTGCTGCGGCGTACCAAGCCATCGCGTCGGGCGGGAGAATGGGGAGACCGAACGGCAATGTGGCAATGCCGAAGAGCACGGTGAGACCAACCATGCTCCAGCCGAAGGTCCGTCGCAGTGCCGACCGCGCAAGCTGTTCGACCCACACCCCGGCGCCCGCAAAGAGCACCGGATAGATGGGTCCAACGTAGTACGACTTGCCTTTCGTGATCGCGTACAGCGCAAACGCCGCGATGGCACTCCAACCGACCACACGATGGCGGGCCAGGGCAGGCGATCGCACAAATGCCACTGCACCCACGACGGCGAAGACGAATGCTGCCGGGCCCCAGAGGAGTTGCTCCGCGACATAGCCCGCAAACGTGATCCGATCGAGCTGCCCCTCTTTCAACCCGGCCATCTGGTCGAAGAGCGGCCAGTCGAGGGCGACCTGGCCGATGATGCTCGGCGATCCCAGCAACAGTGCGATGCCCAGCGCCATCCAGGGACCGGTCGTGCGCAGGTCACGCCGACGCGTCAGCAGCACGCCAACGAGCGCCGCCGCGCCAAAGAACAGAATCGAGAACTTGCTGAGTAGTCCGAATCCACCGGCGACACCGAGCAGGATCCACCATCGCCGGTCGTCCGAGTTGCCGAGCCGCACGAGCGCGTAGAACCCGAGCATCCACCAGAACTGGTCGAAGACCACCGGCTGAAAGAGCGACGCCGCACGCAGGAAGAGCGGATTGAAGACCACCGCGACCGCCGCAAGCACTTGCGCCGTACGTCCTCCCCCCAGCTCGCGAGCCGTCAGCACCGCGAGCCAGACGATGGCCGTGCCCGCCAATGCCGGGAGCGCGCGATACGCGAACAACGATGAACCAGCAATGGCGCGCACCGCCTCGGAGAGCATCGCGATCATCGGCGGGAAGTCCATGCGAAAGAGCTGCAAGTGATTCCCCATCGCGAAGTAGAGGAACTCGTCGCGATGAAACTCGAATGGCGTCAGCCACGCGGCCATGAGGTGCATCGCCAGCTTGATGACGATGAGCGCCAGGGCAATCCCCGCCAAGTCGCTCCGGCTTCGTTCTGCAACGACCGCCATCGGCCCGCTCCTGTCCGCTACGCGTCGAGATCGTCCTTCGTGTCTATGTCGCGCCGCACGCCGGCGTCATCCACCGGCACTTCGTGCACCCGCGCCCCGTACGCATGCACCACCGCCCGCGCACCGCCGTCCGCCACCGTCATCAGCTCGCGCCACGTCTCGCGACCAAACCAGACGGGATGTCCGCGCTTCCCATCGTGCACCGGCACCACGATCGGCGCGCCGGTGCGCCGCGCGGCATCCACCACGGCGAGCGCGCTCCTTGCCAGCGCGAACGGATGATCTACCGGCCAGACCAGCACGCCGCCAACCGACGTGTTGGCGAGCTGCGCGAGGCCGAGCCGCAGGCTCTTCACCTGCTCGTCCTTGGGCTTCGCGTTGACGACGCCCCGCGCGCCCGTTGGCACATCGGTGCCAGGCGGAACCACGGCGATCACAGGGTCAGCGCCGCTCGTCACACACCCCTCGACCACGGCCTCGAGGAAGCGGCGGCCATCGGGAAGCGACGCCCCGGCCTTGGGCTCGCCAAACCGCGACCCCGCGCCGGCCGCCAGCACGATCGCCGCGAACGGGTGCTTCTTCTCGGCGCTCACAGCGAGTCCAGACGGCGCATCGCGCGCCGCAGCAGGGCCTGCGCCTGCCACACCTTGTAGCCGTTGTGCTCGAGCGGCTTGGCGTCGTACATCGCACGCTCGGCGAGCGCGTCAATGCTGTCGTCGTCGAGCCCGCCCGTGGTGACGTCCTCTTCCACCGACGGATTCACGCGGCAGGGGCCCAGCGACAGGCCGCCGAATGCCATACGCACGGTGCCGTCAGCGGCGCGATGTGCCGCCAGCGAGACAGTCGCGAAATCCCACGCACCGCGCTGCATCAGCTTCTCGTAGAACTGCACGCCACCTGCGGCCGACGCCGGCAGGAGCACGGCGCTGATGAACTCGCCGGCGGTGAGCGTGGTCTCGCCTTCCGCGCGGCGCGCGGAGCCCTCGAAGAGCGCGGGGAGCGTGAGGGTCCGCACGCCGCCGGCACCGGTGACCTCCACGCTGGCCTCGAGCGCCGTGAGCGCGACGAGTGGATCGCTGGGGTGCACCGCGTGGCAGGTGCCATTCGTTAACAGCCCGTGATAGTGGTTCTCGCCCGTCTCGGCGAGGCAATCGGCCGCCCCGTTCTTGAAACAGGGAAGCCCGCCGCGGAAATACCAGCAGCGCGGGCGCTGGGCCAGGTTGCCGCCGATGGTGCCCATCGTGCGCAGCTGAGGCGTGCCGACCGCCGAGGCGGCCTGTGCCAGCGCGGCATAGCGCTCGCCGATGCCTGCGTGCGACGCAATATCCTCGAGGCGTACCGCACAGCCGATGCGGGCCGAGCCGTCGTCGTGCAGGGCGATGTCGCGCGCTCCCGGAATTCGCCGCAGGTCCACCAGCGTCTCGGGGCGCACGATGTCTTCTTTCATTGCGACCAGCAGATCCGTGCCGCCGCCCAGCGGCACCGCCGTCGGCGACGCGAGGGCGCGCACGGCGTCCGCCGCGCTGTCCGCCTGATGGTAGGAGAAGGGATGCATCATGCGAGGGTGTCGAACGAGGGGACGTCGAGCGTAACTTCCACGACCGTGAACCGACGATTCCTGAACAAGCTGTCCGTTTGCGCGTCCGCTCGCCACCATGGGACCTGGCGCGCGTCGCCGGCGTTGGGTGCCGCGCGGGCGTTGCTTGTCGCGCCGGCGTTGCTTGCCGCACTGGCGCTGGCCACTGTGGCCTGCGATGGTGGCGGTTCGGGCGCACGTTCGGGAAAGAGCGCGGCGTCCCCCGCCGACAGTGTCGCGCAGCACTCCGCTGACTCCGCGGCCGCCATGGCGGCGGCGCGCGATACGGTCACGGCGCATCGCCTCTCGCCCGCCGCGGATTCCGTGGCGCCGTTCCTGGTCTTCGCCCCTACGGAGGAGCGCCTGTTCGTGGCCGCCGTGCGCAACAAGCAATGGCTGCTCGACGAAGGGCGCATGGACCTCGACGTGCGCAAGGACAGCGCCAAGACGCGCGCCTTCCGCGAAGCCGCCGCCGTGCTCAGTCCGGTGCCGGCGCGGGCGGTCTTTCGCCTCTGGTGGGCGAACGGCGCGGAGGATGTCGTCGTGGATTCCTTCGCGGTCTACAACGGGCGCATCGTGCGGCGCGTCTTCGGCTCCGCGGCGCTCGACAGCGCGGGGCGGGGCAAGGGATCGTTGGTGGCGCTGGCGGTGCGCGCCGACAGCGCGACTGCGCCGATGCCGACGACGTGCGATCTGCGCCTCGAGCCCGACAGTGCCGCGCGGGCGGGCCTCGCGCTCCTGACACCCGCCGAACGCCGGGCGCAGGCGGCCTCGCGCCGCGCGGCCGACAGCGTCTTCGATGCGCAGGTGCGCGTGGTGCGCGACTCGATCGAGCAGGTGCTGCGCCTGGAACGGCCGCCGTACGAGCGTCTGCAGCGGCGCACGAAACTGGCATGGAGCCAGGTGCGCGGCTGCTTTGGCATCGCGCGCCGCGCACTCGTGGTGAGCCTGCGCGCGGGCGACGCGGAGTGGGTGCGCGAGCGCCTCGTGCTCATCACCCCTGGCGGAGCCATCACCGTGCTGCAGGCGGACGATGGCCGGTTCCGGGCGCATGACCTGATTGCCGCGTTCGACGCCGATGGCGACGGCGTGGACGACCTCGCCGTGCGCGGCACGACACCGCGTGCTGGCGGCACCGCCATTCTGCAGGTAGATCTGGCGAAGAAGCGCGCGGAGCGCATCGCGGCGGGGTTTGCATGGGAGGTCTTCTAGCCCCGGCGGTTCGCTGCGCTGGCGGTGGTGTGCCAGCGCAGCGGACGCCCGCGCCTACATCGCCGTGCGCAGCCCCGGTTCGAGCACCAGCGACTGGATGAAGAACTCCATCATCCGCTGCGCGTTGAGCGCACTGTGCCCGGCGTCGGGCCCCACCTGCACCTCGAAGCTCTTGCCGGCGCGCTGCAGCGCGCGAATGAGCTGCATGGCGTTGTTGGGGTGCACGTTGTCGTCGGCGGTGCCGTAGTAGATCATCAGCCGCCCCTTGAGGTTGGCGGCGTACTCCATGGCGCTCCCCTTCTTGTAGCCGACCGCGTTCTCCTGCGGCGTGTACATGTAGCGCTCGGTGTAGATGGTGTCGTAGTGGTTCCAGGCCGTCACCGCCGACTGCGCCGACGCCGCCGCGAAGACATCCGGGAAGCGCAGGATCGCCATCGCCGAGGCAAAGCCGCCGTACGACGTGCCGAAGATGCCGATGCGCTTGGCGTCCACATACGGCAGCGTGCCGAGGTACCGGGCCGCCGCCGCGAGGTCGTCAATCTCCGTCTCGCCGAGCTTCAGGTAGATGGCGTCGAGCGCCTTCTTGCCGAGCCCCGCCGCGCTGCGCGTGTCGAGCGTCACGATGATGAATCCGTACTCGGCCATCGCCGACGGCGCCGCAAAGATCTCGCGCGCGCCGTTGGTGGCCGGGCCGTCGTACACCGAGAAGAGCACGGGGTATTTCTTTGCCGGGTCGAAGTCCGACGGCTTGTTGATCATGCCGAAGTGCGTCGTCACGCCGTCGCCGGCCGTGTACGTGAACATCTCCACCGGCTTGAAGCCGGCAGCCGCGAGAGCGGAGGCGTCGCTCTCGGCGATCACAGAAACCTGCTTGCCCTTCGCGTCGCGCAGCGTGGTGACCGGCGCAATGGCGTGCGTCTGCGCGATGTCGGTGAAGTACTTGCCGTCGGGGGAGATGCTGACCGTGTGGTTGAGGGCCGGGTCGGTGAGGCGCACGTCGCCCTTGCCGTCGAGCCCCACGCGGTGGAGCTGCAGCTTCATGTAGTTGTCGCCGCTGCGGGCGTAGTACCACATGATCTTTGCCTTCTCGTCCACCTTCACGATGCCGGCGACCTCAAACGGATGCTGCGTGAGCGTCGCGAGGAGTTTTCCGGAGAGGTCGTAGAGATAGTAGTTCTTGAACCCGGTCCGCTCGGATTCCCAGATGAAGCGCTTGCCGTCGGCGAGCCAGTGCATGGCGGGATGGTTCTCGGTCCAGCTTGCCAGCCACTCCTCGTGCACCACGGCGCGGCAGGCGCCGGTGGCCGGCGCGCACGCCGCCAACTCCATGATGTTCTGCCGGCGATTGGTGCGATGGATCAGCAGCTCACTGCCGTCCCTGGTCCACGAGATGCCGTAGACGTAGTGCCCCACGGCGTCGTCGGTGAGCGGCTTGCCGTCGCGGGCGTCCACGCGGCGTGTCGTCCCGGCCGCAACGTCGTAGACATAGACGTCCACGATCGGGTTCGGCGTGCCGGCCTTCGGGTATGCCTCGGTCGCCACCGAGCCCTGCACGGTCGTCTGGTCGGTCTGCAGGTAGTAGTCCTTCACCGGCTTCTCGTCGAAGCGATAGTACGCGAGCTTCGTGCCGTCCGGCGACCACCACATGGCGGTCGTCTGGTCGAGTTCCTCGCCGTACACCCAGCTCGCGGTGCCGTACTTGATGCGCTCCTTCTCGCTGCCGTCGGTGGTGAGCTGTTTCTCACCCGAGCCGTCGCGGTTGGCGAGGAAGAGGTTGCGGTCCCGGTAGAAGGCCTTCTTGGACGAATCCGCCGTCCACTCCTGCGTCGCCTGCCGGCCGCGGCCCGGACCCATGGGACGGCGCATGCCGGCGAACATGGGTGCGCCGCCTGCTGGTGCGTCGCCGACCGTCTTTGTCGCGATGTCGAAGCGCAGCCGCTTGCCGTCCCGCATGAAGTCGAACGACTTGCCGTCATTGGCCCACTGCGCCGCCGCCACGCCCGGCTTGATGGCTCCCTGGATCTTGGGGAGCAGCTGCATGTAGCGCTCGTAGCCCGGCATGGAGTTGAGCCGGTCCTGCGCGGCGAGCGGAAGCGAGGCGAGAGCGAGAAGCGCGAAGGCAACGACGCCGAATCTGGAGCAGCGCATCGTTCAGTAAGGCGAAGGGTGAATGCAGCGACGGCGCGCCAACGGGTGCGGCGCGCATGGGCAACGACTGGCGTTGTGCTGTGGCGATTCAAATAGTTGGTATGAAGCGGCGACTGGACCTCCCGGCATGTTGATGGCAAGGTTCTGCCGCAATCCAACTCACGTGCTCACCGTGTTGCGACGGGGCACAGCTCGAGAGGCCAGCCGCCATGGATACAATAGGCATCGATCTGCACAAGCGCGAGAGCCAGGTGTGCGTGCTCGACGCGCGGGGTGGGGTGACCGAGACGCGCATCCTGACCACACGCGAACGGTTCGCGACGACGCTCGCACCGTATGCACCGGCGCGCATCCTGCTCGAGGCCTCCACCGAGAGTGAATGGGTGGCGACCCATCTGGAGGCGCTGGGCCACGCCGTCATCGTCGCCGACCCCAACTTCGCCCCGATGTACGCCACACGCACGCGGCGCGTGAAGACGGATCGGCGCGATGCGCGCACCTTGGCCGACGCGTTGCGGCTTGGGG
>JAJZRK010000164.1 GCA_021802745.1 bacterium
GGGGCAGGGCCAGGAGTACGAGCAACTGCACGTGGACCATCAACTGGCACTATTCTAGGCTGGTAGATACCCCGCCCCTTGGGGCGGGGAGGCTTCATTTGCGCAGGTGCTGCTTGATCCATTTGAAGAACAATTCGATTTGCCACCGACTCTTGTACAGCGCAGTGATGGTCGCGGCCGACCAGCGCGTGTTGTTGGTCAGGAACACCAACGTCTTCCCCGACACGGGATCTGTGAACCGGAGGCGCCGCCGATGCTCGGGGTAGTCCTTGGCCGCGTCGTAGCCGTTCAGCCTGACGCGCTGGTCGCAGATCACGCCGCTCCCTCGGTCCGTGGGGGCCGAGTACACGCGGCGTGCGTTCATGCCCAGCTTGGCTCTGGTCACGAAGAAGGCGCCCGCTTGATGGATCGCGTACAGGCGCGCGTAGTCCAGATAGCCGCGATCCAGGACGTAGAAGGCTCCCGCCTCGACGGGCAGGAGGTCCAGCACATTCACCTCGTGCACCTTGCCCGCGCTGATGTGAATGAACGCGGGGATCGCGCCACGCAGGTCGAGCACCGTGTGAAGCTTGATGGCCCCTTTGGTGGAGCGAAAGGGGGCCCAGGAGAAGAGGCGCATACACAGATCGATGGTGGTGGCGTCCAGCGCATAGACGGTCGCCTCAAGATCCATCAACCAACGGCGCATCGGCATACACCACGCGGGCCCGGGCGATCAGCCGCTGCGCCAACGCGTGGTAGCTGCGCCAGTCGCGTGCATTCAGCGCATCGGCCAGCGTCGAGCGCGCCGGCGGCGCCTGCAGGCCCATGTGAAACAGCTTCGTGTGATTGGCGGCCAAGCAGACTTCGATGTCGCGCAGCGACTCGCGCCACGTGAGCTGGGCGAACGCCAGAATGCGAAAGACGTCGGCGCAGCCGACGTCGGCGCAGCCGAGGATCCGCACGCCCGCATCGCCCTGATGCCGCGCGATGATACGTCCAAACGTCTTCCACGGCACGAACTCCATGACGTGCGCGAACAACGTCTTGCCCACGTGCATGCGTCACTCCGGGTAGGACACCGCCCGGAGCATCACCACCTGGTGCAGCAAATTTCAAATCGTGGACACCCTTGAAATCGCGGAACCCACCATCACTATTGACGTTACGGCCGAGCGCCCGCAAACAAACCAGACACTACTGTCTTGCTATGATGCAGTCTCGTGTCCGTCGGGGCGTGCGCGCTTTTGACGACAAGTGTTTGTCAGGCTTTTCCCTACACCAGATTCCGACTTCCGCCGATGCACGACGGAAGCGCGAACTGACACCTTGAGTACAGGCCGAAAGGTCTTCTCGTTTGTTCAACATATCTATAGGTGAAGATATAAGCATATGAAAGATATCCTGATTCTCGGCAGCGGGACTGCTGGCACCATCATGGCCAATCGGCTCCTTCGCGTGTATCGCCAGGAGGTCGCTCGCAACGCCGTGCGCATCACGGTGGTGGACCAGGATGCCACCCACGTCTACCAGCCGGGACTGCTCTTCATTCCCTTCGGCGTCTACCAGCAAAGCGACGTACTGCGCCCACGCCGTCGCCAGGTCGCCGAAGAAGTGCGTTATGTCCAGAGTGCCATTCGTTCGCTCGATGCGATGTCCGACACGGTCGTGCTCGAGAACGGCGAGCGGCTGTCGTACGACGTCTGCATCCTGGCGACTGGCTCCCATATCGCGCCGGAGGAGACCGAAGGTTTGCTGGGCGACGCGTGGCAGAAGTCGATCTTCGACTTCTACACACTCGCGGGAGCCACGGCGCTCGCCGCCAAGCTGAAGTCATGGCCGGGCGGCAAGCTGGTCATCAATGTCGTGGAGAATCCGATCAAGTGCCCGGTGGCACCGCTCGAGTTCGCCTTCCTGGCCGACTGGTTCTTCACCACGCGCGGCATGCGCGACAAGGTGGAGATCACGTACGCGACTCCGCTCGATGGCGCCTTCACCAAGCCGGTGGCCGCCAAGCGGTTCGGGCACCTGCTGCAGGAGAAGGGGATCAACCTCGTCACCGAGTTCAACGCTGGCAGCGTCGACGCCGAAGGCCGGCGCCTGCTGTCCTGGGACGAGCGCGAGGTGCCTTTCGACCTGCTCGTCACGATCCCCGCGCACAAGGGCGCCAGCTTCATTGCCGGCACGCCGGGGCTCGGCAATGACATGAACTTCGTCCTCACCAACCCGTTCACGCTGCAGGCGCGGTGCAAGCCGAACCTGTTCGCGATCGGCGATGCCACCGACGTGCCGACGTCCAAGGCCGGCTCGGTGGCGCACTTCGAGGCAGAGGTTCTCACCGAGAACGTCCGTCGCTTCCTGGCGGGCGAGCAGCTCGATCCGGCGTTCGACGGGCACGCGAACTGCTTCATCGAGACCGGATTCGACAAGGCGCTGCTCATCGACTTCAACTATGACGTCGAGCCCCATCCCGGCAAGTTCCCCTTCGCGGTCCTCGGTCCGATGACGCTCATGGAGGAATCGCGCCTCAACCATCTTGGCAAGCTCGCCTTCAAGTGGGCGTACTGGAATCTTCTGCTCCCCGGATACGACATCCCGGGCATTCCGCCGCAGATGTCGATGCGCGGCAAGCAATTCGTGACCACGGCCGAACCAGCCACCTGACCGGAGAACACACATGACCACCATGCAACTCGCCGAAAAGACACTCGATGTCGATGCCGAGGGCTTCCTGCAGAAGCCCGACCAGTGGGACCGCGCGGTGGGCGAGGCGATCGCCGCTGCGGCGGGCATCACCCTCACCGACCGGCACTGGGCCGTCGTGACCTTCATGCGCGACACCTACCTGAAGACCGGCACCGCGCCGACCATCCGCACGCTCGGCAAGGACAGCGGTGTGGCGATCAAGGAGCTCTACCAGCTCTTCCCCAAGGGACCAGCGAAACTCGCCGCCAAAATTGGCGGCATCCCGAAACCCCGCGGTTGCATCTGAGCGACCAGGAGACACCACCATGACCTCGTCCGCCACCGTCCTCCCCGGCATCGACCACGCCGCCGGTGAGCCACAGGAGACCATCAAGAAGGTCTCGATCATCATCTCGAAGGGTTCGTTCGAGGGCGTCTATCCAGGGCTCATCCTCGCCAACGGCGCCCGCATGGAAGGGATCGAGGCCAACGTCTTCTTCACCTTCTTCGGCATGGACGCCATCACCACGAAGCGCATCAAGCACCTGAAGGTCGCCACCGTCGGCAACCCCGGCCTGCACGTTCCCACCTGGATCGGCGCCTTTCCGGGTATGAGTGCGCTCGTGACGAAGATGTTCGAGAAGGAGATGGCGAAGCTCGACATTCCGCCGGTGCCCGAGTTCATCGAGATGATCGCCGACTCCGGCGGGCGGTTGTTCGCCTGCAAGGCGTCCGTGGACATGTTCCACCTGGAAACGAAGGACTTCATTCCACAGGTGGAGAAGGTGCTCACGGTCGGCGAGTTCTACGAACTGGCTGCCGGGGGTGCGATCATCTTCACGTAACCCGGGCGCGCTGCCGTCGGCGTGGGTGCGGCGGCTGCGCATGGCGCTCCTGGTCAGCGCGCCGCTGGCGCCCCGTCGCTGCGTCTCATCTGCCGTAGCAGCCAGACCGAGAGTGTCACCGACGCGATGAAAACCGCAAAGCCCGCGAATCGGTCAAGCCGCGCGATGGCCTGGTCCCTGGCGAGGAGTCCGGCCCTGCCGAGCAGGTAGTTCCAGTCGTGGACGGCGCCGTCCTCGGAAAAGCTCACGAGGTCGAGATCCATGGCACGTGCGTCGGCGATGTACGGTGCCAGGTCGGCGACGCTCGACGCCAGCCAGAGGCCGCACATGGCCACGCCGAACCAGTCGCGGTTGTGGCGCATGATCGCCATCGCGCCCACGGGGACGAGGAACTGCACGAGCGACCCGCCGGCCACGGCCAGCCACTCACTGCCGGCAAGGGCGAACACCAGGTGACCAAGCTCGTGCGCGCCAAAGGTGATGCCACGGAAGACATGGAAGCCCTCCGGGTCGCGAAACGCGATGCTCGCCTGCCAGCCCAGGAGCGCGGCCACGGCGGCGCGCCAGGGCCAGGCGCGTCCCACGCACCAGTCACGCGCGTCGTCGCGCCAGTGCGCGAAGCGGGGGACCCGTTCGTCGGTCATCGCGCTGTAAGCTGACGTTGTGGATGCTCCCACGCCATAATTACGGCGTTCCCTCACGATGAGGTCTTCTGGCGGTGATGCGGCGTGCGCTGGCGGTGGGGCTGGCCCTGACGATGTCGTGCGGAGGCGGCGACGGACCGCCGCCGACCGTCAAGGACGTCACGGTGTCCGCGAGCGCTACGACGCTGCTCGTGGGGGCCACCACGCAGCTGACCGCTCGGGTGACCGGTGTGGACGGCCAGCCGGTGCCGCATCCGCAGGTTTCGTGGTCGTCCCTCGCGCCGGCCATCCTCGGGGTCTCGCCCACCGGCGTCGCCACCGCGCTGCAGGCGGGGCAGGGCACGGTGCGAGCCACGTCGGGCGGCCGGTCGGGAGACCTCGAGCTGACGGTGACCAACCCGCCGGTGGCGACCGCCGCCTTCGATCGCGACTCCGTCGTCCTCACGCTTCCGGGTGGGAGCGCGACGCTAGTGCTGATTGCGAAGGACGCCGCTGGCCGGGTCATCAGCAACCCGACGTTCTTCTACAGCAGCGATGCGCCCAAGGTGGCCACGGTGACGCAGCTGGGCGTGGTCACCGCCGTCGCTGCGGGCACGGCCGTCATCTCGGCCAACACCGAGGGGCTCACCGCCACCACGCGAATTCGCGTCATCGCCAACGTGACGGCCAGCTCGCCACGCATCACCAGCGTGACGCCACTCACCGCCGGCGCTTCGGCGGTGGTGACCGGCAGCAATTTTGCGGCCTCAGTGGGCGGCAACGCCGTGCTGGTGGAAGGCGTCGCAGCCACGGTGACCGCCGCGACCTCGACGCAGCTGAACATCACGCTGCCGGCGACCGGCTGGGCGTGCGACGACGTGCGTCCCGCTTCGCTGCAGGTGAACGCCGGCGGCGAGATTGGGGTCGCGACGGCGAGCCTGCGCACCGCCATTCCGCGCACCCTCGCCGTGGGACAGTCGCTCGTGCTGAGCGGCGCGAGCGACGCCCGCTGCAATGAACTCTCGGCCACGGGCGGAACGTACCTCGTGACCGCGTACAACGTGGCGCGTGCGCTGTCGGGGAGCGAGGCGTCGTTCACGCTGCGCGGTGCGGCGACGGCGACGCAGGCGCAAGCCGATGCGCTCGCGGCGCCGGACCGGCGCGGGGTGGTGCGGGCAACGGACGTGCTCATGGCGCCTGACCGGCGCAAGGCCGTGAAGGCGACGGACGCATCGCCGCGAGCACCGCTTCCGCAGTACCCGGGCATCGGCTCCGCCCGCTTCGCGCGCTGGCAGGCGATGGCCCGCGACCAGCGGGCGCAGGCGCGTCACGCCGACATTCTGGAGCGCTCGGTCTCGTTCGCGCGCGCCCAGGGGTCACCCGCGGCCGCGCTGCGACGCCTGCGCGCGCTCTCCGAGGAGGGCGTCACCCCCAGCCGGGCCCGCGCCAGCCAGATCGCGACGGTCGGGGCCATCACGAACCTGAAGATCCCCAACCTCGACGCGCCGAGTTTCTGCTCGAGTTCCATTCCGATCGGTGCGCGCACGGCGTGGGTGGGCCAGAAGGCAATCATCGTCGAGGACACCGTCAGTGTGCTCAACGGCGTGCCGACGCTCAAGGGACAGCTGGACTCGCTGTACGCCCAGGTAGGCCAGGAGTTCGATGACGTGGATTGGCCGATCCTGACGCAGGATTTCGGCAATCCGCTCGCCATGGACCAGCTCCTCAGCCAAACCGGCAAGGTGGTCATGCTCTTCTCGCCGCGCATCAACGCGATGGCGGCGGGCACGGTCACCGGCTTCACCGTGAGCTGCGACTTCTTCCCGGTCTCGCAGGCGGCGAGCAGCAACTTCGGCGAGTACTTCTACGCCGTCTCGCCCACGTCCCTCGCCGCCGGCTACGGCGCGGGCACGCGCAGCGCCTGGCTGCGCGAGATGCGCGGCACGATCATCCACGAGGTCAAGCACATCACCTCGTTTGGCGAGCGCTTCGCGCGCAACGCGGACTTCGAGGAGCTCTGGCTCGAGGAGGGGACGGCGCGGCACGCCGAAGAGCAGCTGGCGCGCGTCGTGGAAGGGACGGCGTGGAAGGCGAACGTGAACTATCAGTCGAGTCTCTTCTGCGAGGTGCGGCCGGCGTCAGCGACCGTCCCCCAGTGCGCCGGCCGGCCCATCCTGATGCTCCGTCATTTCGACGCCCTGTATCAGTACCTGCAATCGCCCGACCTCTACACGCCGTTCGGACGCACCAGCGGCGCCGACGCCACCTTCTACGGCACATCGTGGTCCATCGTGCGCTGGATGATGGACCACTACGCCGCGACCGAGGCGGCCTTCCTCTCCGCGCTCATTCAGTCCACGCGCTCGGGCGTGGCCAATCTCGAAGCGCGCGTCTCCGGCCATCCGTGGGAAGAGATGCTCGGTGAGTGGGCGCTGTCGCTGTACGCCGATGATTGTCCCGGAGTGACCTTCGCCAACCCGCGCCTGCAGGTGCCGAGCTGGAATACCCGCGATGTCTTTGCCGGACTCTGCAATGATCTCGGGCCGTGCGCCGGCGCCGCGGCCAACCTGTATCCCGTCGCCTATCCGTTCATGCCGCGCGCGGTGGGCTTCGGCGCGTTCAGCACGACCGTCAACGCGCTGCGCGCGGGATCGTTCTCCTCGTGGCTGCTCAGTGGATCGCAGTCCGCGCCGCAGCTCCTCGACCTCCGCGGGGCGACGGGCGGGGAGCCGCCGGGGCAGGTGAGGCTGGCGATTGTGAGAGTGCAGTAGCGCTTGGGAGGGGGAGGAGTGCAGGGGCTAGGTGAAGAGGGAGGAGTGGAGCGATGAGAAAGGCGGATGAGGCCGACGCCTCCTCCCCCTCTCTCATCGCTCCACTCCTCCCTCCTTCCAAGCCCCTGTACCCCTCCTCCTCCCGTCGCCTACGCTTCGCGCAACGCCGCCATCGGCGTCTCCCGAAACACCTCCCGCGCCGTCAGCAGGCCAATCCCCACCGCCATCCCCATCATCGCCGCGGCAATCGCCGCCGCCGGGCCGAACGCGAACGAGAACGGTGCCTCGAAGACGAACCGCACCAGCGCCCATCCGCCGAGCGTGGCGAGCCCCATGCCGCAGATCCCGCCCAGCGCGCCGAGCAGGGCGTACTCGGTGAAGCGGATGCGCAGCACC
>JAJZRK010000165.1 GCA_021802745.1 bacterium
CAAGGGGACGTACGACGCCTTCATGTACAATTTCAACCGCGGCCAGTACGGCAAGCCCTCGCTCGCCGAGCGCCAGGCGCCGTTTGGCGCGCAGATCGGCATGTGGTGGACGTACTTCCGCTGGCAGTGGCTGCGCGACTTCGACGGCGTGCGCCCCGGCCTGCAGGGTTCGCTCGCCGCCGTTTTCCTCGTGCTGGGCATCCTCGGCGGCTGGGTGCACTACCGGCGCGACCCTCGAAGTTTCGCGTTCTTCGGGCCGCTGATGTTCACGGTGACGCTGGCCCTCATCTACTACATGAACTTCAAGTACGGGTACTCCCAGGACCCGGAGCTTGGCGATTCGGTGCAGCGCGAGGTGCGCGACCGCGACTACTTCTATTTGTGGAGCTTCTCCGCCTGGTCGGTCTGGGCGGCGCTCGGCCTCACCTTCGTGTGGGAGTCGTTCGCCGCGCTGGTCGGCACGCGCAAGGTGCCGCTCGGCAGCGACACGATTGAACTTCCCACCGGGCGCGGCTGGGCGCTGACGTCGCCCGTGCTCCTCCTTGCCGTGGTACCGCTGTTCGGGAACTGGCAGGCCTCGTCGCGGCGCGGCGAGACCGACACCGGCGATTTCGCCATTGACCTGCTGAACAGCGTGGAGCCGTACGGCATCCTGGTCACGGTGGGCGACAACGACACGTTCCCGCTCTGGTACGCGCAGGAGGTGCTGGGCGTGCGCAAGGACGTCGTCGTCGCCAACACGTCGCTCCTCAACACCGACTGGTACACGCGGCAGCTGCTGCGGCGCCCCGTCTTCGACTACGACTCGCTCAAGGGCCCGACCGCGTATCGCGGCAAGACCTGGTTGAAGCCGTCGGGTCCGCCCATGGACATGACGGCCGCGCAGGCCGACGCCGTGCCGCTGGGCGACGACCTCCGGCAGCCACAGCTGTTCGTGGCGGGCAAGATTCACGCGGTCATCCAGCCGCGCTTCCTGGCCCGCGCCGACATCTTCGTGCTCAAGATGATCCAGGACAACAAGCGCCCGGTCTTCTTCAGCCGCACGTCGGGCGGCTATCCGTTTGAACTGGGGCTGGGCGACTACGTGCTCACGCAGGGGCTGTCGCGCAAGCTGCTCACCGACTCGATCACGGGCGGCCCGGGCCTGGTGAAGGTGCAGGGCGAGGGTTGGGTGGATGTCGGCCGCATGAAGTCGCTGGCGTCGGAGTTCAAGGCCACCGGCTCCATCATCCGCAAGAACAAGTGGGTGGACCGCGCCTCGGTGGGCATTCCCTACCTGTACGTCTCCACCAACTACGTGCTGTCGGAAGCGCTGAGCCAGCAGGGCGACAAGGCGGGCTCGGAGCAGGCGCTCGGCGAGGCGATGAAGGTGGCGCGGGCAACGGGACTTGGCGACCTCTTCGAGGGCGCCGCGCCGCCAGCGCCGCCGCCGGTGCAGTCCGGCGACTCGACGCGGCGCACCACCGTGCCGATCAAGCCGTAGCGACCCGCAGCAGCGCCGCGGCCACCGTGTACGTCTCGTGCACGGCGGCCGCGAGCGTTCGGGCGGCTGCCACATCCCCCCGCTTGCACGCCTGCTCGACCTCCAGGCAGGCGTCGGCGAGCTCACTCAACCCCAACTGGCGCGAACTGCCCTTGAGGGTGTGAGCCACCGCCGCGGCGCCCGGCACATCGTCGGCGTCGAGCGCGTCCTGCAGCGCCGTGACCCGGCCCGCGGAGTGTTCGATGAAGACGCCGGCCATCTGGCGTACGAGGCCATCGCCGCCCAGGGCGCGCAATCCGTCGAGGGCGACCTTCAGGGAATCGGGGATCTCAGACACAGAGGCTCCGTAAGTGGGAGGCTGTCGGAGGTGCCCTAATCTATCGCGCGGCGCGTCCTCCGGCGCGGCGCAACCTACGCTAACTTTGAGTGTCCCTTGAACGGAACGATGCGGTCAACCAAGGAAATGCGCTTCCCCCCCGCGACGGGGCCGGCCGCCGACGAGGCGATCGCGACCTTTCGTGCGCGGGTGATCGAGAAGCTGACGTACCACGTCGGCAAGGACCAGAGCCACGCCCTCGAGCACGACTGGTTCGTGGCCACGGCGCTCGCCGTGCGCGACTACGTCACGCGGCACTGGATGGACTCGACGCGCCACACCTACCGCGACGGGAGCAAGCGCGTCTACTACTTCTCGCTCGAGTTCCTCATCGGGCGGCAGCTGTTTGAGGCGCTCGGCAACCTCGGGCTCACCGACACGGCGCGCCAGGCGCTCGCCGACCTCGGTGTGGACCTCGACCGCCTACGCAAGCGCGAGGCCGACCCCGGCCTTGGCAACGGCGGACTCGGGCGGCTCGCCGCCTGCTATCTCGAGTCCATGTCCACCATGCGGATTCCCGCCTACGGCTACGGCATCCGCTACGACCACGGCATCTTCCGGCAGGCGCTCACCGACGGCTGGCAGGTGGAGCTGCCGGAAGACTGGCTCTCGTCGGGCAACCCGTGGGAGTTCGAGCGTCCCGAGGTGAACTACACCATCGGCTTCGGCGGCCACGTCGAAGTCGTGGAGAACGCCGACGGCAGCACGCGCTCCATCTGGCACCCCGCCGACAGCGTGCGGGCGGTGGCGTACGACACGCCGATCACCGGGTGGCGCGGCGCGCACGTCAACACGCTGCGCCTCTGGTCGGCGCGCGCCGCCGACCCGATCTCGCTCGAGGACTTCAACCGCGGCGACCACGTGGGCGCGCTCGCCGAGCGGGTGCGCCTCGAGGCCGTGTCGCGCGTGCTCTACCCCGCCGACCACACCGCCGCCGGCCAGGAGCTGCGCCTGCGCCAGGAGATCTTCTTCGCGTCGGCGTCGCTGCAGGACATCGTGCGCCGGCACCAGGCGCAGCACGGCGACCTGCTGACGCTCCCCGACCACGTGGCCATCCAGCTCAACGACACGCACCCGGTGATCGCGATCCCCGAGCTCATGCGGCTCCTCGTGGACGAGCACGGCATGCCGTGGGACCTCGCGTGGGACATCACACGGTCGGTGTTCAACTATACCAACCACACGCTGCTCCCCGAGGCGCTGGAGAAGTGGTCGGTGCCGCTCATGGAAGGGCTGCTGCCGCGGCACATGCAGATCATCTTCCTCATCAACGCGCTTCACCTCGACGAGCTGCGCACGCGCGGCTGCACCGACACCGGCGTCCTGGCGGCGGTCAGCCTGATCGAGGAGAACGGCGGCCGCAGCGTGCGCATGGGCAACCTGGCCTTCCTCGCGTCGCGGCACGTCAACGGCGTCTCGGCGCTGCACACCGAACTCATGCGGAAGACGGTGTTCCACGAATTCGAGTCGCTGTACCCCGGCCGCATCGTCAACAAGACGAACGGCATCACGTTCCGGCGCTGGCTGTACCAGGCCAACCCGGCGCTCACCGACCTCATCATCCGGGCGGTGGGCCCGACGGTGCTCGACGACGAGGACCGGCTGCGCGAACTCGAGGTGTACGCTGACGACGCGTCGTTCCGCGAGCGGTTCGCGGCCATCCGGCGCGCCAACAAGGTGGCGCTCGGGCGCCTCGTCGCCGACAAGCTGAAGATTCCGCTCAACCCGGACGCGATCTTCGACGTCCACATCAAGCGCATCCACGAATACAAGCGCCAGCTGCTCAACCTGCTCGAGACCATCGCGCTGTTCAACGAGATGCGCGCGCACCCGACGGCGCAGTGGGTGCCGCGCGTGAAGATCTTCGCGGGCAAGGCGGCGCCGGGCTACCAGCAGGCCAAGCTGATCATCAAGCTCGCCAGCGACGTGGCGCGCCTGGTGAACCGCGACCCGGTGGTGCGCGACCGGCTGAAGGTGGTCTTCCTGCCCAACTACAACGTGAGCCTCGCCGAGGCGATCATCCCGGCGGCGGACCTCTCGGAGCAGATCTCGACGGCGGGGATGGAGGCGTCGGGAACGGGCAACATGAAGCTCGCGCTCAACGGGGCGCTGACCATCGGCACGCTCGACGGCGCCAACATCGAGATCCGCGAGCACGTGGGCGACGAGAACATGTTCATCTTCGGCCTCCTCGCCGAGCAGGTGGCCGAGCGCCGCCGCACCGGACTCGACGCCACCGCCGCCATCGCGGCGTCGCCGGCGCTCGCGCAGGTGCTCGAGGACCTCGCCTCCGGCTTCTTCTCGCCCGACGATCCGTCGCGGTACCGCGGCCTCGTGGACAGCCTGCGCCACCACGACTACTTCATGGTGTGCGCCGACTTCGAGTCGTACCGCACGACCCAGCGCGCCGTCGCCGAGGCCTACAGCGAGCCGGCGGTCTGGTGGCGGCGCGCCATCCTGAACACGGCGCGGATGTCATGGTTCTCGGCCGATCGCGCCATCCTCGAGTACGCGCACCAGATTTGGGATGCCGGGCCGGAAAAGAGCTGAGCGGCCGGCCGACCCGGCGCTGACCCGCGACGCCGTCGAGGCGCTCGTCGCGGGGCGCCACGCCGATCCGTTTGCGGTGCTCGGCATCCACGACGACGGGCCCGACGTGCACGTGCGCGCGTTCATCCCGGGGGCGGAGCGCGTGGAGGTGGTGGCGCGCAACGGGCGCACCATCGGCACGCTCGTGCGGCGCCACGCCGCTGGCCTCTTCTCCGGGCGCATCGAGCGGCGCATGCGCTACGTGCTGCGCGCGCACCGAGGCGACGATGAGTGGATCGTGGACGACGCCTACGCCTACGGTCCGGTGCTCGGGCCGATGGACGACTGGCTGATCGGCGAGGGGACGCACGCCAACCTGTACGACCGGCTTGGCGCGCACGCCATGGTGCACGAGGGCACCAAGGGCGTGCACTTCGCCGTCTGGGCGCCAAACGCGCGCCGCGTCGCGGTGGTGGGCGACTTCAACCTGTGGGACGGCCGCCGTCACGTGATGCGCCTGCGCCTGGGGACGGGCGTGTGGGAGATCTTCATTCCCGGCATCGGCGAGGGGACGCTGTACAAGTACGAGATCATCGGGGCGGCCGGCGCGCTCCTGCCGCTGAAGTCCGATCCGGTGGGCTTCGGCGCCGAGCGGCGTCCGTCCACCGCGTCCATCGTGCGCGACACGAGCCGCTTCACGTGGACCGACGAGGCGTGGATGGCATCGCGGGGCGCCAGCGAGGCACGCCGCCGGGCGCTGTCCATCTACGAGGTGCACCTGGGCTCGTGGCGGCGCGATGAACACGGCGGGTGGCTCGATTACGACCAACTCGCGGAGACGCTTGTTCCGTACGCCGTCGAGATGGGATTCACCCACGTCGAGCTACTCCCGATCACGGAGCATCCCCTCGACGCGTCGTGGGGCTACCAGCCCATTGGCCTCTTCGCGCCGACGTCGCGCTTCGGCGATCCGGCGGGCTTTGCGCGCTTCGTGAACCGTTGCCACGAGGCCGGGCTGGGCGTCTTCGTGGACTGGGTGCCCGCGCACTTTCCGGTGGATCCGCACGGGCTCGCGCGCTTTGACGGCACGGCGCTCTACGAGCACGAGGATCCTCGGCTCGGGCTCCACCCCGACTGGAACCCCGCCATCTTCAATTTCGGGCGGCGCGAGGTGGTGAACTACCTCGTCGCCAACGCGCTGTTCTGGCTCGATCGCTTCCACGTAGACGGCCTGCGCGTGGACGCGGTGGCGTCCATGCTCTACCTCGACTATTCGCGCAAGGTTGGCGAGTGGGTGCCCAACCGGCTGGGCGGGCGCGAGAACCTGGAGGCCGTGGATTTCCTGCGCCGCCTCAACGAGATCGTCTACGCGCGGCATCCGGGGGCGATGACCATCGCCGAGGAGTCCACCGCCTGGCCCGGGGTCTCGCATCCGGTCTTCGCGGGCGGACTCGGCTTCGGCTTCAAGTGGAACATGGGGTGGATGCACGACACCCTGAAATACATGGGCGAAGACCCGGTGCACCGCCGGTGGCATCACGACCAGATGACCTTTGGCCTGCTGTACGCCTTCACCGAGAACTTCGTGCTGCCGCTCTCGCACGATGAGGTGGTGCACGGCAAGCGGTCGCTGCTCGACCGCATGCCGGGCGATGCGTGGCAGCGCTTCGCCGCGCTGCGCGCCTACTACGCGTTCATGTGGGCGTATCCGGGAAAGAAGCTGCTGTTCATGGGCCAGGAGTTCGCGCAGGGGCGCGAGTGGAACCACGACACGGCGCTCGAGTGGGGCCTGCTCGAGCGGCCGCCGCACCGGGCGGTGCAGGCGCTCGTCCGCGACTGCAACCGGCTGTATCGCGCCGAGCGCGCGCTGCACGAGCGCGACTGCGAGGGCGACGGCTTCCACTGGATCGTGGTGGACGACGCCGCCCACTCCGTCTTCGCGTGGGCCCGCTTCGGCGGCGACGGCACCGCGCCGGTGGTGGCCGTGGCGAACTTCACGCCGGTGCCGCGGGCGCACTATCGCCTGGGGCTCCCGCGCGGCGGCCGCTGGCGTGAGATTCTCAACAGCGACGCCGCGGCGTTCGGCGGGTCGAATGTCGGCAACGCGGGCGGCGTCAGCACCGAGCCGGTCCCCGTGCACGGCTGTGCGCAGTCTGCCGTCGTCACGCTGCCGCCGCTCGGCACGCTCTGGCTCGTCCACGACGGCGCCTGACCGGCGCGCCGCCTCCACCTCGGAACCGCCCCATGGCCAACGTCTCCTACTCCACCCCGATCGCCCGTTCGACGATGGCGTACGTGCTCGCCGGCGGACGCGGCGCGCGCCTGATGGAGCTGACCGACCGCCGCGCCAAGCCCGCGGTCTACTTCGGCGGCAAGTCGCGCATCATTGACTTCACGCTGTCGAATGCGCTGAACAGCGGCATCCGGCGCATCGCCGTGGCCACCCAGTACAAGGCGCACAGCCTCATCCGCCACATGCAGCGCGGCTGGAACTTCCTGCGCCCCGAGCGCAACGAGAGCTTCGACATCCTGCCGGCGAGCCAGCGCGTGTCCGAGCTCGAGTGGTACCGCGGCACCGCCGACGCCGTCTTCCAGAACATTGACATCATTGATGGGTACGCCCCCGAGTACATCATGATCCTCGCCGGCGACCACGTCTACAAGATGGATTACGAGCGCATGCTGGTGCAGCACGTGAACTCCGGCGCCGACGTCACGGTGGCGTGCGTCGAGACGCCCATCCAGTACGCCAGCGGCCTCGGCGTCATGCACGTGGACGCCACCGACCGCATCGTCAACTTCTTCGAGAAGCCCGCCCAGCCCCCGGAGATGCCCGACAAGCCCGGCTTCGCGCTGGCGAGCATGGGCATCTACGTCTTCA
>JAJZRK010000166.1 GCA_021802745.1 bacterium
TTCCGATCTTTGTTTCTCTACTTCGCCAGGTTTCTCAGCACATACGGCAATATCCCGCCGTGTTTGTAGTAGTTCATCTCTTCCGGCGTGTCAATCCGGCTGCGCACCTGGAACGACTTCACCGCGCCATCTGCGCCGGCCGCCTTCACCGTCAGCGTGGCGCGCGGCGTCATGGCCTCGCTCATGCCCTCGATGGTGATCGTCTCGAAGCCGGTGAGGCCGTGCGACTGCCGGGTCTCGCCGTTGATGAACTCGAGCGGGATCACGCCCATCCCCACCAGGTTGGAGCGATGGATGCGCTCGAACGACTCGGCGATCACGGCGCGCACGCCGAGGAGCATGGTGCCCTTGGCGGCCCAATCGCGCGAGGAGCCGGTGCCGTACTCCTTGCCCGCGATGATCACGAGCGGCGTGCCCGCCTTCTTGTACGCTTCGCTGGCCTCGAAGAACGACGTCGGCTCGGCGTCCGGGGCCATCCGGGTCCACCACCCCTCCATCCCCGGCGTGAGCTCGTTCTTGAGGCGGATGTTCGCGAACGTGCCGCGCATCATCACCTCGTGGTTGCCGCGCCGCGCGCCGTACGAGTTGAAGTCCTTCTTCGCGACGCCGAGCGACTTGAGCCAGACGCCCGCCGGCGACTTCTCGGCGATGGATCCCGCCGGGGAGATATGGTCCGTCGTGATCGAGTCGGCGAACATGCCGAGCACGCGCGCGCCGCTGATGGCCGGCACGCCTGGCGGCGTCATCGTCATCCCCTCGAAATACGGCGGGTGCTTCACGTACGTGGACTTGTCGTCCCACGCGTACCGGTCGCCGGTTGGCACCGGAATGGCCTTCCATTGGTCGTCGCCGCCGAAGACGTCGGCGTACTGCTTCACGAAGTACTCGCGCTTCACGCTCGAGAGCACCACGTCCTCGACTTCCTTGGGCGACGGCCAGATGTCGCGCAGGAAAACGGGTGTGCCGTCCGTGCCGGTGCCGATCGGCTCGCTCTCGAAATCGATGTCCACGCGCCCCGCCAGGGCGTACGCGACGACGAGCGGCGGTGACGCGAGGTAGTTGAAGCGCGTCTGCGGGTTCACGCGCCCCTCGAAGTTGCGGTTGCCGCTGAGCACGGCGGCCACCGTCAGCTTGCCGTCGTCAATGCCCTTGCTGATCGCCTCAGGCAGCGGGCCGGAGTTGCCGATGCACGTGGTGCAGCCGTATCCGGCAATCTGGAAGCCGAGCGCATCGAGCGCGGGCTGCACGCCCGCCTTGTCGAAGTAGTCCTTGGCCACCTTGGAGCCCGGGGCGAGTGACGTCTTCACCCACGGCTTGCTGGTGAGCCCCTTGGCCACCGCTTTCTGCGCCACGAGGCCGGCGGCGAGCATCACGCTCGGGTTCGACGTGTTGGTGCAGCTGGTGATCGCGGCAATCACCACGGCGCCGTCGGCGAGGTCGAACTTCGCGCCGCGGTGTTCGCACGGGACCGTCGGCACCGGGCTGCCCTCGGCGATCATCGTCGCCACCGCGCCGTCGCTGTTCGCCGGTGCGGCCTTCGTGGCCGACGCGGCCACGCGTTCGCGCTCCGCCTTGTACGCGGCGGCGTACGCCGGCTTCATCTGGGTCAGCGGAATGCGGTCCTGCGGACGCTTGGGGCCGGCGAGCGACGGCACGACCGTCGAAAGGTCGAGTTCGAGCGTGTCGGTGTAGACCGGATCGGGTGACCCGACCTCGCGGAACAGCCCCTGCGCCCTGCAGTACGCCTCGACGAGCTTCACGTGGTGCTCGTCGCGCCCCGAGAGGCGGAGGTACTTGAGCGTCTCCTCGTCCACCGGGAAGAAGCCCATCGTGGCGCCGTACTCGGGCGACATGTTGGCGATCGTCGCGCGGTCGGCGAGCGACAGCCCAGCGAGCCCCTCGCCGAAGTACTCGACGAACTTGCCCACCACCTTCTTCTTGCGGAGCATCTCCGTACAGGTGAGCACGAGATCGGTGGCCGTGGCCCCGGCCGGCAGCTGGCCGGTCAGCTTGAAGCCGATCACCTCGGGAATCAGCATGGACACGGGCTGGCCCAGCATGGCCGCCTCGGCCTCGATGCCGCCCACGCCCCAGCCGAGCACGCCGAGCCCGTTGATCATCGTCGTGTGCGAGTCCGTGCCGACCAGCGAGTCGCAGTACGCCACCTTGTCTACCGTCGACCGTCCACCGTCCACCGTCTCTTCGCCGACAAACACCACCTGCCCCAGGTACTCCAGATTCACCTGATGGCAGATGCCCGTCCCTGGCGGCACCGCGCGGAAGTTCTTGAGCGCCGTCTGGCCCCAGCGCAGGAACTGGTAGCGTTCGAAGTTGCGCTCGTACTCGAGGTTGACGTTGATCATGAACGCCGCGTCGGTGCCGTACTCGTCAATCTGGACCGAGTGGTCAATGACCAGATCCACCGGCTGCAGCGGATTGATCTTCTTCGCATCACCGCCGAGCGCGGCCAGCGCATCGCGCATCGCCGCGAGGTCCACGACGCACGGCACGCCCGTGAAGTCCTGCAGCAGCACGCGGCTGGTGCGGAACGCGATCTCCTTGTCCACGGGCGCCTTGACGTTCCATCGCGCCAGCGCCTCGATGTCCGCCTTCTTCACGAAGGCGCCGTCCTCATTGCGCAGCAAGTTCTCGAGCAGAACCTTGAGCGAGAAGGGCAGGGTCCTGACCGTGCTGCCGGACAGGCCCGTGACGGCGTCGAGCCGGTAGTAGGTGTAGGTCTTGCCGTCGACGGTAAGCGTCGCGCGGCTGCCGAAGCTGTTCGAGGTTGCCATGGCCGGTTGGTCTTGTCGCCCGCAGAAGGAAGTGGGGGCGGGGTGATGGCCTGAGCCACTGGACACCGGAATGGACGCGGCGCCCAGGCTAACCGAATAATAGGCGGGTGCAGCCGCGGCGGCGAGTGCGGATGTACGGCGTGCGGATGTGCGGCGCCTATTCGCCGACGATCTTGAACTCCATCGTGCGGTGCCGGCGCCCCTCGCGGTCCACGACGTCGGCCACGATAGCCTGCACCGGGCACTCGGTGACGAAGGCTCCGTCGGCCCGCGACCACTCGACGGCGTGGTTCACGGGCGCCGCCTTGCCGTCAGGGTCCATCCGCATGGTGTCGGGAGCGAGACTGGCGCACAGGCCGCACCCGGTGCACCGCTCGCGGTCCACCGTCACCTCGACGCGCCGGCGCGGGTAGACGCCGCTCGCCGAGTACAGCTCGTCGCGCACGCCGTCGAGCACCTCGCAGGCCGTGGCATAGCCCGCGTCAATCATCGTGCGGGCGTGCGCGAAGCTGAACCAGTTGAACTTCCAGACCGGCGGGCGGATGAGCAGGAGCGGCGGTCCGTTCCACGCGGAGAGCTGCATCTGCTGCAGCGACCGCGTCATGAGCTGCACCGAGCGCATGAAGATGGCGGCGAAGCCCTTCTCGCCGACCCGGCGCGCGGCGGTGAGGCTCGTGCTCCCCACGTCCACGGCAATCACCGCGTCCATGTTGCGCGCCGCGACGAGCGCCGGCGTGTTGCCCATGACGCCGCCGTCCACGCAGGTGCGCCCCTCGATGACGCGCGGCGGGAAGAACCCGGGGAGCGCGCAGGAGGCATACACCGCGTCGGTGACCCGCACGTCCTGCATGCCGGGCAGCCCCCAGGTCAGCTGCGAGCCGCGCTCGAGGTCCACTGTGTTCACGAGCAGGGGGATCGGCAGGTCGCGAAACGTCCCCTCGGGCGCGAGGCTTTCCACGATGCGCTGCAACGGCTGTTCCAGGTAGAGCGACGTCGCCAGCATGCGGCGCATCACCATCCCCACGTGGTCAATGCGGAAGAGGTCCGGCTTGCGCAGCGAGAGCGCCCGCAGCTCCATCTCGTCAATGGTGAGGCCGCGGGCGTAGGCGGAGGCGATCAGCGCGCCAATGCTCGACCCGGCCACGACCACCGGGCGGATGCCGCGCTCCTCGAGCGCGCGCAGCACGCCGATGTGGGCAAATCCCTTGAGCCCGCCGCCGCCGAGCACGAGCGCGACGCGCGGCGGGATGCCGGTGCGGGGTGGGGACGTCACGGCGCGGCGGGCGGGATCTGGAGGGTGCGGCCTACTCCAGGTACTGGTAGAGACCCCACAGGAAGACCACCGCCCCGCCAACGCTGATGAGTGTGCCGGCATCGCCACCGACGACGGCACCGGTGAGCAGGGCCGCCCCGCCCACGATCATCATCGCGCGGTTCTGCCGGGTGTCGGCGCGCGGCGGTGCAGGCAGCGGTGCGGGCGCGTAGTTCGCCTTTTGCACGCCGACGGCGGCCCGCGAGGCGACCGGCGCCCCCGAGGCGCGCACGGCCGTGGTGGCCTGGGCGGCGGCGGACGAGGGGACCGACACCGCAACGAAGGCCACGAGGAGCAGGAGCCAGAGCGAACGCATGAAACCTCCCTGGTGCAGGGTGCGATGGTATCCACCGACGGGTACCTTATACCGACGTTACACCATCGCGGGTCCCTCCGTCACCCCATGCCTCCGCCGATGAGCGACGCCTCTCACTCCTCGTCCACGCCCGTTGCCGACCGCGGCCTCACGCGCGCCATCGGCGTGCTGGGACTCGCCGCCGCCGTCTTCAACACCACGGTGGGGGGCGGAATCTTCCGTCTCCCGGGTTCGGTCACCGGGCTCATCGGACCCGCCGCGCCCCTCGTGTACGTGATCTGCGCCCTGGCGATGGGGCTCATCGTCCTCTGCTTCGCCGAAGCGGGCAGCCGCGTCTCGATGACGGGGGGGCCGTACGCGTACGTCGAACTGGTCTTTGGCCCGTACACCGGGTTCATGAGTGGCGTGCTCCTCTGGCTGCTTGGCACCACCGCGCTGGCGTCGGTTTCGAGCGCCTACGCCGGCTTCATCGGCACGCTCATTCCCGCCCTCGGTGCGCCGGTGCCGCGCGCCCTCGTGCTCGCCGTCAGCTTCGCCTTTCTCGCCGGCGTGAACGTGCGCGGCGTCAAGCAGGGCACGCAGCTCATCGCCGTCGTGAGCGTGGCCAAGCTGCTGCCGCTGCTCGTGCTCGTCGCGGTCGGGGCGGTGGCCGTCTCGCCGTCCCACCTCGTCGTCGAGAGCATGCCGGCGGCGAGCTCATTTGCGCGAACGGCCATCGTCCTGATCTTCGCCTTCACGGGCGTCGAGAGCGCCCTCGTGCCGTCGGGCGAGATGAAGAATCCGTCGCGCACGGTGCCGCGCGCGCTCGCCATCGCCATGATCGGCGTGACGGTGCTCTACATCTCCATCCAGCTCGTCGCACAGGGGGTGCTTGGCGTCGAGGAGCTCGCCGCCGCCAAGGCCGCACCGCTCGCCGCCGTCGCCGAGCGCCTGATGGGATCGCCGGGCCGCCTGCTGCTGCTGATCGGCGCGGCGATCTCCACCTTCGGGTACATGTCGGGAATGACCCTTGCCATGCCGCGGGCGCTGTACGCCTTTGGTCGCGACGGATTCCTGCCACGGCAAATGGCGGCCATCCATCCGAGCTTCCACACGCCGTGGCTGGCCATCGTGCTCCAGTCGGCGGTCGTCTGCGCCCTCGCCGTGGTCAACGAGTTCGAAGCCCTCGCCGTCCTCGCCAACCTCTCCGCCCTGCTCCTCTATGCGATCTGCGCGGTGGCGGCGTGGGAGTTGCGCCGCCGCCGCATCCAGAATGAGGGGACGACGCCGTTCAACCTGCCGCTCGGCCCGACGGTGCACATCCTCACCTGCGTCGTCATCGGCTGGCTGCTGACGAGCATCACCGCCGAGGAGTGGCGTTCGGTTGGCAGCGTGCTCGTCGTCGCGACCGTGCTCTTCTTCTTCCGGCGAAAGCAGGCGTAGTGGATCCGCTGCTGACGTTTCGCGCCGAGTTCCCGATCCTCGAGCGCTGCACCTACCTCGTGAGCAACTCGCTGGGGGCGATGCCGCGCGCCGTCCCCGATCGACTCGCGGAATACGTGGATGCGTGGGAAGGGCGCGGCGTCCGCGCCTGGGCCGAGGGATGGTGGGAGCTGCCCATTACCGTCGGCAACGAAGTGGCGCCGCTGATAGGCGCGTACCCCGGCGAAGTCGCCATGGTTCCGACGGTGACGCTGGCGCACCTGGCCGTGCTGTCGGCGCTCGATTTTCCGCGCACGCGAGACACGGTGGTGATGACCGCGCTCGACTTTCCCTCGGTGCGCTACGCCGTGGACCAGATGGCGCCTCGCTTCGGCGCGCGCGTGGAGGTGGTGCCGAGCGCCGACGGCATCACCGTTGACGCCGACCAGTTGTGCGCGGCCATCACCGAGCGCACGCGGCTGGTGGCGATCTCGCACGTGCTCTTCCGCTCCGCCTCGATTCTCGACGTGCGTCGCATCTGCGCGCATGCGCACGCCGTCGGCGCCCTCGTCGCGCTCGACGGCTACCACGCGGCGGGGGTGATGCCGGTGGACGTGCGCGCGATCGGCTGCGACTTCTACAGCGCCGGCGTGCTGAAGTGGCTCTGCGGCGGCCCGGGCGGCTCGTTCCTGTGGGCCTCGCCGGAGATGAGCGCGGCGTACGCGCCGGCGCTCACCGGGTGGCAGGCGCACCGGCACCCGTTCGCCTTTGCGGAACGCATGGATCATGCCGCCGGCGCCTGGCGGTGGCTCGGGGGCACGCCGGTCGTGCCGGCGCTGTACGCGAACATCGAGGGGCCGCGCATCCTGCGGCGCGCGGGCATCGAGGCCGTGCGGGCCAAGTCCATGCGGCAGACGGCGCAGCTCGTCGCGATGGCCGACGCGCGCGGCTACACGGTTTCCGCCCCACGCGACGCGGCGGTGCGCGGCGGCACCGTGGCCTTCGACGTCCCGCACGCCGCGGAAGTGGCGCGCACCCTGCTCGAGCGCGACGTCGTGATAGACTATCGCCCCGGCGCCGGCATTCGCGTCGCCCCGCACTTCTACACGAGCGACGCCGAGGTCGAGCGGGTGGTGGGCGAGATTGACGACATCCTGCGCACGGACGCGTGGCGCCCCTTCGAGGGCGTGCAGTCAACGGTGACGTAGGGTGGCGGCCGGCCCGCGACCGCACGGTGGCGTCCCGGTTGCGGCGGCTTCCCGGCGTTCGTAGCTTCGCGGCATGCCAACTCCCCCCAAGAAACTCCGCAAGCAGTTCGTCAACGCCGAGTATCCCAAGCTCGTGCTCAAGTTCGAGGACGGGCATGAGATTCGCATCA
>JAJZRK010000167.1 GCA_021802745.1 bacterium
GGCGTCCGCTCTCATGTTATTCTGAGACCTCCATGACCACCCGCTCCCTGGCCTGGCCCACCCGCCCCGAACTGCGCGAGATGCTGGGCATCGCCGCGCCGGTCGTCGCCGTGCAGGTGGGCCTGCAACTGATGGGGCTGGTGGACACGTTGATGGTCGGGCGGATCTCCGCGAACGCGCTCGGGGGCGTGGCGCTCGGCAACTTCTACTTCTTCAACGTCGCCATCTTCGGCATGGGGATGCTGATGGCGCTCGATCCCATCGTCGCGCAGGCGATCGGCGCCGGCGACCTGGTCGGCGCCCGCCGCGGCATTCAGCGCGGGGTGCTGCTCGCCCTGGCGGTGAGCGTCCTCGCGGGCATCGTGTTCATCGCGAGCGGGCCGGCTTTCCGGCTGCTGCGGCAGCCGGCGGAGGTGGTTCCGCTGGCCCGCCGCTACGTGGACATCAGCGTCGTGGGAGTCCCCGCATTCTTCCTGTTCGTGGTGCTGCGGCAATCGCTGCAGGCCATGCTCAGCGTCCGGCCCGTCCTCATCGCGGTGCTGATCGCCAACCTGGTGAATGTTGCGGCGAACTGGGTGCTGATCTTCGGCAATCTGGGGGCGCCGGCCATGGGCATCGCCGGCTCGGCCTGGTCCACCGCGCTGGCGCGCTGGGTCATGCTCGGGATACTGCTGACCGCCGGGTGGCCAGAACTCCGGGCGCACCTCCGCGGCTCCTGGCGGGAGGCCACACCGCTCGGCCCGCTATGGAATACCGTGCGCCTTGGTGCGCCGATCGGATTCCAGTGGTTCTTCGAGGCCGGGGCGTTCGCGCTGGCGACGCTGATGTTCGGGTGGCTCGGCACAGTGCCGCTCGCCGGGCACGAAGTGGCGCTCAGCCTCGCGTCACTGACGTTCATGGTCCCCGTGGGTTTTTCCGTCGCCGCGGCGGCACTCGTCGGGCAGTCGGTGGGCAGGGGCGACATGCCGTCCGCGCGGCGGCACGCCGCGGGCGCCTGGGTGCTCGGCGTGGGCTTCATGGCGTTCAGTGGCCTGATGATGCTGCTCTTCCCGACGCCGATCGCCCGCTGGTTCACCAACGATCCTGCCGTGGTTTCCGTGGCGGCCGGCCTCATTGCGATCGCCGGGGTCTTTCAGGTGTTCGACGGGACGCAGGCGGTGGCGAGCGGCCTCGCCCGAGGAACCGGCGACACGAAGGTGCCGATGTTCCTCCACCTGTTCGGCTTCTGGGCCCTGGGAATACCACTGGCCGCTGTGCTCGGATTCCGCACACGCCTTGGCGGTGCCGGCATCTGGTGGGGGCTGACGCTCGGACTCGTCGTCGCGGCCCTGCTGCAGGCCTGGCGCGTGCAACGCCGCCTGCGGCAGGACATCGCCCGCGTCGTGGTGGAGACGCCGCCGGGCGTCGCGCGCTAAGTGCCGGCTAGATCCCCTTCTCGTCGAGCAGCTTCATGAACTGCGCCGGCTCGCTGAGCGACAGCAGCCGGTCGGGCAGGTCGGGCTCCTTGGAGAACTGCGCGATCTTCCCGAGCACCGGGAGGTACTGGTTGGAGACTTCCAGCGGCGGTGCGACGATCAGGAAGAAGAAGTGCACCGGCTGTCCGTCCATCGCCTTGAAATCAATGCCTTCCTTCTTGCGGCCGAAGGCGACGCGCAGCTTGCTGACGACCAACGAGCGGCAGTGCGGGATGGCGATGCCCCGGCCGATGCCGGTGGACCCCAGGTTTTCGCGGCGCTTCAGCATCTTGAAGAGCATCTGCTCGTTCTTTTCATCGAGCGCGAGCAGGCCGATGAGCTCCTTCAGGACGTCATCCTTCGTGGTACCGGCCAGGTTGAGCTGAACGGCATCTTCGGAAAAGAATTCACGCAGTTCCATGCAGGGCCCCGGAAGCGCAAGAATAGTCGTTGATGCGCCGAAGCTAACGTCCGGTACAAGTGAAGTCAAATCGTGTCATTGCACGGACTTGGGCTTCCAATTAGGTTGATCAGAATGCCCCGTTTTCCCTTTCAGGTTTCTTCGGACGTCCCTGTCTTCCTCGCGCCGATGGCCGGGGTGTCGGAATCGCCGTTCCGGCGCCTCTGCCGCCGCTTTGGCGCGGACGTCGTCGTCACGGAGTTCCTGTCGGCCGAGGGAATTCGCCGGGAGAATCAAGCGACGCTGGGGAAGCTGCGGTTCGGCCCCGACGAGCGCCCCATCGGCGTGCAGATTTTCGGGGCCGAGCCGGCCGCCATGGGCGAGGCGGCGCGGCTCGTGACCGACCTGTTCGAGCCGGACTACATTGACATCAACTTCGGTTGTCCGGTGAAGAAGGTGGTGCGCCGCAACGGCGGCTCCGGCTGCCTGCGCGACCTCGACCTCGTGCAGGCGGTCATCCGCGCCGTCGCGCAGGGCACGCACCTCCCCGTGACCGTGAAGATCCGGAGCGGATGGAACGAGGACATGCGCGACCCGGTGGGCATTGCGTTGCGCTGCCAGGACGCCGGGGCGCGCATGCTGGCGCTGCACGCGCGGTCGCGCACGCAGATGTACACCGGTTCGGCCAACTGGGACGAGATCGCCCGCGTGGTCGAGGCGCTCGAGATTCCCGTGCTCGGCAACGGCGACATCAAGACGTCGGCCGACGCGCTGCGCATGTGGCAGCAGACGCACTGCGCCGGCGTGATGATCGGGCGCGGCGCGTTCGGCCAGCCCTGGATCTTCCGTGAGGCGCGCGCCCTCATTGACGGTACGCCCGTGCCGGCGGCGCCCGACGTCGCCGGCCGGTTCGAGGCGGCGCTGGAGCACGCGCGCATGGTGCAGGAGTACGAGCACGATCCGGTGGGGGCGGCGATCGAGTTTCGCAAGCACCTCGGTTGGTACGTGCGCGGGCTCCACAACTCGGCGGCGCTGCGCAAGCAGCTGCACGCGGTGCAGTCGTTCGGCGAGGTGGAGGGAATCTTCCGCGATTATCTCGCCAACGACTGGCCTCAGCACGAGGCGACGCTCGTCGAGCGTGGCCCGGACGCGAGCCTGGACCACGGGGTCGGTGCGATGCCGCCGCCGCTGCCGGAGACGATCGTGGAGCCCGCCGCATGATGCGCGATCGCCTGCGCACGCTGCTAGACGACGTGGCCAGCGGCCGCCGATCAGTGGATGACGCGCTCGCCCAGCTCGATGCGGCTCCCGTTGAAGACCTGTCGTTCGCGCAGATTGACCACCATCGCGCGCTGCGGCAAGGCTATCCCGAGGTCATCTTCGGCGAAGGGAAGAGCGCGGAGCAGGCGCTGCAGATCTGCGCGCGAATCGCCGCGCACGGTGACGGATTCCTGGTCACGCGCGCCGACGACGCCCTGCGCACCGCCCTGGCCGCCGCCTACCCGGCGGCGGACGTGGACGCCCTCGGCCGCACGGTGCTGCTGCGCCGTGACGACGCGGCGGTTCCGGTGGAGGACGGCGCGCTGGTCGTGACGGCAGGAACCGGGGATCTTCCCGTGGCGCAGGAGTGCATCGCATCGCTTCGGGCGTTCGGGCACGCGGCGCAACGCGTGGCCGATGTGGGGGTGGCCGGCATCCATCGCGTGCTCGCCCAGCAGGACGCGCTGCGCGCGGCGCGGGTGGTCATCGTCGTGGCGGGCATGGATGGCGCCCTGCCTTCCGTGGTGGGCGGGATGGTACGGGCGCCGGTGATTGCCGTGCCGACGAGCGTCGGGTACGGGGCGAGCTTCCACGGGCTCGCGGCCCTGCTGACCATGCTCAACTCATGCGCGGCGGGCGTCGTGGTCTGCAACATTGACAACGGGTTCGGGGCGGCAGTGGCCGCGGCGCGCATTCTCGAACTGGGCGCGTAGGGCGTGGGCACCGCACTCGCCCTGCTCGCCGTCGGCACCGTGCTGGGGCTCGTGGCCGGCCGCTGGCTTGGCGCGCGGCGGCCGGCCGCCACGCCCCCGTCGCCGCGCATGGCGGCGCCTCCTCGCCCGACACTGAACCCGCTGCAGGTACTGCGGGGCGAGGATCTGGCGGTGCTCGCCGAGCGTGACGCGCGTGAACTCGCGGCCGAGTTGCGGCCGTACCTCGAGGATGTCGCGCGCCAGCACGGCGCCTCCGAAGTGACGCTCTGGCGCCACACGAACCTGGACGCCCCGGCGCTCGAGATCGTGGCGTGGACGGGGGCGGGGGAGCCGCCGGCGGGATCGGCGTGGGGCACCGCGCCGGAGCGTGCGCTCGTCACCTGGTCGGCCGCGGAGCAGATGGTCGGCTTCGAGCGGCGCGACGGCGCGCCACGCATTGCCATCTGCCCGGTGCGGTTCGCGTCCGGCGAACCAACCGGGGCCATCGTACTCGCCGCCGCCGAGAGCTTTGCAACGGAGCGTGATGCGCTGCGCGACTGGCTGCCGCGGCACGCCGCACAAGTCGGGCGGCTGGCCAGCCTGTTCTCCACGCGCAACGAGGTGGCACGACAGAGCCGGTTCACGCGCGCGCTGCTGCGCATTGCGCGCGACTTGCAGCGCACCCACGAACCCGAGGCGCTCGAGCGCGAGCTCTGCGGCTACGCGGTGGAGGTGACGGGCGCCGAGTTCGCGGTGCTGCTGCGCTGGGATGCTGCGGCGCGCGCCGGGCACGTGGCTGCGTCCAGCGAGCGAGCCCCGGAGGCGCTGCGCACCGGATCGGTCACGGTAGGATCGGTGGCCGGGGCGACGTGCGTCGAGGGGACGGCGTCGTTCTGGGAAGACGCCCGCTTCCTCGCGGAGCGCGGCGGGCTCCTGAGTGATGACGATGCCGGGGTCGTGGCCGGTTCGATCGCCGTGCTGCCGATGATGCGCGGCTCCGACGCCATCGGGGCGCTCGTGGTGGGCTCCTCGGTGCCGGGCGTGCTGCGGGCCCTCGAGATCCGCAACGGCAGCGTCCTGTCCGCCCTCGCGGTGAACGCGCTCGAGGCCGCCTGGGAGCTGGCGGACGCGAGCCGCCGGTCACGCACCGATGCGCTGACCGGGCTCTGGAACCGGCGGCATTTCGACGAGCAGCTCGAGCGCGTGCTCGCCGAGACCGACCGGTTTGGGGGATCGTGCGCCCTCGTGATCTGCGACATTGACTTCTTCAAGAAGGTCAACGACACGCACGGCCATGACACGGGCGACGCGGTGCTGCGGCAGGTGGCGGCCGTGCTGCACGACGGCGTGCGCACGGTGGACGTGTGCGCGCGGATCGGCGGCGAGGAGATGGCGCTGATCCTGCCGCAGACGTCACCCGGCGGCGCGCTGGAACTGGCCGAGCGGCTGCGTCAGCGCGTCGAGGCGGACACGGTGCTCCACGCGGGCGTGACGGTGCGCGTGACGGTCAGCATGGGCGTGGCGGTGTATCGCGCGGGCGGCGAAGGCAAGGGAACGATCTTCAAGCGCGCGGACCAGAATCTGTACACGGCGAAGCGACAGGGGCGGAATCGGGTGATCGCGGCGGCGATGCGGGAGACGTAGGATCTGGAATCCGGAACGGGATTGAAGAAGCCGAGTTCGGACGGCGACTTACGATGGACGTCAAGTCGATAATCGGGTTCCTAAGTCGTTATCCTGCATCCGAATCCGGATTCTCAATCCTCAGTCGGCAGGAATGCCGCTATATTAAGAGGTTAGCTGGGGGCGACCTGGTTTCGATTGTGTAGGTGGCTCTGTGGCTGCGTGCCGAGGTCCTCGGGTTCCTCGTAAAACCGCCTGGGAAACGTTAACTGCGAACAACAACTTCGCTCTTGCTGCGTAAAGCTTAGGCTTTACCCCAGCAGTGCCTGGTGGGAAGCCCTCCCGGGGCGGCTCGTCAGGTATCGCAAATCCGGGATAGCGGCGCCGTACGTCCTCGACGGCCTCGCGAAACTCTAGAGGGCTCATCCGTCGGTCGGGCGCTCACCACCCAGCCGCCGGAAACATCAATCGGTGAGCTACGCACGTAGACGCTGTGGATGATCCTGTGCAAGACGAGGGTTCGACTCCCTCCGCCTCCACCTGTGGCAGGTACGATGACGAAACAGCGACGCCGATCGGCGTCGCTGTTTCGTTTCTCCGGGGCGATCCGGCGCCTCGGTGGACGGCGGGCCGCCGCGGCGGCGGCGCACAGCGTTTGCGGTGCATCTCCGCCGTGCGCATGTTTTTCGCCGACCGTTGCGCCGCCGGATTCGCCGTCAGTACGCTGTCAATTTCGTGAGTGGTGTCACCGTCCGGGCCGCCGTGCAGTACGCCGCCCATTTGGCCGTCACGTGAGCATGAATCGCAAAACCCTGAAGGACGAAGTCTTCCTGCGCATGGCCTCGGAGCTCAGCCGCCTTGGGACGTGCTGTCGCCTGCAGGTGGGCGCGGTGCTCCTGCGACCGGACGGCGGCGTGGCCTCCGCCGGATTCAACGGCGCGCTCCCTGGCATGCCTCACTGCACACCGGACACCTGCCAGCCGGGGCAGCGCTGCCTGCACACGAGCCACGCCGAGGAGAACGCGCTCGGCTTCTGCGACGGGCACATTGCCGTGGCGTACGTCACCCACGAACCCTGCCTGGCGTGCACGCGCGCGCTGGTTCGCCGCGGGGTGCGCCGGGTGGTGTTCCAGCATCCGTACGTGAGCATCGCCCCGCAGGAGGCCGCCGAGCGCGCCTCCATCCTGCGGCATTATGACGTGCAGTGGGAGCAGCGGACCCTGGATTGACGAGGTCCGTTCAGCGTCGGGCGCCGAGGTTGGTGTAGTACCGTTCGATCTTGCGGACGTAGTCGAGCGTTTCGCGGTAGCGCCAGCGCGGCACCTTGGGCGCCACCTGCTCGATGTGCGCCCATTGTTCGCCGCTGCCCACCTGATCCAGCGCCGTGCTCCGCGCGCGCTTGATGGTGCCCTCGCCCGCGTTGTAGCTGCCGAACATGAAGGCCGGGCGCTCGCGTTCGCTGATGGCACTGCTCCAGAGCTTCCAGAGATAGCGGTCGTGCATGATGCCGGCCGCGATGTTCCACTCCGGATCGTTGATGGCCCCGAATTCCGGGCGTCGCGTGGATATCGCGGCGTAGGTTGACGGCATCAGTTGCATGATGCCGCGCGCGCCGACGTAGCTGGTGGCGTTCGGGTCGAGGCCGCTCTCGGCCATCCCCTGCGCCTTGAAGTAGCGCCAGTCGAAGCCGGGGCCGAAGTAGCGCTTGCCGTAGCGGCGAAAGGTGTCGTCGTACCGGCTGGCGTT
>JAJZRK010000168.1 GCA_021802745.1 bacterium
CAGGCCGGCGGCACGGGCACAATCTTGCCGCCCCGGCGAACGGCGCCGGGTCCGCCGGCATTCTCCGCCATGGTGATGGCCGTCCCGCGCGACAACCCGCTGCCGGCGTGGAAGGCCAGGGCGAGCGCGGTAGCCGTTGGAAGCCGGCGCTTGAGATGCGCCGCCAGGCAGTCGCTGGGCACCACATCAAAACCGGCGCCGGGCAGCAGCATGACGCCGGCGGCGCGCGCCTCGGCGTCGCGCGCAGCGAGCGCCTCGAAGACGGCAATCTCGCCCGTGATGTCGAGGTAGTGCACGCGATTCCTGATGCACGCGTCGGCCATGCGACGCGACGTGCGAAAGAACGGGCCCGCACAATGGATGACGACCGCGGCGCCGCGCAGCAGGCGGTCGAGCGCCTCGGCGTCCTCGAGGGATGCCGTGCGCATCTCGAGCTGGTAGTGGCGCGCGAGCGCCGCGAGCGCCTCGCCCTCGCGCCCGGCGAGCACCGGGCGCACGCCGAGCGCCAGCAACTCATCGACGACGAGCCGCCCGGTGTAGCCGGTGGCGCCGTACAGCACTACCATGCGCGCGCCCGCCTCACGAGTGCGAGCCGCGCGGTTGCGCCGCGGCCCGCGCTTCGGCATTCGTCCGCGCCCCTTCCTCGATGCTGTCGCGGAAGGTCATGCCGTCGAGGGCGTAGAAGAGCTGCTTGGTGTAGGCCATGCCGCGCGACGAGTGCGACGCGAGTCCGAGCACGATGCGCTCCACTTCGCCGGCAAACGCGGCTTCGGAGAGGACGCGACTCACCAGTCCAATCCGTTCCGCCTCTGCCGCCTTGACCAGGCGGCCGCTCGCCACGAGGTCGAAGGCATGCTTCTCGCCGACGGAGCGCCGCAGCAAGGTCATGACCATCGCCGGGATGGCCCCAAGCCGCACCTCGGGATAGCCGAAGACGGCATCCTCGCGGGCCAACACCACATCGCACGCCGTGGCCAGCCCGGCGCCACCGGCCAGCGCCCGCCCCTGCACCGCGGCGACGACCGGCTTGGACATCTGACGAATGCCAAGATAGAGCCGGCCGAGCGCGGAGACGTCATCGAGCGTTCCGCTCTCCGTGGAGTCGAGCGTCGCCGAGAGATCGGAGACGTCCGGGCCTGCGCAGAAGTGGTCACCTTCGGCGGCAATCAGCACGGCGCGCACGTCGCCATCCGCCTCGAACTCGTCAAGGGCCTGCCGCAGCTCGATGACCGCCTGGCGGTCGAGCGCATTCTGGAGCGACGGCCGGGAAAGCGTGACGCGCCCGATGCCGCCGAAGATGGCGATGCGCAGCCGCGGTTCGCCGGTCAAGGCGCCGCCGGCAGGTTGGCCGCCTGCGCTTCGGCGTCGGGGACGTCGAGTTCCAGGCGCAGCAGCGCCGTGGAGTACACCTTTCCTTGCGCGTCGGTCTTGAGCGACAGCGTGCCGCCGCCGTCGAGCGCCCCGTGCAGCAGGAAATTCAGCGCCTTGAGGTTGGGCAGCTCATACCGGTCCACGCCGCCTTCGATGACGCCCGCGAAATGCCGGGCGACGCGGTCGCGGGTCAGATGGCGCTCGAGGACGGGATACCACTCGGGCCGCAGGGCGATGACGCCGACGTTGGCGGTATCGCCCTTGTCGCCGGACCGCGCGTGGGCGAGGTCGAGCAGCCGGACACGCATCAGCGTACCTCCACGTGGGTCTGCACCACCGCCTTGTCCACGAGCGCGGGCCAATACGCGACGATCTCCTCCACCTTGGGGCGCCCGCCGGCAAAGCCGGTGACACTGGGCGGTCCATTGAGGACAAGCGGCACGATTTCGCGCGTGAAGCGCTCCACCTTCTTCTTGTCCGGGTCACGCACGCCGATGCGGTACTGGACCTCCGGGGCGTGCCTTCCGGCATCTCCCGCCAGCGGGCCGTGCGTCGCCGAGGCGCCCACGAACTCGCTGAGCACCTTCTCGAAGGTGAGTCCCAGCCGATCGAGGCGCTCGCGCAGCACGCGATCGGCGAGCTGCGCCTTCTCCAGCGCATCGGGCCAGGCGTAGACGAGCGACCCCACCGCCTTGTACCCGGAGCGATAGGCGATCGAGACCTTCAGCTTGTCGGTGGCCGGCGCGCCCTTGATGCCGTGCACGCGCACGCGGTTCGTTCCCGCCGGTTCCAGCTGGATGGACGTGAAGTCGGCGACGACGTCCGGCGTGATGTAGGCGTGCGGGTCGCCCATCTCGTAGACCAGCTGCTCGGTGACCGTCTGCACGCTCACGCGCCCGCCGGTGCCGGGATGCTTGGTCACGACGAACGTCCCATCCGCGGCCCCCTCGACGATCGGATAGCCCACGTCGGCGAGGTTCTCGATGCTCCGCCACTCATGCAGGCAATTGCCGCCCGAGCACTGCGCACCGCACTCGATGATGTGCCCGGCGATGATGCCGGCGGCGAGCTTGTCCCATTCCGTAGGGCCCCAGCCGAACTCGTGCCGCAGCGGCGCCATGGTGAGCGCCGTGTCGGTGGAACGCCCCGTGATGACGACGTTCGCCCCCTTGGCGAGCGCCTCGACGATGGGTGTCGAACCGATGTACGCGTTGGCGGCGATGACGCGGTCGCGCACCACCGACAGCGGTTCGCCGGTGTCCATGTTGCGGAGTTCGTGGCCGCCGGCCAGCAATTCATCGATGCGCGGCAGGAGGTTGTCGCCGGTGACGATGCCAATGCGCAGCGCGCCGGCGCGCCCGGCGCGTTCCGCCATTGCCCGCACCGCCGCGGCGCACCCTTCAGGGTTCACGCCGCCCGCGTTCGCAATGACCTTCACGCCGCGTTCGGCGACGGCGGAAAGGACGCTTTCCATTGCCCCGACGAAGTCGCGCGCGTACCCCATGGCCGGATCACGCTCCTTCTGCTTCTGCAGAATGGACATCGTGACTTCGGCGAGATAATCGAGCATGAGGTAGTCAATCGGACCGCCCTCGACCTGCCGACGCGGCGCCTCGGGCCAGTCGCCCCAGAAGCCCTGGCCGCCCGCCACCCGCACCACCTTGCTCACACGTCACCTCCCAGCCGGCTCGGCAACACGAACGGGCCGAGGTGCGGCCCGGGGTTCTGCCACGCGGCGCGGAGCGCGATGCCAAGCACCGTGCGCGTGTCCTCGGGATAGACGATGGTGTCCACGTAGCCGCGGGCTGCTGCATGGCGCGCGTCGAGCTGCTGCTCATAGTCGGCGCGCATGGCCTCGACCGCGGCCTGCAGCTCGGCGGATGGCTCGAAGCCCGCCTTCCTCGCGTCCTCGAGTGACGGACCGTGCACCGCCTGCACCGCCGATTCGCCCTCCATGACGGCCATGCGCCCGGTGGGCCACGAGAAGATGAAGTCCGGGTCGAAGCCCTGCCCCGCCAGGGCGTAGTAGCCCGCCCCCGAGGCGTGGTTGACCGTCAGCACGATCTTCGGCACGGCCGTGGTGGCCATCGCTTCCACGAAGTGCGCGCCGGCGCGGATGATGCCCGAATGCTCGGCGTCCTTGCCAACCATGAAGCCCGACACATCCTGCACGAAGAGCAGCGGAATGCCGTGCCGGTCGCAGCGCTGGATGAAGTACGCCACCTTCTCGGCGGTTTCCGTATAGATGATGCCGCCAAAGCGCGCGCCCTCGCCGTGCGGCCCCTTCACGAGGTGCCGCAGGTTTGCCACGACGCCCACCGGCGTGCCCTCGATGCGCGCGTCGCCGCAGATCATCTCCTTGGCGATGTCCGGCTGGAATTCGTCGAGCGCGCCAGCATCGAGGATCGCGCGCAGCACCGCGTGCATGTCGTACTGCATGCGGTGATCGTTGGGCAGCAGCTCGTACAGGGTATCCGGATCGGCGCCGGGGGTGGCGTCGGCGTCGAACGGCGCCACCCGCTCGGGGGGCGAGAGCCGCTCCACCAGGTCGCGGATCTTGGCGAGGCAGGCCTCGTCGTCATCCACGGCGTAGTGCGCCACGGCGGAGATGGCGGTGTGCGTGCTCGCGCCGCCCAGCGTCTCGGCGTCAATGACCGCGCCGGTGGCGCCCTTCACGAGGTTCGGCCCACCGAGCCCCATGAAGGAAGTGCCCTTGGTCATCAGGATGACGTCGCTGAGCGCGGGGAGATAGGCGCCGCCCGCGATGCACGGCCCCATGACGGCCGCGATCTGCGGAATGTGCAGGAAGCGGCGCATGATGGAGTTGTAGTAGAAGATGCGCGCCGCACCGTACTGCCCCGGAAAGACGCCGCCCTGATACGGCAGGTTCACCCCGGCGGAATCCACGAGGTAAATGATCGGCAGATGGCACCGCATCGCGCACTCCTGCGCGCGCAGGATCTTGCCGATGGTCTCGGGCCACCACGAGCCCGCCTTCACGGTGGCATCGTTGGCCACCACCACGCACGGCCGGCATCCCACGTGGATGATGCCGGTGACGACGCCGGCCGCCGGCGCCTCGCCCCCGTACTTGTCGTGCGCGACGAGCAAGCCAAACTCCACGAATGGCGTGTCGCCATCCTTGAGCCGTGCGATGCGCTCACGCGCCGTGAGCTTGCCCTGCCGGTGCTGGCGTTCGATCTTCTCGGGGCCGCCGCCGAGCCGGAGCCGCTGTTCGAGCTCACGCGCCGCGGCGCTCAGGTCGGCCAGCCGCGTATTCACGCGTCCTGCGCCTGCCGCTCCGCGTACCAGGCGCGGATGTACTCGATCAGTTCGGTGGTGGGCGTCCCCGGTCCGAACAGGCGGCCCACGCCGAGCGCCGCGAGCTTCTCCATGTCTTCCTTGGGGATGATGCCGCCGCCGGTGATCAGGATATCGTCACGCCCCTGCTCCGCCAGCAATTCGCGCACGCGGGGAAAGAGCGTCATGTGGGCGCCGGACAGGATGGAGAGCCCCACGACGTCCACGTCCTCCTGGACCGCGGCGCTCGCGATCATCTCCGGCGTCTGGTGCAGGCCGGTGTAGATGACTTCCATGCCGGCATCGCGCAGGGCGGCGGCCACGACCTTGGCGCCGCGGTCGTGGCCGTCGAGGCCTGGCTTCGCAACGAGCACTCGGATGGGTCTGTCCATGAGGAGGGAAATAAACCGCGGCGACACGCGGCGGCAATAGAAGATGGTGGAAAGGCGCGGATGGCTCGCTACCTTGAGTGGACCCCGTGCTGGACGACTTCCACTCCTGCCCCCTCGTCGCCCGCCCATGCCTCGACTTCCTCGACCCTGGTTTGTCGTCGTGATTGCCGGCGCGCTGGCCGCCGGCACCCACGCCGCTGCGCAATCGCCTGACGGGAAATCCTTGTTCGCGACGCACTGCCAGAAATGTCACGGCCCCAATGGCAAGCCGTCGGCCGGCAGGAAGAAGCTCCTGCCGGAACTCCCCACCTGGGACGCCGCCTTCTTCACGAAACGCTCCGAAGAGGACATCCTCGCGGTGCTCAAGAACGGCAAGGGCAAGAACATGAAACCGTGGGGCGACAAGCTGACCCCGGACGAGATGGTCGCGGTCGCACGGTACATCCGCACGCTGCGCTAGGGGCCTTTCGGGCACCGGCACATCGGAGAAATACCAGCCGGCGTGTAGGGCAAACTCCGGAGTCACATCTGGTGTAATGCCCCACTTACAAACGCCGTACCGCCCGTATACTCCATCCAGCCCCAAGACGTAGGGGAAACGCCGGACCTCGCGTAGTGTATGAGACATGTCCGGTAGACGCGATGCTGGTACGCCATGTGGTGCTCGACGCGACACTCGCCGGACGACAAACCCCCTTTCCGGAGTTGCACGATGCGTTCGCTTTTCCTGCTCGGCGCTTTCGCCCTTGTCGCTTCCACCGCCGCGGCCCAGGGCGTGGACGGCAAGGCGATCTATGAAGCCAACTGCAAGAAGTGCCACGGCCCCGCCGGGAAGCCGTCGGACGGCATCAAGAAGATGAGCCCGAAGATCGAGACGTTCGACGCGGCCTTCTTTGCCAAGCGTTCCGACGCCGACCTCACGAAGGGGATTGCCGAGGGCAAGGGCAAGATGAAGCCCTTCAATGACAAGCTGAAGCCCGAAGAGATCGCCGCGGTCGCCAAGTATATCCGGACGCTGAAGCCGTAATCGGCCCGCGTCGGGGCGCCACGGCGCCCCGCCAGCCCCCCAGGCCATTGTCCCAGCCGCACGACCGCCGGCCCGGCGAGACGGAGTTCGCTCCCTCGCCCGCCAAGCCAGCGGATGCATGCGGACGAGTGGTGGGGCGCTGCCCGCTGAGCCCTGCCCGCAATCCTCCTGAAGGGGTCGGCTCATGCGGCATGCGGCGCATTTCGCGCGCCTGGTTGCCCTCGTGGTCATCGCCGTGCTCGGGTTCCTCTTCGTTCGCTCGAAGGTGGTGCCCAAGGACTTCGGCGCAAAAGGCCATTACCGCCTGTCGGCCATCGCCGACGAGGCCGCGCGCGAGCCCCGATACATCGGCAGCGACGCGTGCGCCGACTGCCACGACGACATCGGCGCCGCATGGCGCACCGGCAAGCACCATATCCCGCAGTGCGAGAACTGCCACGGCCCTGGCCTGCTGCACACCAAGGTGGTCGCGGAAGATTCCACGCAGGGGTATCCGGACAAGGTCCTCAAGGAGTTTCCCAAGGCGATCATCCCCGGAACCGGCATTCGGGAATGCAAGTGGTGCCACCTGAAGACGTTCGAGCGCCCCAGCGCCCTCAGGTACATCGTGAACGTCCAGCAGCACATTGAGGAACACCACGGAACGTTCACGGCGGCCTCGCGGTGCATTGACTGCCATAACCCGCACACGACGGTGGTCAAGCGATGACCCTCCTTCCCCCCGAAGACGTCACCCGTCGCGCGTTTCTCGAGACCGTCGCCCGGACGGGAGGCCAAAGCTTCCTCTTCGGCTCGCTCTTCGTGAACACCGCCCTGCTGCGCCTGCCGCAGGCGGGCGCCGATGCCAAGGCGCGCGCCGAGACCGAGGTCGGCAAGGGCGTGATCTACGGCTTCGTCGTGGACACCCCCCCGTGAATC
>JAJZRK010000169.1 GCA_021802745.1 bacterium
CCTGCGTGTCGTGCCACACGGCGCACTCGATCCGCAAGCACACGGACCCCAAGTCGTCCATCGCGCGCGCCAACATCGCCGCCACCTGCTCCACCTGCCACGCCGCCATCGAGACGGTGCACCGCAAGATCATCGAGGGCAAGCTGTGGGAGCGCGAGTCGCACGTCCTGCCCGCCTGCGTGGACTGCCACGAGCCGCACAGAGCGCGCCGCGTCTTCTACGACCAGGGGATGGCCGACCGCGACTGCCTGCGCTGCCACGAACGCGCCGACATCAGGTCGTCCAAGACCGGGCGGTCGCTGCGCGTCTCCGTGGACTCCCTTTCCAACTCGATCCACGTCAAGATCCGCTGCAGCCAGTGTCACACCGGCGTCTCGCCGTCGCGCGTGCGGCCGTGCGAGACGATCACCGAAACGGTGAACTGCGCCTCGTGCCACGCCGAGGTCGGCGACCTCTACCGGCTCAGCACGCACGGCCAGCTCGAGGCGAAGAACGACCCCAACGGTCCAAGCTGCAAGCAGTGCCACGGCACCCACGGCGTGCTCGGCAAGGCCAACCCGCAGTCGTCGATCTTCCCGACGCAGATTCCCGCGCTCTGCGGGCAGTGCCACCGGACGGGCGAGAAGGCGGCGCGGCTCTACAACGGGACGCAGACCAAGATCGTCGAGAACTACACCGAGAGTATCCACGGCAAGGGGCTGCTCGAGAGCGGGCTCGTCGTCACCGCCACCTGCACCAGCTGCCACACCGCGCACAGCGTGCTGCCGCACGACAGCAGCACGTCGAGCGTCAACCGGCACAACCTCCCGCAGACCTGCGGCAAGTGCCACGAGGGCATCGCCAAGCAGTTCGCGCGCAGCGTGCACTCGGAGCTGGTCACCAAGACCGACCAGACGCTCCCGGTCTGCGAGGACTGCCACTCGGCGCACACCATCGGCCGCACCGACGCCGAGGGATTCAAGCTCAAGATCATGGGGCAGTGCGGCAGCTGCCATAAGCAGATTGCCGAGTCGTACTTCGATACGTACCACGGCAAGGTGTCGCGGCTCGGGTACACCAAGACGGCGCAGTGCTACGACTGCCACGGATCGCACGATATCCTGCGCGTCTCCGACGTACGGTCGAAGCTCAGCCGGCAGAACGTCGTTCAGACCTGCCAGAAGTGCCATCCGGGGGCGAACCGGCGCTTCGCCGGCTACCTCACGCACGTCACGCACCACGACCTGCACAAGTACCCGGTGCTGTTCTGGGTCTTCTGGGGGATGACGGCCCTGCTCGTCGTGACGTTCACCGTCGGCGGCGCCCACACGCTCATGTGGCTGCCGCGCGCGCTCAAGATGCGGCAGGAGTTCGGGCGCCATCCGCCGGCCCGTGAGGGCGAGCTCGAGTACGAGCGCTTCAGCCGCCTCAACCGCGTGCTGCACATCGCGATGATCGTCAGCTTCATCAGCCTGGCGCTCACCGGCATGACGCTGAAGTTCTCGTACAGCGCCTGGGCGTCGGTCGTCTCGCACTTCCTCGGCGGCTTCGAGTCGGCGGGCTTCATCCACCGCTTCGCCGCGGTGATCATGGTGATCGTCTTCACCACGCACCTGGTGGACCTCGTCAAGCGCAAGCGGCGCGAGCAGACGCCGTGGAAGGACGTCGTGTTCGGCCCCGGCTCGATGATGTTCAACAGGCGCGACCTCCGGGAGCTCATCGGCTCGGTGAAGTGGTTCCTCGGCAAGGGCAAGCGCCCGACCTACGGCCGGTGGACGTACTGGGAGAAGTTCGACTACTTCGCCGTGTTCTGGGGCATCTTCGTCATCGGGTCCACCGGGCTGATGCTCTGGTTCCCGACGCTCTTCTCGCGCTTCCTCCCCGGCTGGGTCATCAATGTCGCCACGATCGTGCACAGCGACGAGGCGCTCCTCGCCACCGGCTTCATCTTCACCATCCACTTCTTCAACACGCACTTGCGGCCAGAGAAGTTCCCCATGGACCTCGTGGTCTTCACGGGGCGCATGACGGTGGACGAGCTGAAGCACGACAAGCCGGACGAGTACGAGGAGCTGGTGAAGACGGGCACGCTGGAAGAGCACCTCGTGGTGCCCTATCAGCCCATCGTCATCCGCGCCATTCGCTTCTTCGCCTGGACGGCGCTCGCCCTCGGCACGATGATCGTGCTGTGGATCCTGTACGCGATGATATTCTCGTATGCGTAGGAAGAGACGGTAGACGGTAGACGGTAGACGGTTGACGGTAGACCGTGGAGCGGGGCGGTCAGGCGGCGAAGCGTACGGCGCCCGGGGCGAATGCCTCGGGCGCCGTTGCGTGCAGGGCGTGGCGAATCGGTCGCTGCTTTCGGTAGATCGTCACTCCTGTCGAGCCGTCCGCGCCGCGTCAGCTGCCGGTGTTCCTGCCGTCCGCGTCCGGCGGACTGTCCCGCCGTGCGCCGCGCGGAGGGGTGTCGAACCAGTTCAGGGGCTTGGCCATCCAGTCGAGCCAGCGCCAGACCGTCGCCGAGGCGCCGCGCAGGGCGGGAATGCGGAGCAGGCGGCACAGCTGCTCGACCGGCCAGGTGACGACGAGCAGCGCCGAGAGCAGCGCGAGCGCCACCGGCCAGAGCGGAATGGCGACGATGAGCGCCACCGCGGCGAGCGGGGCCACGAACATGCACGGACCGATGGCGAGGGCCATGGCTACGATCTCCGCGCAGGGGGGCGGGCGGCGGGGCTCACGCGCTCGGCGGCACCCGGTCGTCCATTGGCACAAAGTGCATCAGGAACTGCCGCTCCTGGACGGTGAGCGCGCCGACGCCCTGCGCGCTGATCTTGTCGAGGATGCGGTTCACCTCGTCGCGGTTGAGTTCGTGCACCTTCGACACGTCCACCCGCTGGAACGCGCCAATGGAGCCCACCACCGCGCTAGCGCCTTCGGCGCGCTTCTTGAACTTCGCCGCCGCCGAGCCCCAGCGGATCATGCGCAGGTAAATGAAGGCGCCGGCGTAGCCGCCGAGGTGCGCAAAGTCGGCCACGCCGCCCGCCGAGCCGCTCATGCCGCTCCAGATGGCGAGCGCCGTGGTGATCACCACCAGCCACCGCGCCTCGAGCGGGAGGACGCCCCAGATGTAGATCTTCTCGTGCGGCCAGAAGTGGGCGAAGGCGAGCATGATGCCGAAGATGCCCGCCGAGGCGCCGATGACGCCGGCGTAGGGCGCAAAGACGAACGACAGCAGCGCGCCGCTGATGCCCGACACGAAGTAGAGGGTGATGAAGCGGCGCGACCCGAGCCGCGCCTCGATGCGCGGGCCGAAGAAGTAGAGCCCCAGCATGTTGAACAGGATGTGCGTGAAGCCGCCGTGCAGGAACATGTACGTGACGATCGTCCACGGATGCGTGAAGACGAGCATCGGGACGAAGACCAGCGGCTCCGCGAGCCCGGGCGCCATCCTCTGCACGAAGAAGGCGAGAACGTTGGCGATCAGCAGGCGCTGCACCCACGGCGTCACGGCGATACTCCTCCCCACGGTGGCTTCACGGCGCGGCCGCGCGGGGTGCGCGCTCGCCGTCTGCATTGGAAAACCCTAAGGTTAGGGTGGCCGTTCCCTTCGGCCTGACGAACACTACCTGAACAGGACGACGTTATGAAGTTCCGCGCGGCCCGACTCTTGTCATTCCTCGCGATCGTTTCCGCGCCCCTGGCGTCGCAGGACGCGCCCAACTCCGCCGCGCCGGCGGCCAAGTCGGCGGCGGCACAGGCCCCGGCGGCACAGGCCCCGACGGGCTGGACGCTCGTCTGGCAGGACGAGTTCAACGGCACGTCGCTCGACACGACCAAGTGGAACGTCCTGCTCCGCGAGCAGAGCAAGCACGAGGAACTCCAGTTCTATCTCCCCGACGAAGTCTACCTTAAGCGCGGCCTCCTGCGCCTCCGCAGCCGCGAGCGCGCCTACGGCACGATGAAGTACACCAGCGGCCGCCTCGATACGCGCGGGAAGTTCGCGCCGACCTACGGGCGCTTCGAGATTCGCGCGAAGCTGCCGGTGGGCAAGGGACTGTGGCCAGCCCACTGGCTGTATCCGCAGAACCGCGACTGGCGCATGGAGGCGCTCATGCAGCGCGAGGTGGCCGAGGGGCGCGAGCGCTTCATCCCCGAGGAGCGGCCGTGGTACAGCGAGATAGACATCATGGAGTTCCTCGGCCACGAGCCCACCGTCCTGTACGGCACCCTCCACTACACGACGTTCAAGGGCGAGCGGAAATCCACGTCGGGCACCTGGCGCGGCGACGTGGACTACTCCGCCGATTTCCACCTGTACGCGCTGGAGTGGGAGAGCGACTCGATCCGGTGGTACATCGACGGGCACCTGATCCACGCGACGACGACGGGCATTCCGCACGCGCCGCACTACCTGATCCTGAACACCGCGGTCGGGGGGAGCTGGCCGGGGAATCCGGATGAGACGACGCGGTTTCCGCAGTATCACGACATTGATTATGTGCGGGTGTACAGACGAAAGCGGTGACGGCGGGTGCGGAGGGGGTGCAGGGTGCAGGGTGTGGTTCGGGGTGCAGGGTGCGGGGTGTGGTGCAGGGGGCGGGGGAGGGCTCGGCGCTTGACCAGGCCTTCGCATCATTCTATTATCCGGATATACGGATGAGTACTCTCGTTGCCCCTGCGGTCTTCGACCGCCTCGCTGCCATTTCCGACGCCACCCGCGCGCGGCTGCTCGCCTGCCTCGAGCGGCAGGAGCTGACCGTCGGCGAGCTGCAGGACATCCTGCAGCTCCCGCAGTCCAACGTGAGCCGCCACCTGAAGGTGCTGGCCGATGCGGGCTGGGTGGCCTCGCGCGAGGCGGGGCCGAGCAACCGCTACCGCATGGCCGGGCGCGAACTCGATGCCGCCGCGCGCCGCCTCTGGCAGTCGGTGCGCGAGGAAGTCATGCACCATCCGGCGGCGGCGCGCGACGTCGCCCGCGTGCACGAGGTGCTCTCGCGGCGCCACACCAACTCGCAGGAGTTCTTCGCCTCCGCGGCTGGGCAGTGGGACCGTCTGCGCAGCGAGCTGTTCGGGGCGCGCCCGGAACTGTTCGCCCTGCTCGGGCTGCTCGACGAATCGTGGACCGTCGCCGACCTCGGCTGCGGCACGGGCCAGATGGCGGAGGCGGTGGCCCCGTTCGTGCGCCGCGTCATCGCCGTGGACGAGTCGGCGGCGATGCTGCGGGGGGCGCGCACCCGGCTGCACGGGATTGCCAACGCCGACGTGCGGCAGGGGACGCTCGAGGCGCTGCCGCTCGACGCACGCTCCGTGGATGTCGCCGTGCTCTCACTGGTCCTGCCGTACATCGCGTCACCGGTACAGGCGCTCTCCGAGGTGCGCCGCGTGCTGCGGCCCCGCGGACGCCTGCTCATCGTGGATATGCTCGCGCACGAACATGAAGAGTACCGCCAGACGATGGGCCATCTGTGGCTGGGCTGCGATGCCGCGCAGCTCACGCAGTGGGCGCACGACGCCGGCTTTTCGTCCACGCAGGTGCACGCCCTCCCCGCGCTCCCCGGCGCCAAGGGTCCGTCGCTCCTCGCCGCGGTGCTGCGCACCGGCTCGCGGCGCGTGTCGCGCACGCCGAAGTAAGCGTTCCGCCATCGGCCATCCGCCATCTGCCATCGCGTTCCCCCACCTCCCAACCATCCTTCGCCTCCATGTCCACCACCGTTCATCCCTTCGAAGCTTCCGTTGACGCCGGTCGGCCGCCGTTCAAGGTCAAGGACCTGGCGCTCGCCACGTGGGGGCGGCAGGAAATCCGCCTCGCCGAGTACGAGATGCCCGGCCTCATGGCGCTGCGCGAGGAGTATGGCGCGAGCAAGCCGCTCACCGGCGCCAAGATCATGGGCTCGCTGCACATGACCGTGCAGACGGCGGTGCTCATCGAGACGCTCTCCGCGCTCGGCGCCGACGTGCGCTGGGTGTCGTGCAACATCTTCTCCACGCAGGATCACGCCGCGTCGGCCGTGGCGGTGGGCCCCAACGGGAGCGTCGAGCATCCGAGCGGCGTACCGGTGTTCGCGTGGAAGGGCGAGACGCTCGACGAGTACTGGTGGTGCACCGAGCAGGCGCTGATGTGGCCCGATGGCTCGGGCCCGAACCTGCTCCTCGATGACGGCGGCGATGCGACGCTGCTCGTGCACAAGGGCGTGGAGTTCGAGGCCGCGCGGAAGGTGCCGGCGTACAACCCGGTGAGCGACAGCGAGGAGTATGGCGTCATCCTCGGGCTCCTCGCCGCCGAGTTCAAGAAGAACCCGCAGCGCTGGACGAACGTCGCCAAGGGGCTCAAGGGCGTCTCCGAGGAGACGACCACCGGCGTGCACCGCCTCTACGAGATGATGAAGGCGGGCACGCTGCTCTTCCCGGCGGTCAACGTCAACGACTCGGTGACGAAGAGCAAGTTCGACAACCTGTACGGCTGCCGGCACTCGCTGACCGACGGCATCCTGCGCGCCAGCGACGTGATGCTGGCGGGCAAGGTGGCGGTGGTGCTGGGCTACGGCGACGTCGGCAAGGGATGCGCGCAGGCGCTGCGCGGCCAGGGGGCGCGCGTCGTCATCACCGAGATTGACCCCATCTGCGCGCTGCAGGCGGCGATGGAGGGTTACCAGGTGGCGCGGCTCGACGATGTGGTGAAGACGGCCGACATCTTCGTGACGTCCACGGGCAACCTCGACATCATCACCGTGGCGCACATGGCGCAGATGAAGGACAAGGCGATCGTCGGCAACATCGGCCACTTCGACAACGAGATTGACATGGCCGGGCTGAAGACGTACCCCGGCATCACGCGCAACAACATCAAGCCGCAGTTCGACGAGTGGATTTTCCCCGACGGCCACTCGGTGCTGATCCTCGCCGAGGGACGGCTGCTGAACCTGGGCTGCGCGACGGGGCACCCGAGCTTCGTGATGAGCTGCTCGTTCACCAACCAGGTGGTAGAT
>JAJZRK010000170.1 GCA_021802745.1 bacterium
TACATGAGCTGGGTTCAGAACGTCGTGAGACAGTTCGGTCTGTATCCGCTGTGGGCGTTGGAGAGTTGAGGGGCGCGGACTCTAGTACGAGAGGACCGAGTCGGACGAACCGCTCGTGTCCCGGCTGTGACGCCAGTTGCAACGCCGGGTAGCGATGTTCGGTACAGATAACCGCTGAAAGCATCTAAGTGGGAAGCTGTCCCCAAGATGAACTCTCCCTGGTGCCTTGAGCACCCTGAAGGGCCGTCGGAGACTACGACGTCGATAGGTCGCCCGTGGAAGCGCAGCAATGCGTTCCGAGCGTAGCGATCCTAATCGCCCGTGAGGCTTGACTACTCCCAATCGCCCTCGAAAGAGGGCCTTCGCAGAGCATTCGCGATTACAACGCGAAATCAGCGAGACCACACACCACGAACACGACCCATCCATTGTTGCCAACTCGCTGGCGATTAGAGCGTCAGGGCCACACCCGTTCCCATTCCGAACACGGTCGTTAAGCCTGACAGCGCCGATGGTACTCCGCCCGAGAGGGCGCGGGAGAGTAGGCCGTCGCCGGCACCTCATTGAACCCCCCAGTCGTTCACTCGGCTGGGGGGTTCGTGTATTTGCGGCCACTCGAATAACACACGGTAAAGTGCTGAAAAATATCAGCTTACCAATAGTATTCGCGCCGCGCTGTAAATATTAACGACAGCGCGAAGATTCAGCGCGCAGCTGTCACCAATTCGCCGAATTGACTGATTTCGGAACGACGATAGTTTTGGTCCATCTTACTCCACTGGAATCTCAGCGTACGGCTTGTTTCTGCCCTCCATCCGACGCTCTTTGCGTGGCGTGTGCGCGCCGCGCTCGTACTCATAGCCGCTGTTGCAGGGTGCGGTGACCACTCGGTCACCGCGCAGAAGCCGGCCGCGGAGTCCGCCGTGCGCATGAAAGCGCGTGCGAGCGCCGTGTCATCTTCGGTGAGCATCACCAGCATCTCCGTCGAAACGCGATACTGGGACGGCTCGGCGGTTTCGCCGCAGACCGGAGCGGCGGCCGAGACGAAATTCGCCGCGCTGCTAACAGTTGACCAAGGGATCCCACGTGATCTCCGTGGTGGGCTACGAGAATTGCTGCGACGGCGGCGTGATCGCGCAGATTGACGGTGGCGCGGGGTGGGCCCCGGTGGAGATGACCGCGCCGCCGCCGGTCACGTACAACGGCGTCACGAGCGTGCAAGCCGTGTCCATCGAGACGCGCTACTGGAACGGGGCGTCGTTCACGCCCACGGGCGCTGGGGCGACGGCGGCGTTCGAGGCGCTCCCGACCAATGTGGCAGGGTACAGCAACGCGCCGGTGCGCGTGACCGCCCTCACCAACAACCAATCCCTCGTCGCCAACGGCGCCGGCTCGGACATCGGCACGCACTACCGCTTCGTGCTCAACACGGTGGGCGACCAGGCGAAGGTCTCGTTCCGCATCGCGCCGGACTTCTCGGCGGGCGGCGTGATGCTGATTGACGGCACCGAGGTCGCCTCGAACTGGACCGACCTGTGCTGCGGCCTCGCGTCGGCGTACCCCAGCGAGTTCATCGCGATTGACTCCGTGGTGCTGCAGCCGGGCACGCACGTGATTGAAGTGGTGGGCTTCGAGCATTGCTGCGATGCCATGCCGGGCGCGTTGTTCGACTTTGGCACGGGGCAGGGCTGGCAGGATCTCACGGGGCTCGTGCCGGCCGTGCCGAACTTCACGCTGAGCGTAAGCCGGACGGGGGCAGGGAGCGTGACGTCCAGTCCGGCGGGCATCGCCTGCGGCAGTGCGTGCAGTTACAGCTTCGGCGTCGAATCGCACGTCACGCTGACCGCGGTTCCGGACCCAGGCTATGTGCTTGCGGGCTGGAGCGGCGCCTGTTCGGGCACGGGCGCGTGCAACGTGACCATCTACGGCGCGACGTCGGTCGGGGCGCTGTTCACCCGTCCGCTGGCCGCACTGACGGTGGCGCCTACGGGCACGGGAAGTGGCACGGTGACGTCGTCGCCGGCGGGCATCGACTGCGGCGCGACGTGCTCCACCAGCGTCCCCGAGGGGACGGTGGTGACGCTCACGGCGGTGCCCGCGGCCGGCTCCACGTTCGACGGGTGGGGCGCCGCGTGCACGGGGACGGCGCTGTGCACGGTGACCGTGTCGGGCGCAACGACTTTGGCGCCCGTCTTCACGCGAATGGCCGACGTCACACCGCCCGCCGTGTCGTGCGTGGCGACGCCCGCCGTGCTCTGGCCGGTGGATCACAAGATGCGCAGCATCCAGGTGAGCGTGACAGCGACCGATGGCGGTTCGGGGGTGGCCGGCTACACGCTGGTGTCGGTGACGAGCAATGAGCCGCCCAACCGGACGGGGGACGGCAACACCGCCAGCGACATGGACGGCTGGCAAGTGGGCACACTCGATCTGACCGGCCAGCTGCGCGCCGAGCGCGCGGGAAATCTGGTGGACCGCGTGTACACGCTGACGTATCGGGCGGTGGACAACGCGCAGAACGCCGCGACCACCACGTGCACCGTGACGGTGCCGCACGACAAGAAGTAGCGAGCGGCGGGGCACGACCGATAGCGCGTTCCTGGCGGAGTGCAAGCTGAACCCCTCCGTCGACGCAGGTCGGCCGAGGGGTCCGGCGATTTCAGGAGGACGCCCCGTGACGGCGCGACGCGCCGGCTGGCTGCTGGGAGACGCGTTGCGTTTCGGGGTCGGCCGCCGGATCGTCTGCTATAGATGAGCACACGCGCTGGAATCGTCACCGTTGCCGGCAAGCCAAACGCCGGCCAGAGTACGCTGCTCAATCGGCTGGTCGGGCAGCACCTCGCGATCACCAGCCCCAAGCCGCAGTCCACGCGCGACCGCATTGTGGGGCTGCGCACGGCGGACGGCGTGCAGATGGTCATTCTCGACACCCCCGGCCTGCTCGAGCCGCGGCATCACCTGCACCGGGCCATGCTCGGCACTGCGCTGGCGGCGCTGCGCGAGGCGGACGTGATCGTGCACGTGGTGGATGCGTCGCACGACGCGGTCGTGTCGCTCGCGGAGGTGGCGCACCTTGAGGCGCCGCCGCGCGCGCCGGTGGTGCTGGCGCTCAACAAGGGCGACCTGGTGAATCAGGTGGTGCGGCGCGAACTCGCCGCGGCCCATCCGGGCGCCGTGGTGCTGTCGGCGCGCACGGGGCACGGCATGCCGGAGCTGATCGCGGCCATCGCCGCGCACCTGCCGGAGAGCCCATTTCTGTACCCGGAGGACGATCTTTCGACGCAGCACCTGCGCTTCTTTGCCCGCGAAGCGGTGCGCGAGGCGGCGCTCGAGCAGCTCGACGAGGAGGTGCCGCACGCGGTGGCCTGCGAGATCGAGGAGTTCCGGGAGACGAGTACGCCGGTGTACATTCGTGCCGTGCTCCATGTGGAGCGCGACAGCCAGAAACGCATCCTCATCGGCAGCGGCGGGCAGCGCATCAAGGCCATTGGCGAGGCGGCCCGCCGGCGCATCGAGGGGCTGGTTGGCGGCGCGGTCTACCTTGACCTGTGGGTGAAGGTGCTTCCCAACTGGCGGCGGAACCCCGCGGCGCTCGCGCGACTCGGGTACCCGCTGCCCCCGGACGGCAAGAAATGACGATATCTCCGCAGTTGCTGGCGATCCTGGTGTGCCCCAAGTGCAAGGGGACGTTGACGTACCGTGAGGCAGAGCCGGCGCTCGACTGTCCGGCGTGCAAGCTGCGGTATCCCGTGCGCGACGACATTCCCGTCATGCTCGTTGATGAGGCGTTGCCGCTCTAGGTTGCGCGGCGCATTCGTCGCGGCGCTGGTGGTGGCGCTGGCCGTGGGGGCCGGTGCCGAGCCGTTGCGCGCCCAGGGCGGGCTCTCCACCGAAGGCCTGCTCGTGCTGCTCGTTCCCGTGGGAGCGCGCACGGTCGGCGTGGGCCAGACGTCCGTGACGGCCGAGGCGGGGTCTGCCTCCCTGTGGGGCAACCCGGCGGGCATTGCGCGCGCGACGCAGAAGGAGGCGGCCCTGCATTACTCGAAATCGGTGGTTGCCCCTGGGACGGCGCTCGGCGTGTTGTATCCGGCGGGGCGTGCAGGCGTCATCGGTGTGGGCGCGCAACTGTACGACTACGGCCAGCAGGAGCTCACGGACAATGTCGGCAATCCGGTTGGGCAGCTGCTGACGCGCGACGTCGTGGCGATGTTCGCGTACGGTGCGACGCTCGGACCGTCGCTGCGGGCCGGCGTGACCTACAAGCTCATGCAGCGGCGCAACGACTGCACAGGGCCCTGCTCGACGAACATGACGTACGTGGCGACGACGAGCGGCTTCGACTGGGGCGTGCAATGGCAGCGCGCGCACGCCGACAGCCTCGTGGTCGGCTTCGCCGTGCGCCAGATGGGACTGAAGCTGCAGGTGAACGACAACGCGCAGTCAGATCCGCTGCCGACTCGCCTGCACCTTGGCGTCGGGGCGCTTGTGCCGCGGGTCTCGAAGGCGTTGCCGGGGGCCGAGTTGCGGTGGGCGGTGGAGCTCGTGAACCGAACGTCGCTCCACAGCCCGGAGTATCGCGTTGGCGGCGAGCTGGGCCTGCAGAAACAACTGTATTTGCGGGCCGGCTACTCTTCCGGCATCGGCGATGGGACGGGCCCCGCCATCGGCTTCGGCTTCGTGCGCGGCGCGATGAGCATTGATTTTGCGCGCGTCTTCGGCGGCCTGTCGTCGCACGCGGGTGTACCACCGACGTTCCTGACCATGCGGGTGAACTGGTGAGCGCGCGGCGCGCCCTCCGCGCGGTGTTGACGATGGTGTGCGTCGTCGTGAGCGCGCGCCCGGCGGGAGGACAGTGGGCGTCGAGATGGCGCACGGGCGCGACGCGTGCGGCCCCCGAGGCTGCGACGGTCCCGTTCGTCGGGAGCCACGGCTCCGCGGCGGGCGCCGGGGCGCACGGCGTTGGGCGCACGCCGATCCCGCTGCTCGCGGACGGCCTCGGCGTTGACGCGGCCGAGTGGCGGCGATGGGCCCCGGTGGCGTCGTTGATCCTCCCTGGCGCCGGACAGGTGCTGCTTCGACAGGACCGATTCGTGGCCTACTTCGCGGTCGAGGCGTGGGCGATGCTCGAGTTCGTGAACCAGCGGACGGAGGCGCGCCGGCAGCAGAACCGGTACCGCGCCCTGGCGCGTGACGTCGCCCGCACCCTTTACGGACCGCCATTCCCTATGGGAACGTGGGCGTATTATGAATCCATGGAGCACTTCCTCGAGAGCGGCGTCTTCGACCGGCTCCCGGGGGGTGAGGTGGATCCGGACATCAACACCGACACGTACAACGGGGCGATGTGGCTGCTCGCCCGCACCACCTACTGGAACGATCCCGACCTGGCGCCTTCCGAGGGGAGTGCGGAGTATCGCCGCGCATTGAACTTCTACCTCGATCGCGCGGTCCGTCCGGAGTACCGCTGGTCCTGGCGCGGCGCGCAACTGGAGCAGGACCTGTACATCCGGACGATTCGGCGAAGCAACACGTCGTTTCGCGGGGCGCGCGCTGCGTTGGGCATGGTGCTCGCCAATCACCTGCTCTCGGCGGTGGACGCCTTCGTGACGCTGCGCGTCGAGGGGCTGGACGGGGGCGACGGGCGTGGCTTCGCCCTGCGCGGGTCACTGCCGCTCCGCTGGACCGCATTTGTGCACTGACGGCGACGCGGCGGTCCGCAAGTCGTGTCATCGCTTGTGTTTGACACGCCCGATGACAGCGGGTACGTTACGATTTCCAGAGAGGAGTTGAGCGGACCGCGTGACGCATACGACGGCCATAGTCTTCGCGCCAGACGGTCAGGCCTTGCCGGATTCCATCCGGGCGTGGCTTGACAAACATCGTCTGCCGACGGCGAGGGTTGCGTCTGCCGACGACCTGATGTCGGCAGCGCTGCGGTCGCGACCGCGTCTCGCGATCATTGACGCGCGCACGCACCCGGTGGCCGGCCTCAAGGGATGCCAGCGCCTGAAGGCCGACTCGTTCACGGGCATCGTGCCGGCGATCGTGCTCGTGCGCGACGACCCGACGTCGTTCGCCGCCGCCTTTGACGTGCTGGCCGACGAGGTGATTCGGGAGGGGACGGACGTCGCGGAGGTTTCGCTGCGCGCCGAGGCGCTGCTGCGGCGTTCGGACCGCGACACGTACGTGCATCCATCCACGCGGCTGCCGGGCGGCATCGAGATCGAGACGGAGATCGCGCGGCGGCTCGAGGCCGACCAGCTCTTCGCGGCCTGCTACGCCGACCTCGACCATTTCAAGGAGTACAACGACCGGTACAGCTACTACGATGGCGACCGCGTCATTCGCATCCTGTCGAAGATTCTTCACGACGTCGTGAAGGGGACGGTCGCCGAGCGGGGCTTCGTGGGGCACATTGGCGGCGATGACTTCCTGTTCGTGATCCCGGTGGACGCGGTGCAGGAGGTGTGCAGCGAGGTCGTGTCGGTGTTCGACGCAATCGTGCCGTACCAGTACTCGGAGCAGGATCGCCGCGCAGGGTATTACTTTGGGAAGGACCGGCGCGGGCAGTTGCACAAGGTACCGCTGATGACGGTGTCCATTGGCGTCGTGACGAACGAGCGCCGGCGGTTCACGCATCCATCGCAGGTGAGCGAGCTGGCGACGGAAATGAAGAGCTATGCCAAGAGCCTGCCCGGGTCGGTGTTCACGATTGACCGCCGCGGCGATGTCGCCGCGGATGAAGGAGCGCCGCGGTCGTCGGGTGCCGACGCGGCTTCCGTGGGGGAGGAGCAGTGAACGTATCATGTCCTGAATGCCGCTCGGTCTTCCGCATTGATCCGTCCAAGGTGCCGACGGTCGGCGTCCGGGCGCGTTGCTCGGTGTGCGGCGGCGTGATCACGATTGCGCCGCCGTCGGCGATGGCGGCGTGAGCGACTAGCGC
>JAJZRK010000171.1 GCA_021802745.1 bacterium
AAAACCATAGCAGTGTATACATACTGAGGAGAAACAACAGACAGACAACAGAAAGACAACAGAAAGACAACAGAGAAACAACAGAGGGCCGGAAGCCGTCCCGAGCCTCTGTTGTCTCTCTGTTGTCTCTCTGTTGTTTCTCCGCCTCTAGGGCAACGCCTTAGCCAATGCATGCAACCCCAGCCCCGCCAGCGCGCCCACCAAGGTGCCGTTGATCCGGATGTACTGCAGGTCGGGGCCCACCGCGAGCTCCAGCCGCGCGGCCGCCACCGACGGATCCCACGCCTGCACGGTGCGCGCAATAAGGGCGCCGACATTCTCCCGGTTTCGCTCGGCGGCGTCGGCCACCACCTCGATCAGCGACTCGTCGAGTTCGGCCAGCACGGCGTCGTTGGCCAGGAGGGCCGTACCGGCGGCCGAGAGGCCGCGCACCAGGCCCGCCGCCGGCGCCTCGCCGTCGGCGTCATAGCGCAGGGCGGACGCGCGCACCGAGTCCCAGACGCCGTCCACGATCCCCTCCACGACGTCGGCGCTCAGCAGCTGGCGCTTGATCTGCTCGGCCTTGGCGCGCAGGTCCGGCGAGTTCCTGAGCTTCTCCACGAACGCCCGCAGTTCATTGTCGAGCTTCAGCCGCAGCGGGTGCGCGCCATCGGCGCGCACGTCGTCGAGCGTCTTCTCCGTGGCGCGCAGCAGCTGCTTGTAGATGGCGTTGTCCACCACGCCGGGAACGTACCACGGACTTTCCTTGTGAATCTGCGCCCGGATCGTCTCGCGATTCTCGCGGAGCGCCGTGAGCACGAGCTGCAGCGCCTGGTCGAGGAACTCGTGATGCCGGGCGTCGCTCGTCATCAGTGCCAGCACGTCGCCGAGAATCGGCGCGACGAGCGTCTGGTCCACCCGGTCCACGGCGGCGCGCCGGATGAGCGCACGGAACTCCTCGTCGGGCACCGCCTGCACCGTGCGCGCAAACCCGCTCTGCAGCAGGGCCGCCACGCGCGCGCTGTTGTCGGGCTGGGAGAGCCATCGCGCCAGGCGCTCCGAGGGTTGCAGCCGCCGCAGTTCGGCCTCCACGACGTCGCGCGTGAGGAAATGCCGCTGCACAAAGTTGCCGAGCACGCGGCCAATGCGGTCGCGCTGCGTCATGATGATGGCCGTGTGCGGAATCGGCAGGCCGAGCGGGCGCCGGAACAGCGCGGTCACCGCGAACCAGTCGGCCAGGCCGCCCACCATCGCGGCCTCGGTGGCGGCGCGCACCCAGTCGAGCCACGGATACGCCGGCGTGTAGTGCCGCGAGACCAGGAAGACCACGGCGGCCGCCACCAGCAAGCCAGTGGCCCGCGCCCGCATGCGGTCGAGACGGGCCTGCCGCGCAGCATCGTCGGGGGCGGGAAGCGGCTCGGGGGTCATCGGACGCCTTGCCTCACGACAGCACCCACCGACGCCGCGCCGCGCGCACGAGCGGCGACAGCGGCGCGCCCTTGGGCTTGAGCATCGAGCCGCGGCATGCGCGAGCGCCGCAGCGGCACGGGAACCGCCGCTTGCGCGCCGGCGTGTGCGGCTCGTCGAGCTCGATCGCGTAGTCGTAGCCGAGTTCTTCCCCCGGCCGAATGTGGCGTACGCTCACGATCCACATGTGGTCGCCGGCCGGCATCGGCTCGCAGTTGGGCGCGCACGAGTGGTTGATGAACCGCGCGTCGTTGCCGCCGACGTTGGCGTCAATCACCCGGTCTTCGTCGAGCTGCAGCAGGTACGTGTGCTCGGGCTCCTCATGGCCGTCGGGCGCGGTCGGGTAGCGGCGCTCGCCCTCGGCGTGCGAGATCAGCTCGCCCGTGTACTCGATGATCCGCGTGCCGGCCGCGATGGGCCGCACCGCGAAGACGCCCAGCCCGTGGCGCGCCGACTTCCGTCGGCGGTATTGCGACGGCGATGCGAGCGGGAGCGCGGAGACGCGCATTCTCGGCGGATGGCCGGTCATGGCGGGCGCGGACGACGCGGTGCGCGAGGGCGGCATCGGCGGCTCAGCGCGGGCCGTCGGCCGCCTGCTCGTCCGGACGCGGGAGGTCGTCGGCCGCCGCGGCGCGCGGCGTCGCCGCTCCGTTCTCGAACAGCGGGAGGTCGTCGGCAAAGCCGAGCGGCGGGGCGGGGAGGAGCATCTTCTCGATCGCCTCGTCCATCGTGTGCACGAACGAGAACCGCACCTGCGCGCGCACCTCGTCGGGCAGCTCGCGCAAGTCCTTTTCGTTCGACGCGGGGAGCATCACCTCGCGCAGCCCACTCCGGTATGCCGCCAGCACCTTTTCCTTCACGCCTCCGATTTCGAGCACCTTGCCGCGCAGCGTCACCTCGCCCGTCACCGCCACGTCGCGCCGCACCGCGCGGCGGCTCATCACGCTGGCAATCGCCAGCGTCACCGCCACGCCCGCACTGGGCCCGTCCTTGGGCACCGACCCCGCCGGGAAATGGATGTGCAGGTCGGAGTGCTTCAGTTCGGGATCGCCCAGGCGCAGCGTGCGCGCGCGTGACCGTACATACGAGCAGGCCGCGTCCACGGATTCACGCATCACGTCGCCAAGCTGCCCGGTCACGAGCAGGCGGCCGCTCCCCGACATCAGCAGCGCCTCGATGGTCATCAGCTCGCCGCCCGCCGCCGTCCACGCCAGCCCGGTGACGGCGCCGATCTCCGCGGCCTGCTCGGCTTCCTCGGCGGCATAGCGCGGCGGGCCGAGCACATCCTCGATGCGCGCCTGGTCCACCACCCATGCCCCCAGTTCGCCGTCCGCCTTGCGCCGCGCGCGCTTGCGCATGAGGGCCGACAGGTTGCGCTCGAAGTTGCGCAGCCCCGCCTCGCGCGCGTAGCGGCTCGCGAGGAAGCCCAGCGCCTCGTCGGTGAACTGCAGGTCCACGTCGGCGATGCCGTGCTCCTCCAGCAGGCGCGGCAGCAGGTAGCGCCAGGCAATCTCGACCTTCTCCTCGATGGTGTACCCCGCGATGCGAATCACCTCGAGGCGATCGCGCAGCGCCGCCGGAATGTCGAACAGGTTGTTGGCCGTCGCGATGAAGAGCACCGACGACAGGTCCACGGGGAGGTTCAGGAAGTGGTCCACGAACGTCGCGTTCTGCGACGGGTCGAGCACTTCCAGCATGGCCGCCGCGGGATCTCCCACCGGGCCGCCCGCCGTCATCTTGTCTATCTCGTCAATCAGGAAGACCGGATCGCTCACGCCCACGCGGCGCAGCGCCTGCACCAGCAGGCCGGGGAGCGACCCCACGTACGTGCGGCGATGCCCGCGGATCTCGGCTTCATCGCGCACGCCGCCCACCGAGATGCGGTAGAACTTGCGGTCAATGGCGGCGGCAATCGCTTCGCCCAGCGAGGTCTTGCCCGTACCCGGCGGTCCCACGAAGCAGAGGATCGGCCCCGGCGCGTTGCCACCGCGCAGCTTGTGCACGGCGAGATGCTCGAGGATGCGATCCTTCGCCTCGCGCAGCCCCCAGTGCCGCTTGTCGAGCGCCTCTTCCACACGGTCGAGCGCGATGTCCGACTTCCCCGCGGTACGCCCCCACGGCAGGGCGAGCACCCACTCGAGGTAGTTGCGCAGCACCTGGTACTCGCTCGACGCGCTCGACAGGCCGCGCAGCCGCGCGACTTCGCGGCGCGCCTCGGTGGCCACCGTCGGCGGCAGCGGCGCCTCCTCGATCTGCCGCAGGAGCTCCGACACTTCGTTGTCCTGCGGGTCGCCCTCGCCGAGTTCCGCCTGGATCGCGCGCAGCTGCTGGCGCAGGTAGAACTCGCGGTGGTGCCGCTCGATGTTCGCGTCGGTCTGCACGCGCACGTCCTCGAGCACCGCCGAGCGCGCCAGTTCCTTCTCGAGGCGCGCCAGCACGTAGGCCACGCGGTCGGAGACGTCGAGGCGCTGCAGCACCTCGTCCTTGTCGGCGGCGCGGAACGGCCCGCGGGCGGCGACGAGGTCGGCCGCATAGCCCGGGTTGCCCGCATTCAGCCGGACGAGCGCCGAGAGCTCCGGCGGCGTCGCGTCACTCGACTCCACCAGGCGGTCGGCCGCGTCGGCCAGCTGCACGAGCAGCAGGCGGAGTCCCGGGGCGTCGGCGGCGCTCTCCGTCACCGCGTCGGCGCTGGCGTAGCTCACGCCGTTCCGCCGCTCGACGGCGCCAATGCGCACGCGGACAAGTCCATCGAGCGTCACCTGCAGGGTGTCGCCGGCCACGGCGGTGCGCGCGACGATGCGCGCCGTGACGCCCATGCGCCCCACCAGCCCTGTTGCGTCACTGGCCGCGTCACGCACCGGGGCGACGGCGACGATCACCTCGAGGTCGTGATCCGGGTGCGCCTTGAGCAGCGCCACGTTCTCCGGCGCGCCCATCTGCACCGCCACGGTGCCGCGCGGGAAGACCGCCGTGGACCGCAGCACGAGCAGCGGTCGTTCGATGCGGGCGAGATCGGAGGGAGAGGACAGCCCGGGCGCGGTCACGCGTACTAAGGTAGCAATTGCGCAATTTCGCGAAAGGCTCCGACTCCGTGGCAGCCGGGATCGGTGGATTGACCTGGGGCTTCTTCATCACGGAGACACGGAGGGCACGGAGGTTCACGGAGACTACAAACTCTTGGGGGAACTGCGCTCGCCATGTCGGGCGCTGCGTGAGACGTCGTTACCCCCCGTTGTCGCAGCCTCCGTGAACCTCCGTGCCCTCCGTGTCTCCGTGATGAAAGAGTCCCCGGCGCCACGAAAAAGCCGGAACTGCCCGGCACAAAACCCGGAAGCGACCGCTTATCTTTCTCGGATGTTCCAGGAACTCTCCGACAAGCTCGAAGCCACCTTCGCCAAGCTGCGCGGCCGCGGCACGCTGAGCGAGGCCGACATCAAGGACGGCCTGCGCGAGGTGCGCCGCGTCCTCCTCGAAGCCGACGTCAACTTCCAGCTCACGCGCGAATTCCTCGAGCGCGTCGAGAAGAAGGCCGTCGGCGTCTCGCAGATCCGCACCGTCTCGCCGGCCCAGCAGCTCGTGAAGATCGTCTACGACGAGCTCACGACCATGCTCGGCGAGCGCAAGGAAGGGCTCAAGCTGTCGTCGGTGCCGCCCACGGTGGTGCTGATGGTCGGCCTGCAGGGTTCCGGCAAGACGACCACCGCCGCCAAGCTGGCGCGCCGCCTCAAGGGCGAAGGGCGCCAGGTGCGCCTCATCGCCGCCGACGTCTACCGCCCCGCGGCCATTGACCAGCTCGAGACGCTCGGCCGCGACATTGACGTGCCCGTCGTCGCCGACCGCTCCACGACCGATGTGGTGAAGATCGCGCGCGCCGGCCTCGACATCGCCCGCCGCGAGCGCGACCGCATCGTCCTCATTGACACCGCCGGCCGCCTGCAGATTGACGACGAGATGATGGGCGAGCTCCAGCGCCTCAAGGAGGCGGTGCGCCCCGACGAGATCCTCCTCGTCGCCGACGGCATGACCGGCCAGGACGCGGTGAAGATCGCGCAGGGCTTCGACAGCGCGCTCGGCCTCACCGGCATCATCCTCACCAAGATGGACGGCGACGCGCGCGGCGGCGCGGCGCTCAGCATCTACGGCGTCACCAGGAAGCCCATCAAGTACATCGGCGTCGGCGAGAAGAGCGACGCGCTCGAGGAGTTCCACCCCGACCGCATGGCCGGCCGCATCCTGCAGCAGGGCGACGTGCTCACGCTGGTGGAGAAGGCGCAGGGCGCCATTGACGCCGAGGAGGCGAAGCGGCTCGACAAGAAGGTGCGCAAGGAAGGGATGGACCTCGGCGATTTCCTCGCGGCGATGAAGCAGATCCAGCGCCTCGGGCCCATGGAGGGGATCCTCAAGCTCCTCCCCGGCGTGAACGCCAAGATGCTGAAGCAGGCCAACACCGACCCCAAGCGCCTCAAGCACCTCGAGGCCATCGTGCTCTCCATGACCCCCGAGGAGCGCAAGCAGCCCGACATCCTCAACGGCTCGCGCCGCGCGCGCATCGCCAAGGGGGCCGGCCGCCCGATCAGCGAGGTCAACAAGCTGCTCGAGCAGTTCCGCGGGATGCAGAAGATGATGAAGTCAATGAAGGGCGGGGGGAGGATGCAGTTTCCGGGGATGCGGTAACTGCGATTGAGGATCGGGAATTCGGAACTGGATCAGGGATTTCGAATTCGGATTGCGATTTGCGATGGCTGTCAGCGTCGGCGCATCGCGCCCGGATGGGCCTTCACAAAAGCGGCCACCGAGAAGCTGGTCGTCGTGCCCGGCTTCGGCTGCAGGTCGGTGAGGCCACGCTGGGCGGCGAGGCCGAGTTGCACCCAATCGCGCGAGCGGAAATGCGCTTCGACGCCAAAGCCCAGGAGCGCGGAGAGTTCGAACGGGCGAATCGAGGCGTAATACCCCGCGCCCCCGCCGGGCTGCAACCGGACGCCCGCGCTCACGCCGGTAAACAGCACGGGCCGCACCCAGCGGCCGGCCGCGCGCGGGGCAAAGGGCGTGTATTCGACCTGCACCGGCAGTTGCAGGAACGGAATGGTGTACCCCGCGCCGTCATCACCCTTGAGGTCGAACACTGCCTGCACCGCGGCGTGCACCGACGGCGTGAGGGAGCGCCGCGCGAAGAGCCCAAAATAGGGCGACGTCCCGTTGCCGCTGGCACTGACGACCCCGCCGTCATGGGAAACGTCCGAGACCGACAGCCCGGTCATGGCGATGCCGGCAATCAGGCCGAACTGCGTGCGGCTGGACGAGTCGGCCGGCGCCGGTGACTGGGCGCGCGCCGACACGGCGAGGGCGCACGACAGGAGTAGGGTTTCGAGCAGGCGCATGAGCCAAGTATCGCTGGTGGGGCGATGCGGGGTTACTGCTGATTGAGGATTGGGAATTCGGAACGGGATTCAGGATCGCGATTCAGGAATGCGACTGGCGATTCCTCGGCGAATCGC
>JAJZRK010000172.1 GCA_021802745.1 bacterium
CCCGGACTGAACGCGAACTGCGCAGTGTGCTCACGCGCGGCGGCGTCATCGGCGGCACGTCGGCGGGCGCTTCCATTCTTGCCAGCTATCTCGTGCGCGGCGCGCGCTCCGGCAACGCCGTCATGATGGCGAAGGGCTATGAACAGGGGTTCGGCTACCTGCGTACCACCGCGGTGGACCAGCACGTCGTGGCCCGCGGCCGGCAGAACGACTTGCAGCAGGTCATTGCCGCCCACCAGGAGCTGCTCGGCATCGGCCTCGACGAAGGCACCGCCCTCGTCGTGCACGGGGATCGCGGCGAGATCATCGGCCGCGGCAAGGCGTTCGTGCACAATGGCCGCGATGACAATGACCCGGGCCATCCCTACCTGACGCTCCTTCCCGGCGACGAGTACGACCTGGCGGCGCGACGTGTCCTCACGCGCGCCGCGGACGGCAGTCCCGTCACCGAAGCCTTCGTGGATTCGCTGTTCGCAGATTTCAACACGCCCGCCACGCCCGGCGCCGCCGTGCTCGTCGCCATGGACGGCAAGGTGCTCGTCAGCAAGGGGTATGGCCTCGCCGATCTCGAGGCGCGCACGCCCGTCACGCCGCACACGAACTTCCGGCTCGCCTCCGTGACCAAGCAGTTCACAGCGATGGCAACCATGCTGCTGGTGCAGGACGGCAAGCTGCGGCTCGACGAGACGCTCACCGACATCTTCCCGGATTTCCCGGCATATGGCCGGCGCATCACGGTGCGGCACCTGCTCACTCACACCAGCGGCCTGTTGAGCTACGAGGATTTCGTCCCGGACTCGCAGGCCACGCAGGTGCTCGATGCCGAGGTCCTGCGCCAGATGACCCTGCTCGATTCGACCTATTTCCCGCCGGGCACGCGGTTCCGCTACAGCAATACCGGCTACGCGATGCTCGCCATGATCGTCGAGAAGCGCTCGGGGCGGCGCTTCGCCGACTTTCTCAAGGCGCGCATCTTCGACCGCGTCGGCATGCCCTGGACGCTCGCCCGCGAGGACGGCCGCGCGCCGGTGCAGCGCCGCGCGTTCGGCTACTCGCGCCGCGACGGCGGTTGGCTGCGCACCGACCAGAGCAGCACGAGCGCCGTGCTCGGCGATGGCGGCGTCTATTCGTCCGTCTCCGAGCTGTACCGGTGGAGCAATGCGCTCGAGTCGCGCGAACTCCTCGGCGACTCGCTCCGCGCACTCATTTTCCGGCGCGGCACACGCTCCGACAGCATCGGCGTGGACTACGGCTTCGGCTGGTACCTCGAGACCAGGCACGCGTTGCCGCGCACGCGGCACACCGGCAGTTCGATCGGGTTCCGGAACGCGATCATCCGCTATCCGACGCTGCGCGCCACCATCATCGTGCTCACCAACCGCAACAACGCCAACGCGGCGGCGCTCGCCGAGCAGATCGCCGAGCGGTTGACTGCGGTGAAGCGCGACCCGCGCTGGACCTTGCAGGCGAGCGGCGTCACCGCCTCGTTCCGCGGATTCAGCGCCGTGAGCGGTTCGGTGGCGTGGGCTGGCGGCAGCCACGGCACGGTCCTGCGCACGGTGAACGGGGGAGAAACCTGGGAGAATGTCTCGGTCCCCGGCGCCGACTCGCTCGACTTCCGCGATGTCCACGGCGTGAGCTCGCGCGTGGCCTACGCCATGAGCGCCGGCCTCGCGGAGCAGGGCCAGGCGCGCATCTACCGGACCACCGACGGGGGACAGCACTGGAGCCTGCAGTGGAGCGACACCACCAAGGGCGTCTTCCTCGATGGCATCGCATTCTGGGACTCGTCGCATGGCTTCGCGTTCAGCGATCCCGTGAACGGGCAGTTCGTCATCCTGCGCACGGAGAACGGCACCACCTGGAAGCGCGTGGATCCCGCCAACGTTCCGCCGCCGCTCCCCGGCGAAGCCGCCTTTGCCGCCAGCGGCACGTCGGTGGCCGTCGAAGGGCGGAACCACGCGTGGATCGCCACCGGCGGCGGACGTGAGGCCCGGGTGCTTCGCACCACCGACGGCGGACGCACCTGGCAGGTGTCGAGCGCCGGCATTCCCGGCGGCCCCAGTTCCGGGTTCTTCGGCATCGCCTTTGCCGATGCGTATCGCGGCATCGCGGTGGCGGGCGACTACACCATTCCGCGCAGCAGCGGCGACGTCACCATGGTCACGGCCGACGGCGGCATCACGTGGAAGCGCGCCTCCAGGTGGCCGTCGCAGGGAATCACCGGCGGCGTGGTTGCCGTGCGCGGCGCGGGCAAGCCGCTCTTCGCGGCGGTCGGCGCGTACGGCACGGCGTTCACCAGCGACTTCGGGGCCACCTGGACGCACGGCGATACACTGACACTCTACGCCATTGACTTCGCCGTGCGTGACACGGGCTGGGCCGTCGGTCCGCGCGGGCGCATCGTGAACTTCAGGGGCACGGCGCCGTGACGTACGACCTCAAGGCGGTGCAACTGCCGGTGCTCGGCCCGGCAGGCATTCGAACCGTCAACGCCCTGGCCAGTCTTCCGGTTATCGGGCCGCTGCTCGTCAACAAGCTCCGCGCGGACGCCGGCCTCCGGGCGCTCACCGCGACGGCGATTGACGACGCCCCCACGTTCTCGCCGATGCTCCCCGATGTCGCGTCGGCCCTGCCGGCGCTCGACGCGCGTGACGACGATGCCCGCGCCGGCTTCCGCTTCCCGACCGTGGCCGACTATCACGCCGCCTATCGCCGCGGCACGCTGACGCCCCTCGACGTGGCGTCGCGGTTCCTTGCCCAGTGGGACGAGAGTGAGCGCGGCCCGCGGCCACTGCGCGCGTTCATTGCCATGCGGCGCGACGATATCCTCGCGCAGGCGACGGCTGCCACCGAACGCTGGAAATCCGGATCGCCGCTCAGTGTCTTCGACGGAGTGCCCGTCGCCGCCAAGGACGAGGTGGACCAGGCCGGATACACCACGACGGTCGGCACGAAGATCCTGCGCGTCGCACCTCCAGCGGCGCGCGACTGCACCGCGGTTGCGCGCATGCGCGCCGCCGGCGCCGTGATGGTTGGCAAGGCCAACATGCACGAGATCGGCATCGGCGTCAGCGGCTTCAACGAGCATTACGGGTCGGCGCGCAATCCGTACAACGATCTCCACCACACCGGAGGAAGCTCGGCGGGTCCCGGTTGCGTGGTCGGCGCTGGACTCGTTCCGGTGTCCATCGGCGCCGATGGCGGCGGCTCCATTCGGCTGCCGGCGTCCTTTTGCGGCACCGTCGGTCTCAAGCCGACGTACGGTCGCGTTTCGGAGCGCGGGGCCGCCCCCCTCTGCTGGTCGCTCGCCTATCTGGGCCCCCTCGCGAACTGCGCGCGCGATGCCGCACTCGCCTACCAGGTGATGGCCGGCGCCGATCTGGAGGATTCCAACTCGCTCGGCCATGTGGACCCCGCCATTGACGCCGCGACACCGCGCTCGCTGAACGGCATCACCCTCGGCGTGTACTGGCCCTGGTTCCGCCATGCGCAACCGGACGTCGTGGCCGCCTGCGAACGACTGCTCGGGCAGATGTGTGCGCGCGGTGCGCGGCTGGTGGAGATCGAGATCCCCGAACTGGAACTCGCCCGCATCGCCCAGCTCGTGATCATCACGTCGGAGATGACCACCGCGCTCTGGCCGTTTGTCCGCGATCGCTTCGGTGAATTCGGTGTGGAGACGCAGCTCAACCTCGCCATTGCCCGGGCCTCGACCGCTGCCGAGTATGTCCATGCCCAACGCGTGAGGACGCGGGCCATGGCGCACTTCGAGCAGGCGTTTGCGCGGTGCGACGCGATCATCACGCCCGCATCCGGCAACACCGCACCAGCGATGCATCCGTCGGGCGGAGCCGTCTCCGACCTCGGCCGCACCATGGAGACCATGCGGTTCGCCTTCGTCTCCAACCTGACCGGACACCCCGCGATCTCGTTCCCCGCCGGCTACGACGCGGTCGGCCTTCCCATCGGCATGCAGGCAATCGGCAAGGGGTGGAGCGAGCAGCTGCTCCTGCGTCTGGCCGCCTTCGCCGACACGGTGGTCGAACGCCGCCGGCCGCAGCGGTACTACGCCCCGATTGAGGGGTAGTAACCACCGACCGTACCAGGAAACACCCGCTCCCCTTCGCGCCCCTTCGCGCCCTTCACGCTCGGTGGTAGCAGTCCCCGTTCTTCAATCCGCCGACTCCCGTGGTGGTAGCCGTCCCCCTCTTGCATTCTGTTTATAATCCACTATATTGCTATATAGCGATACATAACCCCTACGCCAATGAGCTTCTTCAATTCCCTCGCCGCCCTCCTCGGCGGCTCGTCGTTTGGCCCCGAGCAGTTCGACGCCGTCCGCGCCGAGCATCCCGGGACTATCCTGCTCGACGTCCGCACGCGGAACGAGTATGTGCAGGGCCACATTGACGGCTCCACGCTCGTCCCCCTCGACCAGCTCGCCCCGTCGCTGAATCTGATCGCCGCGGCGGAGGCGCCGGTCATCATCATCTGTGCCTCCGGTTCGCGTGCCTCGACGGCGGCCACCGCGCTGCGTCGCGCCGGCAAGGCCGATGTCCATGTGCTCGGCGGCGGCGTGTCGTCCTGGGCCGGTCACGGACGCCGCCTCGCGGCGGGCGCCAAGGACATTCCGCTGCGCGACGCCCTCAAGAAGGCGAAGAAGGCGGCCGCCAACACGGCCAGCTAACAGCCCCGCGCCGCACCGCCGCCCGCCGTATCTTTCGGCGTGCTCGGATACTTCTTCGCCGCCCTCATCGGGCTCGCACTCGGCACCCTCGGCGGGGGCGGGTCAATCCTGACCGTCCCCGTGCTCGTGTACGTGCTCGGCTTCGAACCCAAGCTGTCCATCGCCATGAGCCTGCCGATCGTTGGCTTGGCGGCGCTGGTCGGCGTCGTGTCGCATTGGCGCGCGGGGAACGTGCGCCTGCAGACCGCCGCGATCTTCGGATCGGTGGCGATGGTCGGTTCTTATACCGGGGCTCGCGCCAGCATCTGGCTCTCCGGCCGCATGCAGCTCCTCATTCTCGGGGCCGCCATCGTCGCGGCTGCCGTCTCGATGCTGCGCAGCGCGGCGCATGGCGAGCAGGCAGATCCGATCACCAGTGCTCCGCACCCCGCCCTCCTTCTTACCGTCGGACTCGGCGTCGGCATCCTCACCGGCCTCGTCGGCATTGGCGGTGGATTTCTCATCGTCCCTGCGCTGGTGGTGCTGGGCCGGGTTCCCATGAAAGCGGCGGTCGGCACGTCGCTGCTCGTCATCGCGCTCAACTCCGCATCGGGATACCTCGGTCATCGGGGGTATGAGGTGGTGCCGTGGGGCTTCGTGGTGCAGTTCACGGCGGTGGCTGTCCTTGGAATCCTCGCCGGCACCGCGCTCGTTCATCACATTCCGACCCGTCAGCTCAAGCATGCCTTCGCGCTTCTGCTCGTCGTCATCGGCGTGCTCATCCTCTGGCAGAATCGCACCCAGCTCTAGCGTCGCCTCCCCTATGACCTTCCACGACCACGCCCGCTTTCCCAAGGGCTTTCGCTGCGCCAGTCGCAACGTCGGGCTCAAGCCCGAGGCGCGCGACCTGACCCTCTTCGCCAGCGACGTGGACGCCGCCGCCGCGGCCGTCTTCACGCGCAACCAGTTTCCCGGCGCTCCCATCATTCTCGGGCGAGAGACGCTCAAGGGCGGCGTGCTGCGGGCGATCATCGCCAACAGCAAGGTCAGCAACGTTGCCACCGGCGCGCGCGGCGTGGAGAACGCCCGGCGCATGGCGGCCGCGGCGGCCGCGGAACTCGGCACCGATGCGGGCAAGGTGCTGGTCAGCTCGACCGGCGTCATTGGCGTGCAGTTACCCGTGGAGAAGATCGAAACCGGCGTGCGCGGCATGAAGGGCGACCTGCAGGACGACCCGCTGGTCGGCGCCGAGGGGATCATGACGACCGACACGCACCCCAAGGCGCTGTCGGCGTCGGTGGGACATGCGACCATCACCTGGGTCGCCAAGGGCTCGGGAATGATCGAGCCCAACATGGCGACGATGCTCTCCTACATCTTCACCGACGCCGCCCTCGACGCGGCAACCCTCGACCGGCTGCTTCGAGACGCGGTGCACGTGTCGTTCAACATGCTGTCGGTGGACACCGACACGAGCACGTCGGACACCTGCGTCATCCTGGCCAACGGCCTGGCGGGCGCGGTGGATGAGCAGGCGTTCCGCGACGCGCTGGTCGCCGGCTGTGTGCGCATGACCGAGATCCTCGCCCGCGACGGCGAGGGAGCCGAGCACCTACTGCGCGTCACGGTGCGCGACGCGGCCAGCGAGGGCGAGGCGCGGTACGTCGCCAAGGCGCTCGTGAACTCGCCGCTCATCAAGACCATGGTGCACGGCGCCGATCCCAATGTCGGCCGCATCCTGATGGCCATCGGCAAGTGCTTCGACGCGACGGTGAACACCGGCGCCACGAACGCATCAGTGAACGGGTATCAGGTGGTGGGCAACGGCGTGCGCCTGGACTTCGATGATGCCACCGTGCGCTCGGCGCTCAAGGTGGAGGTGGTGGATCTCGACGTGTCGCTCGGCGCCGGCACGGCGACCGCGCGCGCGTACGGCTGCGACCTCACCAAGGGCTACATAGACGAGAACGCCGCGTACTACTCGAGCTGAGGGCGAGGCGGCTAGCTCGCGCGTTCGGTGAGTGTTTCGTCGTAGGCCTCCAGGTCCCGCAACCGCGGCACCCGTCCCATCAGGTACGGCACGGCGGTCACCACCACGTTGGGCCGGAACATGAACGCGGTGCGGATGAACAGCGCCGTCTTGTTGTGCAGCAGGTGCTCCCACCAGTGCCGCGGCACGATCTCGGGCACCACAATGGTGACGAGGTCGGTCTCGCGGCGGTCGGAGAGTCCCTGCACGTAGTCCACGAGCGGACTTT
>JAJZRK010000173.1 GCA_021802745.1 bacterium
TGGACGTGAACAACAATCCCGCCAATCCGGTCATCAACACGCGGTCGTTCGGCGAGGATCCGCGGCAGGTGGCGGCGATGTCGGCGGCGTTCGTGCGCGGGGTGCAGGGTGCGGGGGCGGCCGCGACGGCCAAGCATTTCCCAGGGCATGGCGACACCGACACCGACTCGCACCTCGCGCTGCCGGTGGTGAAGAGCAACCGCGCCCGGCTTGACCAGGTGGAACTGGTGCCATTCCGCGCGGCGATCGCCGCCGGCGTGGCGGGCGTGATGTCGGCGCACATTGCCCTGCCCGCCATCGGCCAGGACAACGCGCCGGCGACGCTGCGCAAGGACGTGATCACCGGCCTGCTGCGCGACACCCTCGGCTTCAAGGGCGTGGCATACACCGATGCGCTTTCCATGGAGGGGATCGGCGGCGGCTACACGGTGGAGAAGAGCGCCGTGGCGGCCGTGAAGGCGGGGGCCGACGTCCTGCTCAAGCCCACCGACATCCGCCGCGCGATCAACGCGGTGGTGGCCGCCGTCGAGAGCGGCGAGATCCCGGTGGCGCGCATTGACTCGTCGGTGCGCCGCCTGCTCGAGATGAAGCTGCGCGTCGGCGTCATCCAGCGTCCCTTCGTCTCGCTGGAGGCGCTGCGCGACACGGTGGGCGCCGCCGAACACCGCGCGCTCGCCGCCGAGATCGCCGAGCGCGCCATCACGCTCGTGCGCGACCGCGACGCGCTGGTGCCGATGACCCGCGGCGTGCCGACGCTGATCCTCACCTACGCCCCGGAGCAGGACATCGCCGCTGGCCGCACGTTCAGCGCCACGCTGCGCGGGGCGCTGGGCGGCGGGACGCGCGCCCAGCGCATCGGTGCGCGCACGCCGCGCAGCGAACTGGACTCGCTGGGCGCGGGCGTCCAGCGCGTGGTCTTCAGCACGCACGGCCGGACCGTCGAGGGCGAAGGCAAGCTGGCCATCGCGCCGCAGGTGGCGCAGTGGCTCGACTCGGTGGCCGCCGTCCGGCCGGTGGTGATGGTGTCGCACGGCAACCCGTATGTCATCCGGCAGTTCCGGAATATCGGGACGTACGCCATGGCCTTCGGCACGGGCGCGACCATGGAGAACGCGTCGGCGCTGGCCGTCGCCGGCCGGCGTCCGATCAGCGGCCACTCCCCCATCTCGCTCCCCGGCTTCTACGCGCGCGGCGACGGCATTCCGCGCGTCCTCCCGTTCCCGCGCGAAGCGCTCCCGACCGTCATGAAGGATTCGCTGCAGCACCTGCTCGACCGCGCCGTGCGCGACTCGGCCTTCCCGGGCGCCGTCGCCATCATCGGGCGCAAGGACCGCGTGATTGCCACGGTGAACGCCGGGCACCTCGACTGGAAGGACTCCCCCGCCCCGGACGAGAACACGCTGTGGGACATGGCGTCGCTCACCAAGGTCACGACGACCCTGTCGTCCATCATGCAGCTGGTGGAGGCCGGCAAGGTGGACATCAACGCGCCCGTGCAGAAGTATCTCCCCGACTGGCAGGGGCCGAACAAGGAGAAAGTGCTCATTCGGCACCTGCTGATCCACGCGTCGGGTCTTCCCGCCTGGCGGCCGCTGTACAAGGAGGCGTCGAACGCGGAGCAGGCGATGCAGATCGTCTTCCAGACGCCGCTCGACACGCTCCCCGGCTCCCGCATGCTGTACAGCGACCTCAACTTCATCCTGCTGGCGCAGGTGGTGCAGCGCGTCACCGGCCAGCGGATTGACGCCTATGCCCGCGAACACGTGTTCGGCCCGCTCAAGATGACCGACACGCAGTTCAACCCCGACAAGTCGCTGCTTCCCCGCATCGCGCCCACCGAGGTGGACCCGTGGCGCCAGCGCCACATCCGCGGCGAGGTGCACGACGAGAACGCGTTCATCCTGGGCGGCGTGTCGGGGCACGCGGGGCTGTTCTCGACGGCGCACGACGTGGCGCGCCTGTGCCAGGCGTACCTGAACGGCGGCACGCTCGACGGCGCGCGCATCTGGAGCCCCGAAACGATCCGGCTGTTCACCACGGTGCAGGACTCGACCTTCTCGAACCGCGCGCTCGGTTGGGAGACCCCCAACGGCACCAATTCGGCGGGCCGCATCATGCGCCGGCCGGCCTTTGGCCACACCGGTTTCACGGGGACGAGCATCTGGATTGACCCGCCGCACGACCTGTTCGTGGTGCTGCTGACCAACCGGGTGAATCCGACGCGGCAGAACAACAAGATCGGCGGCGTGCGCACGGCGGTGGCCGACCTGGCGGAGGAGCTGCTTGGCGCTGCCCGGCTTCCTTGAGGCCCAGGCCGTTGAACCCCCCCGCTTGCCTGACTAGCTTACATGGACGTATGAAGGCGGTTCGCCGCCCCCCAACCCGGAGTGTCCCATGAGCACGATGAACACGCCCGAAATCGCCCTGTCGATTTCCGACAACGCGTCCGCGGAGGTCAAGAAGTTCATGGCCGCCGAAGGGGTGTCGCCCGACGTGGGCGGCCTTCGCGTGAGTGTGCAGCCCGGCGGCTGCTCGGGCTTCAAATACAGCCTGCTGATCGAGGACCAGGCCGCCGACGACGACACCGTCCTCGCGCAGGAAGGGTTCCGCGTCTTCGTGGACCCGTTCTCGATGCAGTACCTGAACGGCGTCATCATTGACTACGTGACGTCCATGCAGGGGTCGGGCTTCACGTTCAAGAACCCCAACGCGACCGGCGGTTGCGGTTGCGGCAGTTCGTTCTCCGCATAACACCGAGTCTCTTGCGATGACGTCTGGCCCTCGCCACGACGCCGCTGATGCCCGCAAGGCCCGCGACACCGCCCCGGCGGCTCCTCGCGGGCCTTTGCACGTCCCCGGCGCCCTCACTGCGCTCGAGCGCATTCCCACGGTCGTTCTCGACGACCATCGCGAAATTGGCGTGCAGGTCGCGCAGCGCATCGCCAGCGTCATCCGCGCCCGCAACGCCGAGGGGCGCGACGCCGTCCTTGGCCTCGCCACCGGCTCAACGCCAATCGGGGTGTACCGCGAACTGATCCGCCTGCACCGCGAGGAGGGGCTGAGCTTCCAGCGGGTCGTCTCGTTCAACCTGGACGAGTACTACCCGATGGCGCCGGACAACATCCACTCCTACCACCGCTTCATGTGGGAGAATCTCTTCTCCCACGTGGACGCCGACCGGCAGCAGGTGCACATCCCGGACGGCATGGTGCCCCGGGGGAAGGTCGAGGCGTGGTGCGCGTCGTACGAGAAGGCCATCCGCGAGGCGGGCGGCATTGACGTGCAGCTCCTCGGCATCGGCAAGACCGGGCACATCGGCTTCAACGAGCCGGGCTCGGGCGAGCAGAGCCGCACGCGCCTGGTGCACCTCGATACGGTGACGCGCCGCGACGCGGCCGCCGACTTCTTTGGCGAGGAGTTCGTGCCGCGCGAGGCGCTGACGATGGGCGTGGCGACGATCTTCGCGGCGCGCGAGATCATCATCATCGCCACCGGCGAGCACAAGGCGCGCGTGGTGCGCCGCGCCGTCGAGGGGCCGATTGACATCGAGGTGGCGGCGACCTTCCTCCAGCGCCATCCGGCCACCACGTTCTACGTGGACGCGGCCGCCGCGGGCGACCTCACGCGCATCGCCACGCCGTGGCTGCTCGACGAGGTGGAATGGACGGGCCAGCGGACGCTCGACGCGGTGACCTGGCTGTCGCGCACGGTGAACAAGGCGATCCTCAAGCTCACGCCGCAGGACTACGCCGACCACCAGCTGTCGTCGCTCGTGGCGCGGCACGGCGGCTCGGGGGCGGTCAACGGCCTCGTCTTCAACGAGCTGGGCGCCAAGATCCGCGGCAAGAGCAAGCTGCCGCACGGCAAGAAGGTGGTCTGCTTTTCGCCGCACCCGGATGACGATGTCATCTCGATGGGCGGCATTCTGCGCAAGCTCACCGAGAACAAGAACGAGATCATCGTCGCGTACATGACGAGCGGCAACATCGCCGTCTTCGACCACGACGTGCGGCGCCACGTGGATTTCCTGCTGCGCATGAACAAGGACGCCGGCATGGGCGGCGCCGAGGTGAAGGCGATGGCGAAGAAGGTGCAGGCCTTCCTCGCCTCCAAGAAGCCGGGGGACGTGGACATCCCCGAGGTGGCCGACATCAAGCGGCTCATCCGCGAGGCCGAGGCGATCAGCGGCCTCGAGACCGTCGGGCTGCCGGCGTCGAGCGGACGCTTCCTGAACCTGCCGTTCTACCAGACGGGCAAGGTGAAGAAGGATCCCATCGGCCCGGCGGACGTGAAGATCGTGAAGAAGCTGCTGGCGGAGACAAACCCGGACCTCATCTTCGTGGCCGGCGATCTCTCCGACCCGCACGGCACGCACCGGATGTGCAAGGAAGCGATAGACGCCGCCGTGGAGGAGCTGTGGCCGGGCCGTGCGCGCGGACCGCAGACGCACCGGCCGGGCGAGCACGGGGTGTCGCCGTCGCCCGAGGTATGGCTGTACCGCGGGGCCTGGCAGGAGTGGCCGGTCACGGAGGCCACGTGGCTCGTCCCGATGTCGCAGGAAGAACTGCGCTACAAGATCCAGGCCATCTTCAAGCACCAGAGCCAGAAGGACTCAATGCCCTTCCCCGGCCAGGACGACCGCGAGTTCTGGCAGCGTGTGGAACAGCGCAACAAGGACACCGCCGCGATCCTCGACCAGCTCGGCCTCGCCGAGTACTTCGCCATGGAGGCGTATGTCGTTGACTAGCCGTTCCGCCCGGGCCACCCCGTGATGGCGAGCCGGTTCAACCTCCTCGACCTGCTGGTGCTCGTGACGTACCTCGCCGGGACGACCGCGCTCGGCGTCTGGCTCGGGCGCAACCAGAAGAGCAGCACCGACTACTTCGTCGCCGACCGCAGCATTCCGTGGTGGGCCGTGATGTTCTCGGTGGTCGCCTCCGAGACGAGCGCGCTGACGTTCATCTCGATTCCCGGGCTCGCCTACCTCGGCGACCTCGGCTTCCTGCAAGTCGTCGCCGGATACATTCTCGGACGCATCGTCGTCGCCACGGTGCTGCTCCCGCGCTACTTCGAGGGGCAACTCGTCACGGCCTACACGCTCCTCGAGACGCGCTTTGGCGCCGCCACGCGCCGGTTCACGAGCGTCGTGTTCATGGCCACGCGCGCCCTGGCCGACGCGGTGCGCGTCTTCGCCACCGCCATTCCGATTGCGCTGATCATCGGCCCCGTCATGCCGCGTGAGTACCTGATGCCCACGGCAATCCTGGTGCTCGGCCTCCTGACGGTGATCTACACCTATCGCGGGGGGATGCGCGCCGTCGTCTGGACCGAGCTCGTGCAGGCGGGCATCTACGTGGCGGGCGGCATTTCCGCTATCGTGCTGCTCGGCAAGTCCACGCCCGACGGCTGGACCGGCATCCTGCAGCACGTCGGCGACGCCGGCAAGCTGAAGCTGTTCGACTTCTCCACCGCGCTCGACAAGCCGCACACCATCTTCGCCGGCCTCATCGGCGGCGGGTTCCTCTCGATGGCGTCGCACGGCGCCGACCAGCTGATCGTGCAGCGCCTGCTGTCGGCCCGGTCGCTCCGCGACGCGCAGAAGGCGATCATCGGCAGCGGCATCGTCGTCTTCGCGCAGTTCACGCTGTTCCTGATGGTCGGACTTGGCCTGTGGTCGTTCTATCAGGGGCGCACGTTCGACACGCCGGACGCCATCTTCCCGACCTTCATCGTCGAGCAGATGCCGAACGGCCTGCTCGGGCTGATCGTCGCCGCCGTCGTGGCCGCGACGATGAGCACGCACTCGGGCGCCATCAATGCGCTGGCCGCGACGACGACGCACGACATCTACATGCCGTTCAGCGGGCGGAAGGCGGACGACCCCGAGACGTTCCGCGTGGGGCGGCTCTTCGCCCTCGGGTGGGGCGTCGTGCTCACCGGCGGCGCGCTGCTCTTTCCCGAGGGCCGCACGCCGGTGGTCGTCATCGCGCTGTCGATCGCTTCGTTCACGTATGGCGCGCTCCTCGGCGGGTTCTTCCTCGGCATCTTCGTGAAGCGTGCGCAGCAGCGCGACGCGATTGTCGGCATGTCGGTGGGCATCCTGACCATGGCGTTCATCGTCTTCGCCAAGCCGATTGCCGCGGCGTATCCATCGCTGGCCGCGGCGCTCGGCCCGTTTGCAGACGTCGCGTGGCCGTGGTACGTGCTGATCGGCACCACGATCACGGTGACCGCGGGGAGCCTCAGCTCATTCGTCGGCGCCCGGCGTGCCGCGGCCTGACGCCGCGCGCCGCCCCTTGAACGGGCCGCGTCACGCGGCCATTCTCCGGACCTCATGAGCTTTCTCATTGTTGGCGTAGACGGCGGCGGCACGAAGACCAGGGTCATCGTGGCCGACCACCAGGGACATGAACTGGCGACGGCCACCGGCGGCGGCAGCGCCGCCCGCCCCGGGCAGGCGACGCAGGCTGCCGAGATGATCGCGCAGACCGTCACCGCGGCGCTCGCGGCCTGCGAGCGTAGCGGCGAGGTGCCACGCGTTCTCTGCGCGGGACTCGCGGGCGCCGGCCGTGAACCGGAACGGCAGGCGGTGCGCGAAGCGCTGGTGCACCTCGAAGTCGCGGACCACGTCATCGTCGAGCCCGACGCGACCATCGCCCTCGAGGACGCGTTTGGCGACGGCCCCGGCATCCTGCTGGTCAGCGGCACCGGCTCGTCGTGCTTCGGGCGCTCGCCCACCGGCCAGTTCAGCCGCTGCGGCGGATGGGGCCCCAACATCGGCGACGAGGGGAGCGGGGCGTGGATCGGCCGTCGCGCGCTGAGCATCGTGGCGGCTGCCGCCGACGGGCGCGAGCCCGATACGGGGCTGCTCCCGGCGATGCTAACCGC
>JAJZRK010000174.1 GCA_021802745.1 bacterium
CCTCTCTCCACTCCTCCCCCTCCCAAGCCCCTGTACCCCTCCCCCTCCTGATCAGTCCGCCGCAACCGTCCGATGCGACGCCCACCGCCGCAGCGCATCCAGCCGCTCCGGCATCGTCTTCGACAGCGGGCGCGTCGCCGCGATCTCCGTCAGCAGCGCGTCCGTGTCGAGCGGCGTGCTGTTGGCGAACGCGGCGTACATCGCGCTCACGATGCTCTCCTCGATCTCGGCGCCGCTGAAGCCCTTGGTCGCCGCGACGATGTCGGCGAGGTCGAGCTTCTCGGGGTCCTGCTTCCGCTTCTTCAGGTGAATGCGCAGGATCTCGGCGCGCGCCGCGTCGCCCGGCAGGTCCACGAAGAAGATCTCGTCGAAGCGCCCCTTGCGGATGAACTCCGGCGGCAGCTTGGCCACGTCGTTCGACGTCGCCACCACGAACACGTCGCCGCGGCGGTCCTGCAGCCAGCTCAGGAAGGTGCCGAAGATCCGGTGCGAGACGCCGCCGTCGGCGTCGGCGTTCGCCGAGGCAAAGGCCTTTTCCAGTTCGTCAATCCAGAGCACGATCGGCGCGAGGCGCTCGGCGGTGAGCATCGCACGCTTGAAATTGTGCTCGCTCTCGCCGACGTACTTGTCGTAGAGGTTCGACGGATCGAGCTTGAGCAGCGGCAGCCCCCATTCGTGCGCCACCGACTTGGCGCTCAGGCTCTTGCCGCAGCCGGGCACGCCGAGCAGGAGCACGCCCTTCGGGAAACCGAGCCCGAATTCCTCGGCGCGGCGCGGGTCGGTGACGACGGCGCGGCGGCGGTGCAGCCAGGCCTTCAGCCCGCCAAGGCCGGCCACCTGGTCGAGCCCCTCGGTGTGCGGATAGAACTCGAGCAGGCCGTCCTGTTCCACGATCTGCCGCTTGGCGGCGTTCACGCGCTCGATGTCGCGCGCGTCGAGCGCCCCGTCCTCGACGATCAGCCGCGTGACGATCTTCTCGGCTTCCGTCAGCGTCAGCCCGGTCAGGTTGTTGATGAAGCGCACCCGGTCCTCGCGCGACAGCTCGACGCGCACCGGCATCTTGGCCGAGTACTCGCGAATCAGCCGCTCGAGCAGCTGCCGATACTCCTCGTACGTCGCGCCCGACAGGCGAATGACGGTGGCGTGCGGGCGCAGGGCGTCGGGCAGGCGGATGTTGTGCCCGGTGAGCACCAGCGCGCCGCGGCGCGCGTTGAACTGCTGGACGACATCGAGCACGTGACTGACGACGGCCGGGTCGTCGAGATGCGCACCCAGCTCGCGAAAGTGGAAGAGCCCCGCGCCTTCCTCAATCGCGACGGCCAATGCCTTGGCCGGCTCCTCCGTGTTCGACATCACCGGGTCCGACGCCATGACGCCGCGTCGCAGCCCGCGCGACCTCGTCCACGAGAAGTAGAGCAGGTTCAGCCGCGACGCCGAGAGCGCGAGCCCCGCCTCCGCGCGCTCGACTTCCACCGTATCGAGGACGATCAGCGCGTACTTGGCGCGGATGAGGAGTTCGAGTTCGTCGAAGTTGGAGTCGGTCGGCATGGGAACGAGGAGGAGTGCAGCGGCTTGGGAGGAGTGACGAGTGGAGAGAGGAGGGCTGGGGGACGAGGGAGAATGTACCGGCCGCTCGGCCCGCCCGCCTCATCCCCCCTCTCCCCACACTCCACTCCTCCCTCCTCCTTCGCCCCTGCACCCCTCCCCCTCCCTCCACAGTATCTTCCGCTCGTGCCAAGCTTCCTCTCCGCCTACCGCGCCCTCGACGACGGCCGCCACCGCGAGGAGTTCTATCGCATGTGGCGCGCGGCCGTGCACGCCGGCCTCACCAACGAGCATGCGCTGCGCACCATCGGCAGGCGCGGCGCACCGCACGTGGAGGAAATGCGCGACTGGCTGCTCGACGGCGCGCGCCGCGGGCAGCGCGTCACCTACCTGGTGCGCACCGGGGGCAAGCGCTTCGAGCCGATGGAGCGCGCGATGCTCGTGCTCGGCGAGGAGACGGGGACCTTCGAGGAAGCGCTGCATCTCCTGGCGCAGTTCTACCAGTCCAAGCACCGCCTCATTCTCTGGATCAAGAAGCAGATGGCCTACCCGATGTTCACCGCCATCTGCATGGTCTTCATCGCGCCCTTCCCGCTGCTCTACTTCGGGCATACGCTCGCCTACATCTCCTTCGTCACGGTGGGGACCGTGGCGTGGGTCACGTCCGGCGGATCGTTTCTCATCGCCGCCGCCGAGCGCTACGGCAAGCGGCCGCCGCTCGTCCGGGCCCGGTTTGCGCGTGCGCTGGCCACGGGTGTCGAAGCGGGCCTCCCCCTGCCGCGCGCCCTGCGGCTGGCCGCCGAGGCCGCCGCCGACCCGCAGCTCTCGGCGTTCGTCAACGCCATGGATGAGCACCAGCTCGCGGCCGGCGGTCTTGCCGACACGTTCTCAGGCGCGCCGCACATGACGGCCGATCTCATCGGCGCGCTGACGGTGGCCGACCGCACCGGCGACTTCTCCACCACGCTGCGGAAGCTTGCGGATCTCTACGAGGACGGCTTCCGCTGATGACGCAGGTCTTCACGCCCCAGACGCTGCGCGCCCGGCGGGCCATCGCCTTCGCCACCTTCCTGACGCTCGTGCCGCTGACACTGGTCGTCGCCGGCCTCAACGAGCTCGTCATCATCCATCTCGGCGGCACCCGCGCCGATGCGCACGCGTTCACCGCCGTCAACATGGCCACCGGCATCGTGGCAGTGCCGATCGTGATGGTGCTCTTTCGCCGGCGGCCGAACTTGCGCGCATGGCTCGTCGGGTCGCTGCTCATTGACGCCGTCGCCTTCCTCGGCATGAACGCCGCGCCCACCGTGCCGACGTTGCTCGCCTGGCGTGCACTCGACGGCGTGGCGCACTTGCCGGCGGTCACCCTGCTCATGGTGGCGGCCAACCGGCTGGCCGGCGAGAAGCGCGGCGCCACGCTCGGCCTCGTTGCGACGGCGCTGATGACGGGCGTCGCCATCGGGTCGCCGCTCGGCGGCTGGCTGGTGGAACGCGGACCCGCGGCGGTCTACCTCACGGGCGCGGCGCTGCTCTCGCTCGCCGCGGTCGCGTCGCTCGCGATTCCGCCGCTCCCCGCCGACGCCAACGTGGGCGGCGGTCACCGCTACCAGTGGAAGCACGGGACGTTTGCCACCTGGATGCCGCTCGCGGTCGGGTTCATGGACCGGTTCACGATCGGCGTCTTCGTCTCCACATTCACGCTCTATCTCGGCGAGGTGCAGAAGGTCTCGCCCGCCGAACGCGGCATGCTGATGGCGCTCTTCATGATGCCGTTCGCCTTGTTGTGCTGGCCCGCCGGCCAGCTTGCCGACCGGATCGGCTGGTACAGCCCGATCATCGCGGGGACGATCGCGTTCGGCGCCGTGTACGCAACCTATGGCGTCGTGCCGCACGGCGTGCTGCCCATCTCGATGGTGCTCTCCGGCTTCACCAGCGCACTGATGTTCGCACCCAACCTGCTCCTCGTCTCGGAGTTCGCGCGCCGTGGCGCGGGCGAAGGGCTGTTCGGCGCCTTCCAGGTGGCGGGCAGCTTCGGCTTCCTCGCCGGGCCCATTGTCGGCGGCATCGCCGTGGAAGTGACGCGGCGTGCATCAGGCGTGCCAAACTACGACGCCATCTTCATCGGGGTGGGCGCGCTGGTGATCGCGCTCGGGGTGATCGCCGCACTCGTGCTCGCTCCGGTGGCCCGCGCCTGGCGTGCGGAGCGCACGTAACGGCCCCCGGCATCCAGCAGGACATCGCAACGGCCCACCACAAAAGTCACGAAGGACAGGAGGTTCCACACGACGACAGTCGTCGTGACTGCTCGTTCGTTGCACTCCCCCCAAGCACCCTTCGTGTCCTTCGCGCCTTTGTGGCAAGCCGTTGCCGTTGCCGTAGCCGTTGCCGTTGCCGTTGCGGTTGCTGTTGCAGTTGCGGTTCTTCGCGCACCTTCGCGCCCCTTCGACCTTGGCGGTGGACGTTACGGCTGCGCCGCCGGCTGTCCCCCCGGCTTCCACTCGGGCTGCGGCGGCCAACTGCTCGCCCATGTTCGACCGCTCGAAGCCGGTGAGCCAAGTCTATCACGCGCCCGCTTGCCCCCCAGTCCCGCGCGGTTAGCTTCAGCGCCGTATGGAACCCGCCTTCATTCCACCCGTCGGCGACCAGATCCACCGCCGCGGCAATGCGTTCACCAAGGCGGTGGCGTCCCTCTTGATGTTCGTCACGGGGTGGCGCTTCGAGGGGCAGCTCCCAAACCTGAAGAAGTTCGTCCTCATCGTGGGCCCGCACACGTCCAACTGGGACTTCCCCACCGGCGTGATGGCGATGTTTGCGCTTGGCATCCGCGGCACCTTTCTCGGCAAGGACACGCTTTTCAACCCACCGTTCGGCTTCATCTTCCGCTGGCTCGGCGGCGTGCCGGTGGATCGGTTCTCCAAGAACAACGTCGTCGAGCAGACCATCGCGTACTTCCACCAGCGCGACCAGATGATTCTTGCCATCTCGCCCGAGGGGACGCGCAGGCGGATCGAGAAATGGCGCACCGGGTTCTACTGGGTCGCCGTCGGCGCCAAGGTGCCCATCGTGCCGGTCGCGTTCGATTTCCCGCGCAAGCGCTACATCATCCACCCGCCGCAGCAGATGACGGGTGACCCGGAGCGCGACATCGCGCACCTGCGCACCTTCTTCAGGGCGAGCCAGGCGTATCGCCCCGCCTGGTACGTCGAATGACAGGCCGCAGCATCACACCGTGACGATCGTCGTGTTGACTTGTACGTGACCATCTGGGAAAATGAGTGCACTGGGCGCACACTCCCTCCGACGGCGGGGGCCGGTGGCGGCCCGCCTGCCACAGTGGACCTCGCGTGAAGCTCACCCGTACGAGCACCTCCTCACCCTTCCGCCAAGCGCCCAACCTGGACGACGCATCGCTCGTCCAGCACGAAGTGGAGGCGCTGCGTGTGGAATACCGCCGGCTGGTGGGTCGCATCAATTTCCGGACGCGCCGCGGCTGGATGTTCGTGGGCCTGCTCGTGCTCACGCTCGTCGCCTTCGTGACGGTGGCGGCGCTGGTGCTGTCCCCGTCGGACTGGGCCAGCAGTCAGCAGTCCCGCTTCACGCAGATGACGGCGCTGCTCCTCCTCGCCGCCACCGCCATTCCGCTCGGCGCCTACTTCGCGCGGCGCTACGACCGGCAGCGCGAGCGCGTGAAGATCGCGCGCACGCGACAGCACGAGGTGCTGACCCGCCTCGAACAGCTCGACGAGGTGCGGGGTGCCCGCCGCCGCCCGCGCCGCCGCCGGCGCAGCAGGCGCTCGTGGGCGTGGCGCATCGCGCATCCCGCGCAGTTCAGCCGCCCGCCGCTCGAGACGATGACCGCCGCCGCCCTCGAAGACGCCGCGGATCAACTGAGCGGCCAGGTGGCCGAGGAACGGGGAAAGCGCGCCGTCGCATACGCGCACGCGTGGATCACCGGCGCATTCACGGTCATCATCGCCTTCAGCATCACGCTCGCGGGCCCCGAGTACCTGAGCGACTTCCTCGGCGGACGGCAGTGGGGCGGCGCCGCCGGCCCCGACCCGCTGGTCTTCTGGCTCACGCTGACCATCGGGCTCGTCGTCTTCGGCGGCCTCGGCTCGCACCGCGTGACCGTGCTGCTGCGCCGGGCGCACGCCTATCAGGACCGCCTCACGGCGGTTGAACGCGCCCTCTGGGACGCGCGCGTGCTACTGCGGGAGCGTCGCGAGGAAGTCTGAGAGCACCTGCGTCACCGCGGCCGGCTGCTCGACGGTGCTCGAGTGGCCGGCCGCCGGAATTCTGGCCAGTCGCGACCCCGCAACGTGCTCGTGGATGCGTCGCGCCTTCGGCGGCGGCGTCGCCACATCCTCGTCTCCTACCACGACAAGCGTCGGCACTCTGATGGAGGTGATGGCATCCATCACCCCCTCGCGCTCGATGACGCCGCGCACCGCGCGCACGATCGAGCGCGGCCGCGACGCGATTTCCGCGCGCCAGCCGGCGCGCTCCTCTGCCCGTGCCGGATCGCCCATGAACGTGCGCCCGAAGAGGATCGGCATCACGCGATCCGCCACCCAGCGCGTGCCGAGCGTCCGGGCCACGAAGGCCAGCGTGCGGTACTTCGGCACGTTCTCCGGCGCTTCCGGCTCCGCCGATGTCTCGAGGAGCGACAGCGAGTAGAGCAGGTCGGGGCGCCGCGCCGCCAGCCGCATCCCCACGAAGCCGCCCATCGAGAGCCCCACGAAATGACACGGGCGCGCATCGAGCCCTTCGATCATGGCGACGGCATCGCGATAGCACGTGTCCATGTCGTGGGAGCGCCCACCGGGATCGCTGCTCCGTCCCTGTCCCCGATGGTCGTACGCAATGCAGCGGAAGCGGTCGCGGAGCGTGGCCACCTGCGTCGCGAACATGCGCGACGACATCAGCAGCCCGTGGCTGAACACAATCGCAGGGTCGGGGCCGCCCGTGTCCTCATAGTAGAACGAGACGCCGTTGGTCGTGAAATGCGGCATGCCGGGTAGGGTCGCGGGAGAAAGGCTGCGCTCGCACCGTCAGAGGTAACGCGCGAGGCGCAGCGCCGAAAGGGCGGCGCCACAGGGCTAACGCATTATGAATTCCCGTTGCGGGGTGCGGACTCGATCGTCTTCGCCGCAGCGCGGAGCGCGCCGCCCCCGCTCTGCGGGGGCCTCGTCGCCGTCGCGCGGGGCGTCGTGGGTGTTGG
>JAJZRK010000175.1 GCA_021802745.1 bacterium
CTGGATACCATCCGCGTCCAGAAGCTGAAGAGTCTCTTCACGCTGCTCGGCGTGATGATCGGCGTCATGTTTCTCATCGCCGTCATCTCCATCGTCGAGGGGATGAGCAACTACGTGGAGAACGACTTCGCCGGCAAGATCATCGGCGTGAACACGTACAACCTGCGGCGGCGCCCGGAGTTCACGCCGAACGAGAGCGAGGACCAGTGGCGCGAGTACATGCGCCGGCCACGGCTGGCCATGGCCGAGGCGGAGCTGGTGCGCGGCACCATTCCCCCGGGATCCCACGCCGCCATCGTCAACGAGAACTTCCTGTATGCCGTCGGCGGCCAGGGACGGCCGCGCCAGGTGCAGGCGGTGGCCACCGAGGCCGACTACTTCACGATCAAGAAGTTCGGCATCACGCTGGGGCGCGCGTTCACGCAGCAGGAGGTGGTGGCGGGGTCGCGCGTGCTCGTCATCGGCACGGAGGTGGCGGAGCACTTCTTCCCCGGCCTCGATGCGATCGGCCGCGAACTGCGCATCGCCGGCAGCCCGTACGAGGTGATCGGCGTGATCGAGAAGCAGGGGACGGTGTTCGGCTTCTCGATGGACCGGCTCGCCATCGCCCCGTACACGACGCCCCTCTACCGTGCCCTGCGCCCGCGCGGCGACCCGGAGACGCTGCTCGTGCAGGCGCCGTCCCTGGAACTGGTGCAGGAGGGGATCGAGTCGGCCCGTGAGGCGATGCGGAGCGTCCGCCACCTCCCGCCGGGCAAGGCGGACAACTTTGCGCTGGAGACGCAGGACTCGGCCATGGAGTTCTTCCGCGGCCTCAAGTCGAAGATGGTGGTCTTCGGCACGGCGCTGCCGGCGATCGGGCTCATCGTGGGCGCGCTGGTGATCATGAACATCATGCTCGTCGCCGTGGCGGAACGGACGCGCGAGATCGGCATTCGCAAGGCGCTGGGCGCCACGCGCGGCAACATCCTCTCGCAGTTTCTCATCGAGGCGGCCACGCTGTCGGTGATCGGCGCGGCGATCGGCATCGCGGGAGGGACCGGCCTGGCGAAGGTCGTGCAGGCCACGACGCCGCTCCCGGCAGCGGTCGCGCTGTGGTCGATCTTCGCCGCGCTGGCGCTTGGCGCTGGGGTCGGCATCGTGGCCGGTGTGTATCCCGCCAGCCGCGCCGCGCGCCTCGACCCCATCGCCGCATTGCGGCAGGAGTGAGCGGAATGCCTCCGCACTCTGCACCACACCGTGCCTCTGCCCCTGCACCACGAGCGACGGACTAGCATGCGCTTCTGGGACCAGATCAAGATGTCGCTCGAGGGCGTAACCATCGCCTTCGATGCGATCCGCGCCAACAAGGTGCGCGCCGCGTTGACCATTTCTGGCGTGGCGGTCGGCGTCTTCGTCGTCGTGGCGATGGGTGCCACGATCCACGGCATCCGCCAGAGCTTCCAGCAGGACCTTGAGGAGTTCGGCGCCAACACGTTCCAGGTGCGGCGGCGCGGGGTCGGCTTCAACTCCTGCGATGGCACCGACGAGAATTGCCCCGACCGCCGCAATCCGCGCATCACGCTCGACGACTGGGCCGCGGTGCGCCGCCTCCCCGAAGTCGGCAGTGCGATGGCCTGGATGTTCGGCCAGCAGGACATGACGTACAAGAACCGTACCGTGAAGAACGTCGGCTACGACGCGCAGAGCGCCGACTGGATCAAGACCGACATCGCCGACGTCTCGCCCGGCCGTTCCTTCTCGGAGTCCGAGCACGATGGGGCGGCCCCGGTGATCGTGGTCAATGACTCGCTGAAGAGCCAGCTCTTCGGCGACAGCGACCCCATTGGCAAGCAGATCATGGTCGGCTCGCTGCAAATGACGGTGATTGGCGTCTACCACACGAAGGCCGGATTCCTGAAGGCCATGGACGGGCGCGGCCCCGACCAGCCGCGCGCCGTCGTGCCCATGATGACCGCGTGGCGGCGCATGCCGGTGTGGCGCAACCTGCTCATCATGGTGCGGCCCCGCCCGGAGGTGACGCGCGAGGAGGCGATGGACGCGGTCACGGCGATGATGCGCGGGCGGCGCGGACTGCACCCGACCCAGCCGAACAATTTCTACCTCATCGGCATGGAGCGGATGCTCGAGGTGTTCAACCAGCTCTTCGGCGCGATCTTCGTGGTCGGGCTGGCGCTGTCGGCGGTGGGACTGCTGGTCGGCGGCGTGGGCGTGGTGGCGATCATGATGATCTCGGTGACCGAGCGCACGCGCGAGATCGGGGTGCGCAAGGCGCTGGGCGCGACGCGCGGGACGATCCTGTGGCAGTTCCTGGTGGAGGCCTCCACCCTGACCAGCCTCGGCGCCGTGATCGGCCTCGTGATCGGCGCCGGCGTGGCCGCCGTGATCCGCGCGAACTTCCCGTCCATTCCGGCCTCGGTTCCGTTGGCCAGCGTCGTCGCCGCGCTGCTTGTCGCCATCCTCACCGGCGTCGGCTTCGGCATGCTGCCGGCGATGCGTGCGGCGAAGCTGGATCCGGTGGATGCGCTGCGATATGAGTGACGACGATTGAGGATTGGGAATCCGGATTGCGACCGAGGATCACGATGACGGATCGCGACCGTCGACCTGTCCGTTCGTTGATCGCCATCGTCCATCCCGATCGTTGATCCGACTCCGGATTCCATATCCTCAATCGCTGTTCGGCACGGGCGCGACCCCCTAGCTTTGTCCGGATGGAGTCTTCCCCCGCCCCGCGCACGAGCCGGCGCGCGCTGATCTTCATCTTCATCACGATCCTCCTCGACGTGATGGGCGCGGGGATCATGATGCCGGTGGTGCCGTACATCGTGCGGCCGTACAGCGCCGATGCGCTGACCATCGGCCTCCTCGCGGTGACGTTCTCGGTGGCGCAGTTCTTCGCCGCGCCGCTGCTCGGGGCGATCTCCGACCGGCACGGGCGGCGGCCGGTGCTCGTGATCAGCATGTTCGGCGCCTCCATTGGCTACGCCTTCTTCGGCATCGGCGGGGCGCTGTGGGTCTTCTTCCTCTCGCGGCTCGTCGCCGGCTTCACGGGGGGCAACCTTACCGCCGCGCAGGCCTACATCGCCGACGTGTCGGGACCCGAGGACCGGGCCAAGAACTTCGGGCTCGTCGGGGCCGCCTTCGGCCTTGGCTTCATCCTCGGTCCGTCCATCGGCGGCGTGCTGGCGAAGATCAGCCTGTCGGCCCCGGCCTGGGCTGCCGCGGGCGTGGCGCTCGTCACCGCGTCGTTCGGCTGGTTCGTGCTGCCGGAGTCGCTCGCCCCGGCCCTGCGTCGTCCGCACCCACTGCACGTCGGCGACTTCAATCCCTTCCGGCTGCTCATGAAGGCGCTGAGCACCAGGCAGCTGCGCGCGCTCTTCCTCGGCATCTTCCTCACGCGCTTTGCGCACATGGGGTTGCAGACCAACTTCGCCATCTATACGCTCGACCGGTTCAAGTACACGCCCGCGCAGAACGCGGTGGTCTTCACCGTGCTCGGCGTCACGTCCACCTTCGTGCAGGGCTTCCTCATCCGACGCATCGCTGGACGCTTCTCCGAGCGCAGCCTGCTGCTGACCGGCCTGCTGATCATGGTTGCCGGCTTCGTGGCGATCGCCGGCGCGACCGACGGGTGGATGCTGTCGCCGGCCATCGCCGTGTTGGCCCTCGGCACCGGGCTGGTGACGCCAACGCTGCAGAGCCTCATCTCGCAGGCGGGCTCGGCGGAGGAGCAAGGGATGCTCTTCGGTGCGAACGGCGCCATCACGAGCCTCACGGCCATTCTTGGCCCTGCCTATGCCGGCGCGGTGTTCGATCACGTGGCCTACACGGCGCCCTACTGGTCGGGCGCGGTCCTTCTCGTCGCCGCGTGGTGGGCCACGCGGCGCGCCCTGCGTGCGTAGCCGATGATCCGCCCGCTCGACGTCCTCGGCATGGCCGCCGGCCAGATTGCAGCCAACAAGCTGCGCTCGTTCTTCACGCTGCTCGGCATCATGGTGTCCGTCGCCTTTCTCGTGGCGGTCGTGGCCATCATCCAGGGGATGAACGCGTATGTCCAGGAGAACATCGCCAGCGCCGTGATCGGGGCCAACTCGTTTGCCGTGCGGCGCACGCCGCTGCAGATCGGGCTCTTCGACGATGAAGCCTGGGAGCGCGTGAAGCGCCGCCCGCGCGTGACGAAGGCCGACGCCGAGGCGGTGCGCGCGGCGCTGCCCGACGCGCAGGCCGTCGCGCTCACCTCGGGCTGGCCCACGCCCATGAGCGACGTGATCTGGCGCGACCAGGTGGTGGGCGACGCCCTCGTGTTCGGCATCTCGCCCGAGTACCAGGTGGTGCAGGACTATCGCTTCACGCGGGGGCGCGGCCTCACCGAGGTGGATGTGTTGCAGCGGCGTCCGGTCTGCGTGCTCGGCGCCGACATCGCCACCAAGCTGTTCGGCGAGCAGGGCGTGGACCCGGTGGGCCAGTCGGTGCGCGTCGGCGGACAGCGGTGCGAGATCATCGGCGTGGCGGCGCCCAAGGGGAAGGTGCTCGGGCAGTCGTTCGACGGCTTCGTGCTGCTGCCGGTGTCGTACTTCGAGATGCTGTACGGCCGGCGGCTCACGAATGCCATCAGCGTGAAGATGCGCAACGCCGCCGACGTCGCCCCGGCGATGGCGCGCGCCGAGGAGGCGATGCGCGAAGTGCGCCGCCTCCGCCCCGGGCAGGTGAACAACTTCTCGGTGGAGACGGCCGAGGCGCTCGTCGCCTTCTGGAAACAGCTGACCCGCGTGCTCTTCAGCATCATTCCGGCGATGGTGGCGATCGGCATTGTGGTGGGCGGCATCGTGATCATGAACATCATGCTGATGAGCGTCTCCGAGCGGACGCGCGAGATCGGCATTCGCAAGGCCATCGGGGCGCGCGCGCGAGACATCGAGTGGCAGTTCCTCGTCGAGGCCATCGTGCTGTCCATGCTCGGGGGCATCATCGGCGTGCTCGCCGGGTGGGCCTTTGCGCTGCTGGTGGATGCCGTCTCGCCCCTGCCGGCACGCATCACGGCGTGGTCGGTGGCGTTGGCGCTGCTGCTGGGCGCGGGGGTGGGCGTGCTGTTCGGCGTGTATCCCGCGCGCCGGGCGGCGCGACTGGATCCCGTCACCGCCATGCGGCAGGAGTAGGCGATGCTCCTTTATCGCCTCCTGCGGCACACCACGGTGGACGAGAACCTCGCCATCGCGCTGGAGAACCTGCGCGCGAACAAGCTGCGCTCGGCGCTGACGATGCTCGGCGTCGTCATTGGGGTGGCGACGGTGATGACGATGGCGAGCATCGTGCGCGGTGTGCGCGAGCAGATCCTGAACACGCTCGAGGTGGCGGGGCCCACGACCTTCTACGTGATGAAGGTCTTCTCGCAGCAGCCACTGAACCCTGAAGCGCTGCCCCGATGGGTGCGCATCCGCCCCGATCTTTCGGAGGTCGAGGCGGCGGCCATTGAACGCCTCGATGAGATCCAGTACGCCGCGATCTGGAACCAGGTCATGGGGCGCCTCGACTTCCAGGGCGAGCGCACGCAGGTCACGTCGGTGTACGGCGCCGACGCCGGTTTCACGACCATCATGGGCGGCGAGCTGACCGAAGGACGGTGGTTCACCCCGGCGGAGGAGCGGTCGGGAGCCGCCGTGGCCGTCCTGCTCGACTCGCACGCGCGCCGCCTCTTCGCGCGGCTCGATCCGATCGGCAAGACCCTTCTGATCGGCGGCAAGCCCGTGCAGGTCATCGGGCTCTACGAGCCCCCAGCGAACATCTTCACGCCGCCGGGCGCCGAGACCGGCGCGATCGTCCCGTACCGGTTCGCCGACCGCGCGTACTACATCGACAAGACGAACATGCTGTTCATCTGCGTGAAGCCGCGCGCGGGCGTGTCGGTGGCGGCGGCGGAGGAGGCGGTGACGGTGCGCCTGCGCGAGCTGCGCAAGCTGCACCCGGCCGACGGCAACACGTTCGACCTGATGACGCAGGACCAGATCCTCGACGTCTTCAACAGCATCACCGGCGTGTTCTTCTTCGTGATGATCGTTCTCGCGTCGGTGGCACTGATGGTCGGCGGCATCGGCGTGATGGCCATCATGATGGTGTCGGTGACCGACCGCACGCGGGAGATCGGCGTGCGCAAGGCGATGGGGGCCACGCGCGGCGACATCCAGATGCAGTTCCTCATCGAGGCGGCGACGCTCACGGGGCTGGGCGGCGCGGTCGGCATCGTCCTCGTGCTGGTGGCCGGGACGGCCGTCACGCGGCTGCTGAACATCCAGGCCTCACCGCCGTGGGGGCTGACGCTCATCGCGGTGGCCGTGTCGGTGGGCATCGGGCTCGTCTTCGGCGTGCTACCGGCGCGCCGGGCGTCGCGGCTCGACCCGATCGAGGCGCTGCGGTACGAGTGACTGCTACCACGACGGGCGAAGGGCGCCAACGGCACGAACGACAACTGCTCACCACAAAGGCACCAGGGGCACGAAGGACTGCGAATTGCTTCTTGGGGGAACAGTGCGCGCCACGCAATTCCGGCGTGGCGCGCCGTCGTTCCCCCGGTGATTCCCTTTGTGCCCTTGGTGCCTTTGTGGTGAGCAGTTAGAGTTGCCGTTGCAACTTCGCGCCCTTATAGTCCCTCCGCAGCTCTCATGAGACACGTGCACGCGATGCGTGTTTGACGGAAGTTGGAGGGGCGTCTGCTTGCGCGGTTGTGCAGGTAGATGAAGGGACGCGCACCACCCGGCTACGAC
>JAJZRK010000176.1 GCA_021802745.1 bacterium
GCTGGGCGCGCGACGAGCGATGGCAACGGGCGATGGACGATCTGCGGCGCGAGGGGCTGATTGGCGGCGTGGGCGTGAGTGTGAACCGCTGGGAGCCGACCAACTGCCTGGAAACGCTGCGAACCGGCGCGGTGGACGCCGTGCAGGTGATCTACAACATCTTCGACCAGGCGCCGGAGGACGAGCTGTTCGCCGCGTGCGCCGCGCTGGGCGTGGCGGTGATCGCCCGAGTGCCGTTCGACGAAGGGTCGCTGGCGGGGCAGGTGCGTGCCGACTCCACCTTTCCCGAGGGCGACTTCCGGCGCATCTATTTCGGTCCCGAGAACCTCGGCCCCACGGTGGCGCGTGTGGACGCGTTGCAGGCCGAGCTTCCGGAGGGCCATTCGCTCGCGGAGTTGGCGCTCCGGTTCTGCATCTCCGACGCCCGCGTGAGCACCGTCATTCCCGGGATGCGACGTGCGGCGCACGTGCGCGCAAACGTCGCCGCAGTGGAGCGCGGTGCGCTCGACGCCGCGGCGATGGGCCGGCTTCGTGTGCACCGTTGGGATCGCCGGCCGGCGGCCTGGAGTCTCTAGCGGCTAGCCGTAGAGCTCTTGCATCGCCTGCGCCATGGTCTGGCGATACCCATCGGCGATGACGCGCCGCGTGGCCACCTCGCCGGGCGCTTCGAGCGCGCGGGCGGCGGCGTTCATCGCGTCGAGCCGGAACTCCTCTCCCGCAAGATGGCTCAGGTACTCCTCGGCCGCGGTCAGGTAGCCCATCATGCCGGCGCACTCGCACGGGCAGAACACCTTGTGCGCCACGCGCAGCACCTCTTCGTCCGCGGGATTCGGCATCACGAGGTTCTCGGACCCGTTGATGACCTTGAGGCGCGCGTTCGCGGCGCACGCCGCGACGGTGGCCGAGTCGAGCGAACCGCCGGCGGCGTTCAGCACGAGCGCGTCCATCGGCTGGGCCAGGAAGTCGCTCTTTCCCTCGGCGGGCCAGCACTGCACCCCGCGAGCCGCGAGCGAGGCGCGAATGGCGGGCTTGGACTCCACCACCAGCGGCGTCGCACCGTCGGCGAGCAAGTGGTCGATGATGTGCTGCCCGATGTTTCCCGCCCCGATCAGCCCGACGACGGCGCCCTTCAACGGAATGCCCGCGCCCTTCAACTGTCCGACGAGCATCCAGTAGTTGCCCTCGGCCGTCGGTGCGCCGGTGTCGGAGATGACGCTCCCCTTGTACTGCGCGTTGAGGTAGCGCAGCGAACCCGTCGTGCCATCGCTCATCACGCCGTGGCCGAGGTCTTGTCCGGTGGTGAGAAAGAACCCCGTCGTCTCCACGTCCTTGAAGCAGGCGACGGCGAAGTCGAGCAGGTCGCGGTCGCGCGGTTCGCCGACCCGCGCGCCCGGGGTCGGCCGCATCACGCACTTGCCACCCACGATGCGCGAGAAGTCGCGCTGCACATGCGGACCGCCGACCTTCAGCAGTCGCGACCAGAAGACCTTCTCGTCCATCCCGATCGCGAGGTCGATGGCCTCGTGGTCGGGATCCCAGCCCGGAATGCTCGTTCGGCTCTCCGGCGCAATGCGAAAGCCGCCGAGCGACAGCATGCGCGAACCCGGCTGCGCGTGCGTCGCGATGCTCAGCGTCCAGGGCTCGGTGGTGTGCTGGTAGCGATAAACCCACACCTTGGCGGTGGGATGGCGGCCAATCTCCGGCGCCAGTTTCAGCGTCTCCGCGGGGGAGAGCACGGTCTTCGTAAAGTCAGGCATGATGGCGGTAGCGGGCACGGGACACACTAAGGTAGATGGTGCGCACGAATTGTCGAATTCCGGCGCGGGCAATACATTGGGCAGTCCCCCTATGGCGATGTCATCGAAACCCCCTGCCGCCGCGCGTGCATCGCGCACCGCCCGCCGCGTCGCACGTCCGTTCACGGCGACCGCGTGGGGTCGATTCTGGACGTCTGCCGCCACCGGATCGCGCGGCAGTTGACGCGTCCGCGCGCCGCGACCTTCAGGGCCCGGCGCGCCGCGACGAGATACACGCGAGGTGATGAGCGCTGCTCGCCCGCTCGAGATCGACTATGCGTTGATCGACCGTCCACCGTCCACCGTCTACCGTTCGCCTGGAGGCCCCCCCCATGGCCACCGCCACCGCCCCCTCGTCCATCGAGCAGCACGACGCGTTTCCGATCAACGGCACGGACTACATCGAGTTCTACGTCGGCAACGCCAAGCAGGCCTCGCTGTACTACCGCGCCGCGTTCGGCTTTCAGCTGATTGCCTATCGCGGCCCAGAAACGGGCGTGCGTGACCGGGCGTCGTACCTGCTGCAGCAGGACAAGATCCGCTTCGTGCTCACCTCGCCGCTCGGTCCGGAAGGGCCGATCGCCGATCACATTCGCCTGCACGGCGATGGCGTGCGCGACCTCGCGTTCTGGGTGGACGACGCGCGCGAGGCCTTCGCGACGGCGGTGGCGCGCGGCGCCGAGCCGGTGCAGGCACCGGAAGCGTTCCGCGACGCGGATGGCGAGGTGGTGCTCGCGTCCATCCGTACGTACGGCGACACGATCCACTCGATCGTCGAACGCCGGAACTACCGCGGACTGTTCCTGCCGGGGTTCCGTGCCGCGGCGACCGAGTTTGCGCCCTCCGCGGTCGGGCTCAAGTATGTGGACCACTGCGTCGGCAACGTCGAACTCGGCAAGATGAATGCCTGGGTGGCGTTCTACGCCAACGTGCTCGGCTTCTTCAACCTGCTGACCTTCGATGACAAGGACATCAACACCGAATATTCGGCGCTGATGTCGAAGGTGATGAGCAATGGCAACGGGCGCATCAAGATTCCAATCAACGAACCCGCGGTCGGCAAGAAGAAGAGCCAGATCGAGGAGTACCTCGACTACTACCGGGGGCCCGGCGTTCAGCACATCGCGATGGCCACCGACGACATCATTGCCACGGTGCAGGCGCTGCGCGCGCGCGGCGTGGAGTTCAATCAGACGCCGACGACGTACTACGACTCGCTGCAGGCGCGCGTCGGCACGATTGACGAAGACCTGGCGACGCTGCAGGAGCTTGGCATCCTCGTGGACCGCGATGACGAGGGCTACCTGCTGCAGATCTTCACCAAGCTCGTGCAGGACCGGCCGACCCTCTTCTTCGAGATCATCCAGCGCAAGGGCGCCAAGGGCTTTGGCAAGGGCAACTTCCAGGCGCTCTTCGAGAGCATCGAACGGGAGCAGGCCCGGCGGGGGAATCTCTAGTGCCGTTCTATCACGCACTCGGACAGATGCCGCGCAAGCGGCACACCGTGTTCCGCCGCCCCGACGGCGGGCTGTACAGCGAACAACTGATGGGCAACGAGGGCTTCACCGGGCCGTCGTCGCTGCTCTACCACGTCCATCCTCCCACGACGGTGCTGGCCGTGCGACGGCTGCGCGATATCCTGTGGGAAAAGGACCCGGATCGCGCGCTGCGGCATCGCCACTTCCGCACACGCGAGCTCCCCGCCGGCGGTTCACCGACGCTCGATCGCATTCCGATGCTGTTCAATCGCGACATCGCGATGCTCTGGTCCGCGCCGTCGGTGGAGGACGCGCACTTCTATCGCAACGCCCAAGCCGATGAGGTGGTCTACCTTGCCGAGGGGACCGGGACGCTCGAGTCGCAATTCGGCTTCCTCGCGGTGAAGTCCGGCGATTACGTGGTGCTGCCGCGAGGCGTGATGCACCGCTGGCGGTTCACCGCGAGCGCCAAGCTGCTGATCATGGAAAGCCGCGGCTACGTGCGCCCGCCTTCGCGCTACCGCACCGAGTACGGCCAGATCGTCGAGGGCGCGCCGTACAGCGAGCGCGACTTCCGCCGTCCGACCGAACTGGTGACCTTTGACGAGAAGGGCGAGTTCCCGATTCTCGTGAAGCAGTACAACGGCCTCACCGAGATGGTGCTCGACCACCATCCGTTCGACGTGGTGGGTTGGGACGGATACTTCTACCCGTGGGCGTTCAACATTCACGACTTCGAGCCGATTGTCGGACGCATTCACCAGCCGCCGCCGGTCCACCAGACCTTCCAGGGCGACGGGTTCGTCATCTGCTCCTTCTGTCCGCGTCCCTTCGACTTTGATCCCCAGGCAATTCCCGCACCCTACGCGCACAGCAACGTGGACTCCGACGAAGTGCTCTTCTACGCGTCGAGCGAGTTCATGAGCCGCAAGGGGATCGAGTACGGATCCATCACGCATCACCCGGATGGTCTGCCGCACGGACCACACCCGGGGCGCAGCGAGGCGAGCATTGGCGCCAAGGCGACCAACGAGCTGGCGGTGATGATGGACTCGTTCCGCCCGCTCCACGTGGCCAAGGCAGTGCTGCCGGCGGAAGACCGCGAGTACTACCGGTCGTGGGTCGAGAGCGGACCTGGATTCAACCCGCCGACGAGTTGACCATGCCCCGTCTCGCTGCCCGCTTCAACGCCCTGCCGCCCTACGCCCTCGCCGCCATTCCGCAGAAGAAGCGCGAACTGATCGCGCGCGGGGCAGACGTCATCGACCTGGGGGCCGGTGACGCCGATCTCCCGGCGCCGCCGCGTGCGGTGGAGGCGCTCGCCGCTGCGGCGCAGGATCCCGCGATGTCGCGCTACGGGTTCGGACTTGGCCTGCCCGCCTTTCGCGAGGCGGCTGCCGCGTGGATGGAGCGGCGATTCGGCCAGCGATTCGACCCGATCACCGAACTGGTTCCGCTCATCGGCAGCAAAGAGGGCATCGCGCACCTTTCGCTGGCCTACGTGGAACCGTCGGACATCGCGATCATCCCCGACCCGGGCTACCTCGCGTACCTCGGGGGCACGCTCCTGAGCGGCGCCCGACCGTATCTGTATCCGATCACGCCGCGCACCAACTTCCTGGTGGATGTGGACGAAATCCCCGTCGAAGTCCGCGCGCGGGCCAAGCTGCTGTACCTCAACTATCCGAACAATCCGACGGCCGCCGTCGCCCCGCGCGACTACCTGAAGAAAGTCGTCGACTGGTGCGCGACGCATGACATCCTGCTCGTGTACGACAACGCGTACAGCGAAATGACATTCGACGGCTACGTGGCACCGAGCATCTTCGAGATTGACGGCGCGCGCGAAGTGGCCCTCGAGTTCCATTCGCTGTCGAAGACGTACAACATGACCGGCTGGCGACTCGGGTGGGCGGCGGGCGCGACCCACCACACCACGCCGCTGGCGAAGGTGAAGAGCTTCGTGGACACGGGGCAGTTTCTTGCGTCGCAGTATGCCGGGGTGGCGGCGTTGGAGAGCCACGGGGACTGGCTGCCGCGCAACTTGGCGGTGTTCAAGGAACGGCGCGACGCGGCGGTCGCGGCGTTCCGTGCCGAGGACTTTGACGTCGCGGTGCCGCAGGCCTCGATGTACCTCTGGGTACCGCTTCCGGCCGGCGTCTCGTCACTGGAGTTCCAGGAGCGGCTGATGCAGGAGGAGGGCGTGGTTGTCCTCGCCGGCAAGGCGCTGGGCGACGGCGGCGAGGGATTCTTCCGCGTCTCTTTCATCACGTCGCCAGCGCGACTGGTCGAGGCGGCACATCGCGCCGGGCGCGTGCGTCGGAGCTTGACCGGGGGCTGACCGCGCCGCCGGCTGGCAACGCGAGCGGCGCGTGCCCAAACTCAAGGGCATTCGTTCGCGGCGCGCACGGCGCCGCGCGACCACTCGAGAGGACCTTCGTGTCACGCAACCGGATCCCCACGCGCCCCCTCGCGTTTCTATCAATGCTTGCCGTCGCGGCGGCCGCGCTTGGCGCCCAGCCCCCGACGCGCGCCGCGCAGACGCCGGCGTCCGCGCCGGACCGCCTCGTCGCGGCGATGCACGGCATCTCCAGCAACGTCATCCTCGACTACGTCAAGGAACTCACCGCCGAGAAGTACGGTGGCCGGCTCACGGGAACGGCCGGTTACGATGCGGCGGCGGCGTGGACGGTAAATCTCCTGCGCGGCTGGGGCTATCAGCCGATGGGCGACGAGCGAAGCTGGTATCAGAAGTTCCCGAATCCGTACACGCTCGTACTGCCGGGGACCGAACTGTCGCTCCAGGTGCGGCAGGCCGGCGGTGGGACGATCGTCAAGTCGTACGTGTGGGAGAAGGAGTTCTACCAGGGATCCACATCCGACTCCGGGCGCGTCACGGCCGAGGCGGTGTACGTCGGCTATGGCGTCACCGCGCCGGAACTCGGCTATGACGACTACGCCGGTATGGACGTGAAGGGGAAGATCGTCGTGGTGGAGCCCGAGGCGCCGATGGGGCCGATGCCGGACACCACGCTGTTCAAGAAGTGGCGACCGTATTCATTCCACAGCTACAAGATCGAGAACGCCGCCAGGCACGGCGCCATTGGCATGGTGTACGACTACCACATCGCGAATCCCAACGCGCGATTCGTGAAGGGGCTCATCCTGACGTACGTCAGCGGCGCGGTACTCGACGACCTGTTCGCGGGTCTGCCGATGACCCATCGCCAGACGCTGGACCAGATCCGCCAGACGCTGAAGCCGGCGTCGCGGGTGCTCGGCAAGACGATGACGCTCGCCAACAACACGCAGCACCATCCTGAGGGGATTGGCGCCAACGTGATCGGCGTGCTCCCGGGGAGCGATCCCGCGCTGCAGGACGAGTACATCGTACTCGGGGCGCACCTCGATCATCTCGGCTACAACCACGAGTTGATGCCCGGGGCG
>JAJZRK010000177.1 GCA_021802745.1 bacterium
TTGTTGTGACTGCCGCGCCGACGACGATTCCCGCGTCGGTTTCGATCGCCTCAATCACGGCTGCGAACCTCAACACCCCGGTGAACCCGGCGGCTGTTGCGGGTCAGATTGACGTCCGCCTGAACGTGAACCCGGGCAACCAGACGATCAGCAAGATCGTCTTGGTCGTCGGCAGCGTCCGCGCTGATTCGCAGACTTTCACTGCGGCCCAGTCGGCCGCGCTGCGCTTTGCTGCCGATGAGGCCGTTGCGGCGCAGACGACGTTCCCGCAGGTGTTGTTCTCGGTCAATACGGCCAAGTTCAACGCGACGACGGGCGTGCCGACCTGGATGAACATTGCCCAGGGCGTCTCGGCACAGCTGTACACGTCGCAGGGTGGCTCCTCGACCGCGGCAACTGCCACGGCCCAGACCACGCTCACGTTCGCGAACGCGAACACGTACGTGCTGACGACGTCGGCCGGCAGCTCGGCCACCGGCGCGAACGGCTACAAGTACACGTCGGGCAGCATCTCGGCGAGCATCATCCCGGTGATCTACGCCTCCGGTCTGTCGTTCAACGCCGGTACGATCACCTTCGGCTCCGCTGGTTGCGACGTCACCGGCCCGCGCACAATCGCGCTTGCTGCTGGCACCGCGCCTGCGTACACCGCGACGTTTACGAATAGCACGGGCGCTTCGGCCGCGACGAACTTCCGCAACTACGAGCTGCGTACCGCCAACGGTGCGTGCCCGCTTGCAACCGGCGAAGGCTTCACCGTGACGGCCACGGACAACGCTGGTAACCAGCTGTTTGCGGCCGCCGCTCCGGCGAACGGCGCGGCTAACACGTTCCGCATGGACAACGTTGCTCCGGGCGCTCCGACGCTTGTTCAGAACCCGGGCTCGCGTCAGAACGGCTGGGTCAACGGTGCGATTGGCTTCACGACGACGAACGCGTCATCGGCAACCAATGGTATGGTGGTGGACGGCGCGGGCGATGCAGGCGTCGGTGGCCGGACCCGCTTCGTTCGTATCGCGACATCGGCGGCAGGATTGGTCGATGAAGCTCTGGCCGCTGAGGCCAGCAGCTCGCCTACTCTCCCCGCTCCGTCAGCCTCGAACACGACCTATTGCGCGGTGTTCAGCGCGAAGGACGCCCTTGGTAACGAGTCGGCCCGTCCCGCGGCTGGCGCCCCATGCTCGCCGGTTGCGGTTGCGTCGGCGACGGCGCTGCCGGCTTCGCACACGCTGCTGGGTGTTGACATTGCGCCGCCGACGGTTGCCTTCTCTGGCGGCCTCGCCTCGAGCGCTCGGATCGCGACCGCGGCAGTGGGTGGTGAGTTCCAGGTGACCGTGCTCGACACCGGTCTCGTCGGCAACTCGGGCATGCTGTCTGGTGCGGCCGTGATCGGTACGATTTCGGTGCGCAACGCTGCGGGCACGAACTGCGTCTTCCCGGCTGCGGCTGGCGCTTGCGGCGCGGCTGCATCGGTTAACGCGGCTCCTGGATTCCCGCTCGTTCCGACCGCCGGCGCTGCTGCGCTCACGGCCGTCACGACAACGGGCTACTTCACCTACGTTGCCATCGCGCAGGATGCGGCTGGCAACCAGTCCGGCACCGTGACGCGCACGGTTGCCCACGATGACGGCACCAACGCCGCACTCAACCCGACGATCACGACGGCCTCTTACGCGTCGCCCATCACGGGTGGTTCGACGGCTGTGCTGACTGCTACCGCGTCTGATAATTTCGATCTTCGCGACGGCACGTGGATTCTCAACTTCGCTGGCCTGACCGCTGGCGGCGGTGCGTTCCTGCAGCCGACGGTTACGATCAACAGCTTCAACGCTGCGTCGCTCGTGAACACGAGCGTGCCGGTGTCGCTGACGCTGACGAACTTCATCCGTCAGATTGAAGAGATGGGTCCAGGAATCGCCGTTGTGGGTGGAAACATCCTGGGTACGTTTGCGCCGACGAACGTCACCGCGACGGTTCGCGACGTCGTGAACGTCACGTCTGCTGTGGCAACAACTCCGCTGACGGTGACGGCTGCGGCGCCCGCCTTCACGTGGACGGCGATGGCTGCTGGCCAGCAGATCGCTAACTGGTCGGTTACCAACGGTGTCGCCAACGTGTGGAACGGGACGGCTGGTGGCCCGACGGTTGCCGGTACGCCTTCGACGCGTACGCTTACTGCGGTTGCGACGGGTCCGACGGCGACTATGAATGCGCCGTTCGCTCGAGTGGTCTTCTATCGCATCTCGGGCGGTCAGCTTGTTCCGATCGGCACGGCAACTACGCCGTCGCTTACGGATGACGGTGCGACGCGTACGTACACGTACTCGCTCTCGTTCGATGCCACTGGCATCGCGGCGGGCGCGCAGACGATCTACGCTCTCGGCGTCAACGCCACGGGCGATGCGATCCTCACGATTGCAAACGGCAACATCACCGTGATCAACTAAGCACGGAGTTCTTGCTGGAAACCCGCCGGGGTCCAGTCGAGAGACTGGGCCCCGGTTGGCATTGGATCTCAGTGAAACAGAAGGCGACGGAGCAAGGCAGAGTACGACAGAGGGGTGGCCATCATTCTTGGCCACCCCTCATTGCTTCGAGCCGCACACCTTCAGTTAGAGCGGCCGGGCAGCGTCGCGTCGGGTCAGCCCCGCGTGCGGCCACCTTGTTGCGGCGCTACCGCCTGATCCGCACCGCCACGACCTTCTGCCAGTCGGTTTCCGCCGAGAGCGACGTCACGGTGGTGAAGCCGAGCGCCTTCAGCGACTCGGCTGCCGAGCCGGAGGCGAATGACTCGCGGCGGTAGACCAGCCAGAGTTCGCCGACCGGGAGTTCGCCGAGCGACCGAACTACGGCCACGTGCATTCCGGGGAGCGCGTAGCGCAGCAGGGGCGCCGCGGTGAAGGCCTCGAGGGCGTAGACCGCCCGTGGGCTCCCGGGCGCGACCTCCATGCGCCGCACGAAGCGGCGCCAGTCGAACTTCACCGGTGCCCGCTGGGGGAGGGTGGCGCACGCCACCGCCACCCACACAAAGCCGGCGATCGCCGCCGCGCCCCAGCGGCGGGGCGGCAGGGCCGCCAGCGCGATGGCGACGAGCAAGACAACAGGGGCGGCCGCTCCAATCAAATAGCGCTGCACCCAGATGCTGTGCCCGCTGGCGAGCGAGACGGCCCACACGGCCGCAGGCGCCGCCAGGCCGGCCATGGCGAGCAAGGTGAGGGTGCCAGCCCTCGGGGCGTCTGGAGCGTCCCATGACGTCAGGGCAGAGGCGCGGGGCGCCGAGTCCGGCACCGCCGCGGCGCCGCGAAGCCTCCGCGCCGCCTCGCGCCGCCGCACGGCGGCCACGGCAAGGCCAATCAGCGCCGTCCCGACGAGGGCGAGCCAGACGAGGTCGGCCACGGCGTTTCCGCTGCGCCCGGTGAGGTCGCGCACCAGCCAGAGCGGCGCCTCGACCTCAGGTGGCGCGATCCACTGGACGTTGCGCAGCGGTGCCGGGTTGCTGAGCGCGTGCGCGGCGACGGCCCCCGCCCACGGCAGGAAGGCCAGCAGCGTGAGCAGGGTGCTGCGTGTCACGCGCCGGGCGTCATCGTGCGACCAGGCGAGCGTGGCGGCGAGCGCGGCGGCACCGACGGTGAGCCAGCCGAAGTAGTGCGTGTGGACGAGCGCGATGTTGATGAGCGTCAGCAGCGCGAACGAGTCGCGCGACCGCTGCCGGCGGTCGTAGAGCGTGGCGGCGAGCGAGAGACAGGCGAGGAGCGCGAGCAGGGAGTAGCCGCGGACTTCATTGGCGAGGTCCACCAGGAGCGGACTTGCCGCCGCGAGCGCGACCGCGAGCATGCCGGCCCTGGCGCCGGCACGTACCTCGCGCGCGAGCCAGACGAGGCCAGCGCCGAGCAGCATCGCGAACAGGCAGGGGAGCAGCCGCAGCCAGTGATCGCTCTCGCCGCCGAGGGCAATCCACCCCTTGAGCAACAGGTAGAACAGCGGCGGGTTGGTATGGTCGGCGACGATGCGGCGCAGGGAGTCGCCGATGGGAAGTCCGGCGACGCCGAGCGAGAAGAGTTCGTCGTACCAGAGCGGACTGCGCGTCAACTCGGGGAGGCGGAAGATGCCCAGCACCAGCGTGGCGATGGCGGGGAGGGCCCAGCCGAGGCGGCGGTTGAGTTCGGCGACGACGGGGCGGGTGGTCACGGGGGCGGGTGCGGGGGAGAGGGGTGAAACGTGGACATGGGGGGGTGCGGGGTACGGGGGGACTCCCAAACATACCGTTCACCCACCGCCGTGGGGCATTATCTTGTTGCGGTGGATTCCTGCATGGTGCAAATGCGCCGCGTGGTGCGTGCGGCAGTGTGTGCGCAGCAGGGAGTGCCTCGCAGGGAGTGCCTCGCAGGGTGTGCGACCCGGTAGCTCAGTCGGTAGAGCATGCGGCTTTTAACCGCCAGGTCGTGGGTTCGATTCCCACCCGGGTCATGAACGACAGAGAGACAACAGAGAGACAACAGAAAGACAACAGAGAAACAACAGAGTTGGCGATGGGGTGCGGGCGATTCGGTCGGCCGTGCCCCAACTTTTTGTGGGGTGGGCCGGGCGCTGGGGCGACTGTAGGGAAAAAGAGTAAGGGTGGTCGGGCAATCCCTCAGGGAAATTCCGACAGCGCCTGATGGTTCCTGCGGGGCGTTTCCCGATAACCTAAAGGCGTCATGGCGCCGACTCGGGAAATCACCGACATGATGTCCCCCCAGCAGAGGATGCATGGGGGAGAAACGCGTGTTCCAGTTGCGGTGCGACACACGCGATGGACGGACCGCGTGTTCAGGGTTCCGCTGTCGGGGAAGCTCCTTGGCGCGAACCTGCTGGTCGCGGTGATCGCGCTGGCGTCGCTGTTCATCGCGCGCTCGACGAACGAATCGCTGACCGAGAACCTGGTGGTGGCGGTGTCGGCGGTGATGTTCTCGATCGTCGCGAACATCGCGCTCGTCACCGTGGCGCTGCGCCCGCTGCGCGAACTGGAGCGGACGGCCCAGCGCGTCTGGGCCGGCGACCTGTCGGTGCGCGCGCGGCCGACGCACACCGAGGATCCCGACCTGGGGCGGGTGCGTTCGGCCATCAACCTCCTGCTCGACGGTATGCACCATGACCGCGCCCGGATGCGCCGACTGGCGCTGCACGCGATCACGGTGGGCGATCGCGAGCGCGCGCGCGTGGGACGCGAACTGCACGAGTCGTCGGCGCAGTACCTGGCGGGACTGACGCTCGAGCTCGCGGCGATGGCGCGGGATTGCAAGGACGAAGAATCGCGGCTCCAGCTGCAGCGTATGCAGCAGATGGCCCAGCAGGTGATGGAACAGGTGCGCACGCTGTCGGAGACGCTGCATCCGCGCGTGCTTGACGACTTGGGATTGGCGCCCGCGCTGCAGCATCTGGCGCGCAAGACGACGGAGCGCGGCATCGCGACGACGGCCGACACGGTTGGCGCGGACGCCCCGATTCCACCGCATGTGGCGAGCGTGCTGTATGACGTCGCGCGCGAGGCGGTGGCGAATGCCGTCCGCCATGCCGCGCCGTCGCATGTGGATGTGCACCTCACCACGGATCGCGGCATGGCGCGCCTGGACGTGCGAGACGACGGCCATGGCATGGATGTCGGAGAGGCCGAGCGGGGCGGCTTCGGGTTGTTCTCCATGCGAGAACGCGTGGCGCTGGTCAATGGGACTTTTCAACTGGAGAGTCGGCCGGGAGACGGCACGCGAGTCGTCGCGACGGTGGCTCTCGATGACGAGGGCGAACGATGACAGGGGACCTGATTCGCGTGCTGCTGGTGGACGACCATGCGGTCGTTCGTGCCGGCGTCAAGGCGGTGCTTGGCGCGGCCAAGGACGTGCACGTCGTGGGCGAGGCGGGGTCGGGGGCGGAAGCCCTCGCCATGGCCGAGCGCCTGAAGCCGGACGTGATGGTGATGGACATTTCGCTGGGTGACATGGACGGCATGGCCGTCACGCGGCAGCTGGTAGCGAAGGGGCTGCCGTCGCGCGTGCTGACGCTGACGATGCACGCGGAGGAGGATTACCTGGTGCCGATGCTGGAGGCTGGCGCGGCCGGGTACGTGCTGAAGACGGCGGCCGACCGTGAGCTGCTGGACGCGGTGCGCACGGTGGCGCGCGGCGAGGTGTACGTGCGGCCCGATGCGGCGCGCATCCTGGCGAAGGGGTACACGCGCAAGGATCCGCTGCACGAGGAGCGCACGCGGTTCGAGAAGCTCACCGAGCGCGAGCGCGACGTGCTGCGCCTGACGGCGCAGGGCTTCAGCGCGCCGGAGATCGGCGAGAAGCTCTTCATCAGCCCGAAGACGGTGGACACGTACAAGCAGCGCATCCAGGACAAGCTGGGGCTGTCGCACCGGCACGAGTACGTGCAGCTCGCCCTTCGGTTAGGGCTGCTGACACCCGAGGCGTAACAGCGATTGAGGATCAGTACTGTCCGGTTATAACTCGAAGAGTAGCAATTGGTTAGCCGTTTCGGCCTCGTCGTTTCCGGGCGTGAACGACGTAAGTAGTTGTGGGAGTGAGACTTTCTCGAAGAGCGTGACGCTGAGAATCTGTAGAATGGTGTAGAGCGGCAGGGTGAGCGCCAGGCGCTTCTTCAGGATCGCGACCAGCACATAGGTGGTCATCGCAATCCACACTTGCGTCTTCACCGCGTTCAGCGAGG
>JAJZRK010000178.1 GCA_021802745.1 bacterium
CGCCGCGTACGATGTGCAGGCGAAGAAGCTCGCCGAGATGTTCCGCAAGAACTTCGAGAAGTTCGGCAGTGTGGATCCGGCCATCGCGAACGCGGGACCAAAGGGATAGCAGGGCGATTGGGAAATGCGCGAGGGCCGGCGAACGCCGGCCCTCGCCTTCCTTTACCCCCGCACCCCGCACTCTGCCCCATTCGTTCGGCAGCGCTCCCCCCTGGGCGCTCCGTCCCCGGCACTCGCCGATGCGCTCGTCCACCAGCGCCTCGTTCCACGCCGCGCCCGACGGAATGGCGAACGCGATGTGCGCCGCCTCGTGCTCCACGCTGCGCAGCACCTCGTCCAGCGAGCGGCGGCCGATATTGAGCGCGTCCACCTCGCGCGCCACGTCAATCTCGCCGGTGGATTTCGCCTGCGCCGAGGCGAGGTTCGGGCCCACGCGCCACATGTACGGGCGAACCACGATGCGCTGGGCCGCGAGCGAACCCTCCAGCACCGTGCCATACGCCTCACACACACCGCCGCGCGCCTTGAGATCGGCGACGCGCGACGCCACCGCGTTCAGGACGTCGTCGTCGCTGGTGCGCCGTTCGCAGCCCTGGCAGACGGGCGCTGGCCCGGCAACTTCAGCGTCCGTTCCCCGCTCCGGCGCGGCGCGAGGGGCGGGGCCCGGCGCGGGCTTGGTTCGCACACACGCGGTCGCCGCGGCGCCCAGCAGGGCGCAGACGAGCAGCGACACGGAACGGAAGCGACGTGGACGCACGGGAGGACTCCACCGGTCGGCAGTGCTGTGAAGATGGAGCGCAACGGCGCAGGAACGCAACCGCCACCCCGTCCGCCGCCGAATGATGCTGGCCTCCCATTCGCCTCCCCCCCACCTTTCAACCGTCTACCATCTACCGTCCACCGTCTACCATCCGCCGCTCAATGGCTTTCGTCAGAGACCCCCTCTGGAACAACATCCGCATTGACGGGCCGTTCCTGCGCCTCGCCGACACGCCGGTGGTGCAGCGCCTGCGCTACGTGCGCCAGCTCGGTCTCGCGCATCTGGTGTATCCGGGCGCCACGCATTCGCGTTTCGAGCACGCCTTGGGGGCGTTTCACCTCGCCAACCGGACCCTCGCCCGGCTCGACGAGGCGGGCATGCTCGACCAGGTCGCGCCCGACGAGCCCGAGGTCGTGGCGGCCGCGGCCCTCCTGCACGACGTCGGCCACTACCCGTTCTCGCATGCGCTCGAGGAGATCGGCGCCATGCATCACGAGGCCGTCGCCGAGCCGATGATCACCACCGGCGACGTGGCCGCCATCCTGCGCAGCGAGATCGCCCCCGACGCTCCCGAGCGCGTCTTCGCCCTCATGCGGGGCGAGAGCGACTCGCCCCTGCAGGGCCTCATCAGCGGGTCGCTCGACCTCGACAAGACCGACTACCTCAAGCGCGATGCGCTGATGTGCGGCGTCCCCTACGGCGAGATTGACGTGGACCGGCTGCTGCACGCGCTGGTCGTGGTGGACGATCCGCACCTCGGCCATGCCGCGATCGGCGTGCGCGAGAAGGCGCTCAGCGCGCTCGAGTCGCTCCTCTTCGCCAAGTACCAGATGTACCGCAACGTCTACTGGCACCACGCGGTGCGCAGCCCGACGGCGATGTACAAGCGCCTGGTGGACGACGCCCTGCGCGCCGGCGCGGTGCGGGCCGACGAACTGGTCGCCCACACCGACGAGGGGCTCCTGCACGCGCTGCGGGCCCGCACGCCAAGCGCGCTCCTCGACGCCATCCTCTCGCGCCGCCTCTACAAGCGCGCCATGGAATGTCCGGCCGCCGAGCTCGACGGCGTGGACCTCGAGTGGATTGCCGAAGATCATGATCGCGCGCGCCGCACCGAGGACGCCATGGCCGCCGGGCTCGGGTTCACCCCGGGCGAGCTGCTCCTCGACTACCCGCAAAAGGAGCAGATGCTCGGCCTCGACCTGCCCGTGCTCACCCGCGACGGCCGCGTCGAGCGGCTGACGAGCGCGGGGATGGCCGGCGCCATCAACCTGCCCGTGCTGGCCGACCAGCTCTACCGGTCGGCGCGCTGGCTGCGCGTCTTCACGGTGCGGCGGATCAGCCTGCCAAAGGACGAGGTGCTGCGGATGCTCGCGGCGTGAGCAGCACCCACGATTGCGGCAGCGTCCGATGTTCCTCCATCAGCGCCACCAACGTGCGCGGCATGCGCGCACGCCACGGTTCGGCCACGCCTTCCGGAAGCTGAGCCAGTGAGCGCGGCTCGATAGCGACGCTTCGCACGGCGTGGGTCGGCAGGAAGCGCGTCGTCATCACCGGCTCCGTGGGCGACTCGGGCGGCCCGTGGCACTCGACGAGGATGGTGGCGTGCCGCAGCGCGGGCACCGCGGTCGGATCGAGCAGCGGCACCTCGCCGCCCTCGATGTCGCAGACCACCAGCACGCCGTCGCCGCTTCCGAGCGCGGCTTCCAGGGCAGGGCCGTCGCAAAACCCGCCAACCTGCACGCGGTCCGCAACGCCGTTTGCGGCCACCGCGCCGGCGAGCACCGCGCGCGCCTCAGCCTCGGCCTCGAACGCGACCACGTGCAGCTCCGGAATCAGGCGCGCCAGGCCGATGGCGTAGTAGCCAAACCGCGCTCCGATGTTGACGAGTGACCGCGGACGGCGCTCGGCGAGCTCGCGCACGACGGGGAAGAGCTCGCACTCGTACGTCCCGAGAAGCTCGGGTGCCGCCGGATAGCCGGTGAGCCGCATGCCGGCGAATGGGCCGCTCATCACGCGGTCGCCGGCGGCCGCCCGCAACCGGCCATAGAGAAACCGGCGCTTCGGACGCAGCAGCCAGCGCACGAGGTCTCGCCCCGGGGCCGGCATGCCGCGGAAGGCGCGCAGCAGCGGGCCGCTGCGTTCAATGGGCCGCTGCCCGGTAATGGTCTCGATCAGGAGACGCTGGAGGCCCGGGCGGTCGGCGGCGCGGCCGTTCACCCGCCCTTCGATCGCCCGTACGCCTCGGCGAGCTTGCGCGCGATCCCGCGGTAGAAGGCGGCGTCCGCGCCCTTCCCCTCGCCCTCCAGGGTCAGCGCGCACGACTCCAGCGCGAACAGGATGTTGCCCAGGTACAGTTCGGAGATCGAGCCGACCGTCTCAGGCGCGTCGCCCATGCGCCCTCCCGCTCACTCGGCCGCAGGCGCTTCGAATCCGACAACCTGCACCACGATTGCCGTGATATTGTCGAGGCCGCCGCGCCCGTTCGCCTCGGAGATGAGCGTGTCCACGATGCGCCCGGGCCCCGAGCGCGCCAGCAGGATCTGCTGCAGTCGCCGGTCATCCACCATGCCGGTGAGACCGTCCGACGCAACCAGGAAAACATCGCCCGGGCGCGCCTCGCCGGCGTAGAGGTCGGGCTCCACGCCCTCGCTCGCCCCGACGCACCGCGTGATCACGTTGCTGTACGGATGGTACCGCGCCTGCTCCGGCGTGAGGAGCCCCGCGTCCACCTGCTCCTGCACGTACGAGTGATCCTTGGTCAGCTGCGTCAGCGCGCCATCGCGCAGCATGTAGATGCGCGAATCGCCGATCTGGCCGATGAGGTAGTGGCCGTCCGACAGCACGAGCACCGAGGCGGTGGTGCCCATCCCCTGTTTGTCCGTCTCGGCCAGCATGCGATCGTAGATGGCGCGGTTGGCGTCGCGCAGCGACTGCGCCGTGCGCTCCGCGGCGTCCGCCTGCATGACGCTCTCGAGCTGCAGCAGGGATCGCGCGACGATCTGCACCGCCATCTCGCTCGCCACCTCGCCGGCGGCGTGCCCGCCCATGCCGTCGGCCACCATGAACACGCCGCGACGAGAGTCGGCTTCGGCGAAGAACGAATCTTCATTGCCCGATCGGACCATACCGACGTCGGATCTGGCGGCAACCGCGAGATGCACGATCTAGCGCCCCGTGGAGAGCAGGACCGCGAGCAGCGTCGCACCGGCGGCGGCCGCAGCCATGATGAACGCGATCACCGCGCCGCACCCCTTCTTCTTGGCCTCCACGGCAACCGGAGCGGACGGCTTCGCGACGGTTGACTTGCGCGCCTGATCCACGGCCACCGCGGCGATGGCACGCGTGCCGCCACCCTCATCATCGGCCGCCACCAGCGGCCGGAAGGTCATCTTGATGCCGCCAAAGCGGACATCTGGCGCCCCTTCCACCCGGTGCTCGCCCTGCACGCGGCGGCCGCCGACATAGGTGCCGTTCGTGGAGTCCTGATCCACGATGAACCAGCCGTTGTCGCGCTTCTGGATCTTGGCATGCGAGTCGGACACGCTCTCGTCGCTGAGCACCACGTCGTTGTGCGCCCCGCGCCCGACGTTGGTGAGCGCCGAGTGGATTTCGAACTTGGTTCCCTTGAGCGCCCCCTCGTTGACGATCTCGAGCGTGGCCAGCGGCGCGCGACCCGCGCTCGCTGCCTTGGCCGCTGGCGCAGGTGCCGCGGGTGCAGGCGCCGGCGGTATCGGTGCTGCGGGTGCCGGCGCCGTCGCGGCTGCGGTCGGCAGGGCGGCCCTCGGCGCGGCGGCGGCAATCGCGGATTCCAGGTCGAGCTTCACTTCCGGCGCCTTCGGCGCTGGTGGTGTGGGCGGAACTGGCGGCGCTGGTGGCGCTGGTGGCGCTGGTGGCGCAGGTGGCGCTGGCGGCGCTGGCGGCGTTGGCGGCGCTGGTGGCGCTGGTGGCGCTGGTGGCGCGGACGGTGGCACTGGCGCGGGCGCGGCAGCGGGCGCCGGAGGCGGGGCCGCAACCGCCTTGGCCTGGTCCGCGTAGAAGCGGAACTCCTCGGGGCCAATCTTGATCACGTCACCGCGGCCGAGCACCTGCTTCTGCTCGATGCGGGCGCCGTTCACGAACACGCCGTTCGTGCTGAGATCGTTCAGATGGTAGCCGCCCGGCATCGGCACGATCTCGGCGTGCCGGCGCGAGACCTCGGACGACGAGATGACGACGTCGTTCCCGACCTCGCGGCCAAAAGTGATGCCGTCGTCCGGCACCACGTATTCCCGGCCGTCCGTGAGTGAGACGAGGCGTCCCCCCCGCGCCAGCGTGGGCTTGGCCGGCGCTCCAGCGGCCTTCGCACGCGCCATCTCGGCCACCTGCGCCCCCGAGACGAACTGCGTGCTTCCCCCCTGCTTCACGTCACCGTAGCGCAGCTCCTCCCCCGCCATCTCCACCTTGTCGCCGTGCAGCAGCGGGCTGGGCTCCACCCCGAGCTGGACGCCATTGACGAGGATCACGGCGTCCGGCGCGTCGCGCCGTATCACCGCGCTGCCGTCCGCGGACAGGCTCACGAGGGCCCGCGCCGAGGGATCGTCGCCCGGAAGCCGCAGGGCGGCGCCGTCGTGGCAGCCGACCGTCAGCCCTTCGGCGGGGACGGGATACTGTTGTCCGTGGAACTGGAGGTACGCCATGGCACCGTGAAGCTACCCGCCGCCAACAGGGGTGGCAACCCTGTTTCCATCCCCTAGACTCGCCCCTTCCAGCCGCGAGAGACGCGTGTATAACCCGCCGGCCTCCAGGAGCTGCGCATGAGTGCCGCGCTCACGCACTTCACCGTGGTGCATCACCAGGATTTCGGTGGAGGACACGATGGTGCTCAGCCGGTGCGCGATGGCGATGGTGGTCCGCCCGGCCATCAGTTCCCGCAGGGCCCGCTGGATGTCGGCCTCGATGCGGCTGTCCACCGCGCTGGTTGCTTCGTCGAGCACGAGCAGCGCCGGGTCCGCCGCCACGGCCCGCGCGAACGACAGGAGCTGGCGCTCCCCCACCGACACCGAGGCGCCGCGTTCCGACAGCCGGTGGGCATACCCGCCGGGCAGACGCGCGATGATCCGGTCGGCGCCGACGCGCGCCGCTGCCGCCGCCACCGCCTCGTCGCTCAACGGCGCCGAAAGCCGGATGTTCGTCGCGATATCGTCGGCGAACAGGAAGATGTCCTGCTGCACGTATCCCACCAGCGCGCGCAGCTCCGACACCGGCAGGTCGCGAATGTCCACTCCGTCAATCGTGATGCGGCCGCGCTGCGGGTCATAGAAGCGGAGGAGCAGGTTCACGATCGTCGTCTTTCCCGCCCCGGTATGGCCGATGAGCGCCAGGGTCTCGCCCGGCCCCACGCGGAACGAGACGTCGCGCAGCACCCACCGTTCGTCGTCGGCGCCCGCCTCGCGCGAGGGATAGTGGAACCAGACCCCCACGAAGGCGACGGTGACCCCCGCCCCGCGCTGCCGCTCCAGTCGCCTCATACCGACATCCGGCACGCTGGGCACCGTGTCGAGCAAGGCGAAGATCCGCTCCGCCGACGCCATCGCCTGCTGCAGGATGTTGTACTTGTCCGAGAGGTCCTGCAGGGGCTGGAAGAATCGGCGCGCCAGCTGCAGAAAGGCCGCCACCGTGCCCACGGTCACGAGCCCCGCCTGCACCCGCGACGCGGACCCGACGATGAGCATCGCCAGCGCGATGGTGGTCAGCAGCTCGATGGCCGGAAAGTAGAGCGCGTACACCCGCACCGACGACAACTGGGACGCGCGGTGGGCGGCATTGAGCGTCGCGAACGCCGAGCC
>JAJZRK010000179.1 GCA_021802745.1 bacterium
CAAGTCGATGTTCATGCTGGGCACACAACGATGATGGGCCGGGATCGCTCCCGGCCCATCGCACGACGCGAGACGCTCAGGTCAGTTGCAGACCGGCTCGCCTTCGTTCGTGGCCGTGCCGCCCACCGAGATGGCGCAGGTCCTCGTCGTCGAGGAGTGGGCCGCCGTGGCCGACCAGCCCGTGGCCGTCACCGTACCCATCGTCACGGTCACGCCGCTCGAGGCCTTGTAGTTCGTGCCCATGTTCGAGATCGAGTTGGCGTAGGAGCTGTTGTTGTCCGAGAAGTACGCTTCCTGCGCCGTCACGAGGTTACGAAGGTCCGACTTCATCGAGGCCACATAGGCCTTTTCCTTCGTGTTCGCGAACTTCGGGATCGCGATGGCGGCCAGAATGCCGATGATCACGACGACGATCAGGAGCTCGATCAGGGTGAAGCCTTTCTTGTTCGTAAGCATTCGTTGGTCTCCAACGCGAGGGTGAGAATGGCGCCGTGCACGGCGCAGGGAACGGACGTTCGGATTCGCGTGCCGTAACAGGTGCAATTGCCTTGCCACGCCCTTCGCTGCGGTGTAACTGATTGTCACATCACAATGTACATGAAATCAGGCCTGGGGACCGCTGTTCAGATTGGACGCGGTTTGCGTTGACAATTGGCAGATCGCCAGACGGAGACGTCGGCTGAATTGTCGCTTCTTTGGACAGTCGTACAGAACCTAATCGAAAGACCGTACCTCGCGAGATGCCTAGGGTTGCTTCGGTGCGTGTCGTCTGGCCAGCCACTTGGCGCCGATGGTCGGGTCAATACTGTCGTTGGCCACCAGGGCGCTGTCGGCCCGTTCGACGATGTAACGAAATGCCTTGCGGTACATCCCGTCGGCGATCGCCACGCGCGACGTCGTGCGCGCCCGATGCCACTGGGCCAACTCGAGCTGGCAGGCGGCGATCGAGACGGTCGCGAGGGTCAGGTCGGGTTCCAGGGAGAGCGCCTTTCGGTACAGCGGAATGGCCGCCTCGCAGAGGTGCGCCTCGCGGTAGCGGTGCGCGAGATCCATGTACAGCGCGTGATACCCGGGCATCAGCGCAATCGCGATCTGCCACTCGCGTTCGCCTTCACGGTACCGGTTCTTCGTGAAGTACTGGCCGCCAAGCGCGTAGTGCGCCTTGAAATTGAATGGCGATTCGGCCGCCATCAGCTCGAAGGCCGTGTCGGTGTCGTGCCAGAACGGATTGCGCAGCGTGCTTCGCACGACGCCGAAGCCTAGGGCGCCCGCGCAGGCGATCGGTATGACGAACCGGAGCGGCGACCGCAGCGCCTGCAGACGCACCCACAGGGCGTCCATGCCGTACGCGACAACGAGCATAGCGCCGGCGCTCGGCAGGTACAACGTGCGCTCGGCGAGCAGGATGCCCGTGGGGAGGAGCACGTTGCTCACCGGCGCGATGAGCAGCACGAACCAGGCAATGCCAAAAGCGACCGCGGGAGCGCGGCGCAGCGTCAGGAAGAACAGCACTGCCGTGGAGACCAGCAGGAGGATTCCGGAGAGCTGCGACGGGTCGAGCGAACTGTACACCTCGAGCTGGCGCGGCGAGTAGTCGGCGTAGAGGCGCAGCGGCGCGAGCATGAGGCGCCCATACTCGGGAATCACGTTGAGCATGATGAACGCGCGCTCGACCATCCCGTGGTGCAGCAGCGACGGATGCGGCACGTCGCCGCCGATCGCGCCGAGCACCCGAACGCGAATGGCGATGAAGACCGCCGCAATGACGACCTGCGGCCAGAGGAGGAGGCGCAGCCGGCGGAGGCGCGGGAGCACGGGCGCGTCGCGGAACAGCAGCACCTCGGCGGCGAGCAGCAGCGCCGGCAGGACGATCACGTGCTCCTTGGTGAAGATGCCGCCGAGGAAGAGCGCCACAATCAGGACGCCGGTCTCGCGGCGCAGGAGCCCGAGACGCCGGTCGCGCAGGTAGAGGCCGACCGCCGCGAGCAGGAAGAGTGCCGCCCAGAGTTCGGCCTGCCCGACGACGTTGGCGACGGCTTCCACGTGCACCGGATGCACCGCGAAGAGCGCCGCCGCGAGCCACGCCACGCGCGTGGGCACGAGGAAGCCCAGCATCCAGAACACGGCCACCGCGCAGACCGCCGATAGCACGACGTTGACGAGGTGGAAGGCAAACGGAGAGCCGCCACCGATGGCCCACTGCAGCGAGTAGGCGAAGATGACGAACGGGCGGTACAGGCCCGCGCCGTTCTGCATGGGCCAGTACGATTCCTCGAAGTACCGCCAGAGCGCGCGCAGTTCGTGCACGCGGCCGTTCTCGGCGATGATCCAGCGGTCGTCGTACGTGAACCCGTTGCGCAGGCTCGTCGCCGCGGCGGCGAGCGCGAGGAGCGCGACGAGGAACGCGAGCAGTCCCCACCGCGGATCGGGAAGCGGTGCGGGGGGCGCGGAGACGGCGGCCGGCGGTGCGGGCTCGGCCGGCGCGGCGCTGACAGCGACTGCCGTCACGAGAGGAAGTTGAAGCGCAGGATGTGCCAGAACGCGGCCATGCCGTCGCGCCAGCCGATCTTCTTCCCCTCCGCGTAGGTGCGGCCGGAGTAGCTGATGGGCACCTCGAAGATGCGCGCCTTCGACTGCGCGAGGCGGGCCGTCACCTCCGGCTCGAACCCGAACCGGTCACTGGTCAGGCGCAGCGAGCGCGCGAGGTCACCGCGGATCGCCTTGTAGCAGGTCTCCATGTCGGTGAGGTTCAGGTTGGTCGCCATGTTGCTGAGCGTCGTCAGCGTCCAGTTGCCCACCGAGTGCCAATAGTAGAGGACGCGGTGCGGTCCGCTGAGGAAGCGCGACCCGAAGACGGCGTCGGCCCGGCCGTCCACGATGGGCTCGAGCAGTCCCGGCCAGTCGGCCGGGTCGTACTCGAGGTCGGCGTCCTGCACGATGACCACGTTGCCGGTGCTCGCGGCGAGCGCGGTGCGAATGGCCGCCCCCTTGCCGCGGTTGACGTCGTGACGGAGGAGGACATCAATGCGCCCGGCCGCCTTCAGCTGCTCGAGCTTTCGCCACGTGTCATCGGTGGACCGGTCGTCCACGCAGATGACCTGCTTGGGCACGGCAACGGCGTGCACCTGGTCGAGGATCACCTCGATGGTGGCCTGTTCGTTGTAGACGGGGACGAGCACCGAGAGCACGAGGTCGCCGGGGTTGATCGGCGTTCGGCCTCGCATGCGAGGGAGGGCGGGAACCTGAGTCGGCGTGGCGTACATGGAAAACCGATGGCGGAGGGCGGAGGACCGATCGTTACCGGACTACATCATACACTATCACACCCGACGTGTCGGCGCCCAGCAGCTTGAGGCGGCCGCTCAGTGCGAGCTGATGCGCGGCGCGCAGTGACTCCTGCTCGGCCACGATGACCCATCGCGGATGATAGGCGTCGAGGACTCCCAGCACCTGCGCCGCCAGCTCGGCGTCGGAGCGGCGCCGGACGTGCTGCACCGCCGTGAGCGCGAGCAGCGGGACCGCGGGACGCCCGGTGTAGAGGTGCACCATCGCGTCCTGGTCCGACGCGACCAGACCGTCGCGCGGGAGGGCCGCCGCCACGCCCGCCGCCGCGATGCCCATGTGCGCCATCGAGCGCTCCCCGGCCTCCCACGAGTGGGCCGGCCAGGTGCGCACGTGCCAGACGACGAAGAGCACGGCAAGAACCGCCGAGACGAGGCGTACGGCATGGCGCGTTGGCGCTGGCGCCGTGGCGGCGCCCAAGTGCGTTGTGCCCACGGTGAGCAGCATCAGGATGATGGGCCAGAGCGGCCAGAGGAAGCGATCGGGTGGGAACGGCCAGACGAGCAGGAGCGCACCGTAGGGCAGCAGGAACAGCAGGGTGACCGGCGCGCGCGGCCAGAGGTGGTGCGCTCCCGCTCCGGCAAGGACGACGAGCGCTCCGACGGCGATTCCCTTCACCGCGACTGGAGCGCCGGCGAGCCCGAAGAGCGTGAGCGGAATGAGCATGCCGCGCAGGTTCTCGACGACCACACTGCGCATGAAGGCGAGCCCACCCGTGTGCCACGCATCGGCGAGCCACGGACCGTAGCCGCCGTAGGCGCCGGCCACCACGTCGGGCACCGCGCGCGCGTTCACCGATGCCCACCATTGCCAGGGCGCCAACAGGACCAGCACCCCCGCAACAAGCAGCACGGCGTCACGCCAGCGACGGCGCACGAGCAGCACCGCGAGCGCCGCCGGCAGCAGTGCGATGCCGACGGTGCGGAGCAGCGAGAGCGCACCGACCGCGAGGCCCAGCAGGAAGAGCGTGCGCGGCGGCGGCGCGGCGGCGGAGGCCAGCGACCGGTCCACGGCGATGAGCGTGGCGCACAACGCCGCCATGAAGGCGGTCTCGGAGAACAGCAGGCCGTTCAGGAAGAGCACGGGCACGCTCGCGACGCTCGCGACCGCCACCGCCGACGCGGCCACGGGCCCGAGCCCGCCGATCCGGCGGGCGAGCACGCGAATTGCGAGGGCCGCGACGGGGAGCAACGCGACGTTGAGCAGCTTGAAATACGCCACGTTGCCCGGGAACCGCGGGGCGAGCCACCAGAGCGGCGCGAGCAGCAGCGGGTAGCCGGGCGGAAAGTGCGTCGCCGCCGGTGCGCCAGGGAGGTTCATGTAGCGATAGCCGTCGCCGTGCGCGAGGGCGCGCGCGAGGATCATGTAGTGGCCATCGTCCTGGAAGACGCCGATTGGCACGTCGTTCATTGCGAAGATGCCAAGCAGCAGCGCGAGGGCGGCGACCGTCATTGCCGTGCGGCGATCGAGCGTGTGCGCCTGGTCGCTCACGGCCGCTCCATCAGCGCGAAGGCGGCGGCGCCGCCGGGGAGCGCCGGAAGCGCGAGGATCGCCGGTGCCCCGGGTTGGGTTGCCCAGAGCGACAACGCGTCCACTTCCGTGGCGCCGCGCGACAACACGAGGAGGTTCGGGTGATATCGCGCCGACAGCGCGCCGAGCTCGCTCGCATACTGCGGGAGCGGCTTGTCCCGCACGTGCTCCGCGGGCGTCAGCATGGAAACCGGCATCGTGGTGCGCCCGGTGTACAGGGCAATCATCACGTGCGCATCGCTGGCGACCACGTCCGTGGATATCGTGTTCGCGGCCGTCCACTCGACCAGCGGCCAGAGCCGCCGCGTCATCGCCGACTGCGGCGCGCCGGCCCATCCACCGGTGATCCCTCGCACCGCGTAGGCGGCCTGCCCGGCAAGGAGCAGCGCCACGGCCAGCATGGCGACGCGTGGTGCAACGGGCCACCGTGTGGCGAGCCGGTCGCCGAGGTCGCGTCCGGCCGCGAGGAGCACCACGCCGATGAGCGGCCAGATGGCCCACGTGAAACGCTCGGGGTTGTACGGCCAGAGCAGCACCACCGCACCGTACAGCAGGAGAAAGGCGCCGAGTGTCGCCGCGCGACGCAGCAACGCCAGGAGTCCGGCACCCAGCATGAACAGCGCGGCCGCCGCGGCGAGCCATTGCACGACGCGCGGCAGCCGGGGGGCGAACACGATGCCGAAGGCGCGCCACAGATCGCCGGCATTTCGCACTACGACGTCCCAGGCGAGCGCCGGCTCCCGCCGGTAGCCGCCGATCACCCACTCGAGGTACGGGCCATAGCTGCCGCGCAGTTCGTCGGGAAACCCGCGCGATGCCTGCCACACCCACCACTGCCACGGCGCCAGCGCCGCGATGGTGCACGCCGCCAGCACGAGCGCGTCGCGGCGCCGGCGCCGCCACCACAGCACGACGAATGCGGCGGGGAGCAGCACGCCGCCGACGGTGCGCACGAGCGCGAGCCCCGCGATGGCGAGCCCCGCCGCGGCCGCCCGGCGCGCACCTCCGCGCTCGACCACGAGGTCGGCCAGCCAGAGCGCACCGACGAGCGCCGCGAGGAAGAGCGACTCACTGAGCAGCACGTTGGTGAGCACGAGCACCGGCGCCGTGACGGCGCAGACCGCCACGGCAAGGGCGGAGGGGAGCGGCGCGAGGGCGAAGTGTCGTACGGCGAGGCGCGCGGCCCCGAACACTGCGACGGCGAGGAGGACCGGATTCAACAGTTTCAGCACCGCGACGTTCGCTGGAAAGGCCGGGGTGACCTTGAGCAGGGCAGCGAGCACGAGGGGAAAGATCGGCGGGTAGTGAATGGCCGGCGGCGTGCCGGGCAGGTACATGTACCGGTATCCGTCACCTGCGGCGAGCGCCTTCGCCGTCAGGAGGTACACGCCGTCGTCCCAGAAGACGCCAATGGGATCGGGAGTGATGCTCGCGATCGCGCAGGCGAGCACGAGGAGCGCGGCGAGGGCGGCCGCCAGCCATGGCGGTCGCGCGGCCGGGCGTTGCGGCGCGCCAGGGCGCGCCGCAGAATCGGTCACGTCTCCACCCCGTATCGCGCGAGCTTGCGGTGCAGCGTGGACGGATCAATGCCGAGCGTCTCGGCGGCGCGCGTCTTGTTTCCCTGCTCGCTCTCGAGCACCCAGAGGATGTACGCGCGCTCGATCGTGTCGAGCGTCGGGTTCGGCGTCGGGCGCTCGGCGAC
>JAJZRK010000180.1 GCA_021802745.1 bacterium
GAGGCGTCCATGGCCAGCACCACATCGCCGCCGCGCGTGCGAATGAGTTCACGCGCGATGCCCCACCGCGGCCCCGCGAACGCGATGGAGGTCAGCACCGCCGCCGCGCCCAGCCGGATGGCGCGCCGCAATCCTGCCGCGGTGGCCGCCGTCGGCGCGAGCCGCTGGAGCGCGGCCGCGCCGCCGAGTTGGGCGAGCCGCTGGCTCCGCCGGCGCTGCCAGAGCCAGGCGGCGGACGCGCCCAGCGCCGCGACGAACAGCGCGACGAGCAGCAGCAGCGGCCGTTCCCACGCGATCATCGTCATGGCAGCGGCCCCCGCCACGCGAGGAGGGCAAGCTCGAGCATGAGCGCGGCGAGCGCGAGGCCGAGCGGATAGACGTAGAGCTCGTTGTACCGCACGTAGCGCGAGGCGCGCACCGGCACGCGTTCGAGCCGGTCAATCTGCTCGTAGATGCGCTGCAGCGCCGCGCCGTCACGGGCGCGGAAGTAGCGCCCCTCGGTGCCGTGGGCGATGTCGGTGAGCAGCGGCTCGTCAATCTCGACCCTGCGATTCTCGTAGCGCAGGCCGAAGACGCCGCGCCCCACCGGCACCGGCGCCATCCCCTCGCTGCCCACGCCGATGGTGTAGATGCGAATGCCCAGCGACGCGGCCGCCTGCGCGGCCGTGCGCGGGTCAATGGCGCCGCGGTTGTTCACGCCGTCGGTGAGCAGGATCATCACCTTCGACCGCCCCGGCGCGTCGCGCAGCCGGTTGGCCGCCGTGGCGATGGCGGTGCCGATGGCGGTGCCGTCCTCGAGCTGCCCCGATTGCAGGTTGTCCACCGCCGCCAGCACGACAGGATAGTCCACCGTGAGCGGCACCTGCGTGAGCGCCTCGCCGGAGAACGAGACGAGCCCGATGGCATCGGAGGAGCGCGCGAGCACGAACTGCTTGATCTTCTCCTTGGCCACTTCGAGACGATTCTGCGGCTGGAAGTCCTCGGCGAGCATTGAACTCGACAGGTCCACGACGAGCATGATGCTGATCCCCTCGCCGGTCACCTGTTCCGTGCGCGCCCCGGTGCGAGGGCGCGCCAGCGCCATGGTGCCGGCAATGAGCGCCGTGATCCGCAGGGCGAGCAGCGCGCGCGCGGCCCATCGGCCGCGGGCCGGGCCCGCGCGCAGCACGTCCACACGCGAGAAGAGGATCGCGTCGGGGTGCCGGCGGCGGCGCCAGCGCAGCCAGGCCAGCACGAGCGGGAGGAGGAGCAGCCACCAGGGGGACGCGAGCTCCCATCCGCGCAGCACGGGAATCATGCCCCCCTCCGTCGGCCGCGCGGTCCCTTGCCACGGTCGGCCGCGGCCAGGCGCGCCTCGTACGCCGTCTGCACGTCACGCACGACACTGCGGGCCGCACTCGACACGGCCGATACGCGCGCCGCATCGGCGCTTGCGCCGGCAAACTTCACGGCGTCCGCGACGTCGAGCACGTCGGCCACCTCCTCGGGGAGGATCGGCAGACGGTGCTCGGCGAGCGACGCCACGTACTCCCGGGTGGTGAGGCCGTCGGTCGCCTCCGGGAAACGCCGCGTGAGATAGGCGCGCATCACCTCGGCGTACGCCAGCACCGCGCGGCCGGGCTCACCCGCGTCGGCGAGGGCGAGCGCATCCACGGCGGCGAACGCCGCCTGCGACTCGGCGAACGGGTCGAGCACGGGGAGCGCGTCGTGGCGCTTCCGCCACGCGCGGCGCAGCATCACGGCAATGGCCAGCACACCGGCGGCCACGAGCGCCCACCGCCACCACTGCGGAGGGGGCGCAATGGGCGGGCGCGCCGCGCGCGGCACCTGCGCCGCCATATCGGCCGGCAGCATGGTCGTCACCTCGACCTGCACGGGCCCGACGGCCAGCGTCTCGTTGCCGCGCAATTGCTCCCAGCGCACGTCCCCGAGCGGCACCACCCGCCGCCCCGGCTCCCAGGCGATGAAGCGATACGAGGCGGTCTGGTCGAAGCGTTCGCTCGTGGAGCGGTCCTCGATGGCGCGCGGATCGAGCGCCTCGATGGCGCCGGTGGAATCGGGCACCGCCGGGAACCTGATGACGGAGCCGGCCGGTGCCTGGACGCGCACGCGCACCGTGAATGGCTCGCCCACCGCCACGGTGACCGGGTTCACGTCCACGCCAACCTGCGGCCGCGCGCCTGGATCCTGCAGGGCGAGCGCCAGCAGCACCGGCAGCATCCACGACGTCACCGCCGAGCCCGCCGCCGCGCGCGCGTCTCGCGCGTCGCGAAGAATCGCATGAGCGCGTCCACGTAGCCCGTCTCCGTGCGCACGCGCACCTCGTCAACGGCGAGGCGACGGAACCGCCCGGTGCGCTCGGCGCGTTCCGCCTCCTGCGCGGCCGCGTAGGCGCGCCGGACCGACGCGTCGCTCGTGTCCACCTCGAGATACGCCCCCGTCTCGGGATCCACCAGGCGCGCCACCCCGAGCGAGGGCAGGTCGCGCTCGCCCGGGTCGTCGAGCACGACGCCGACCACGTCGTGCCGCTGGCGCAGGCGCCGCAACGCCCGCTCCGGATTCGGCGCCACCCAGTCGGAAATCACGAAGACAATCGCATGGTGCGACAGCAGGCGCGCCGCATGATCGAGCGCCCCCGAGAGGTCGGTCGTGCGCTGGCGCGCGGGCCACGCGAGGACGTCGCGCACGAGGCGCAGCGCGTGGCGGCGTCCCTTGCGCGGCGGCACCACGTGCTCGACGCCGTCGGAGAAGAGCACGAGCCCCACCCGGTCGTTGTTGCGCGTCGCCGTGAGCGCGAGCACGGCCGCCAGCTCCGCCGAGAGCGAGCGCTTGTCGCGCTCGGCGGTGCCGAACCGCGCCGAGCCTGAACAGTCCACGAGGAGCAGCACGGTGAGCTCGCGCTCCTCGACGTAGCGCTTGACGAAGAGGCGGCGCATGCGCGCCGAGACGTTCCAGTCAATGGTGCGCACCTCGTCGCCGATCTGGTACTCGCGCACCTCGGCGAACTCCATGCCCTGCCCCTTGAACACCGAGTGGTATTCACCGGCGAAATGCGAGTTCACCAGCCCGCGCGTGCGCAGCTCGATGCGCTTGACCTGGCGCAGGATCTCGGGGGGCACGCTCGCGCCCCCCTCCTCCGGCCGGCCCGCGGCCGCCCGGGCGGGCACGGCGGCGGCGGTCACGGCGCGGCGACGGCGTCGAGGATGCGGACGATCACCTCGTCCGGGGTCACGCTCTCGGCCTCGGCCTCGTAGGTGAGCAGCACGCGGTGGCGCAGCACGTCGGGGGCGAGCGCCTTCACGTCATCTGGTGACACGTAGTCGCGGCCGCGCAGGAAGGCGTGGGCGCGCGACGCCTGGGCGAGCGCGATGGTGGCGCGCGGCGACGCGCCGAACTCGATGAGCGGCTGCAGCGACGCGAGTCCCGCGTCGGCCGGCGCGCGCGTGGCGTGCACGAGGTCCACGATGTAGTCCACGAGCCGTTCGTCGAGCCGAAGGCCGGCGATCTCGTGCCGCGTCGCGAGAATCTGCGCCGGTGTCGCCACGTGATTCACGGGGATGGCGTCGCCCGACGCCATGCGCCGCATGATCTCCTTCTCTTCGTCGCGGGTGGGATAGCCGACGCGCAGCTTGAGCATGAAGCGGTCCACCTGTGCCTCGGGGAGCGGGTACGTCCCCTCCTGCTCGATCGGGTTCTGCGTGGCCAGAACGAGGAACGGCTCCTCGAGCGGGAACGAGTGCCCGCCGATGGTGACCTGCTTCTCCTGCATCGCCTCCAGCAGTGCCGCCTGCACCTTGGCGGGAGCACGGTTGATCTCGTCGGCGAGCACGATGTTCGCGAAGATCGGCCCCGGCTTCACCGAGAACTTGGAGGTTCCCTGGTCGTACACCTGCGTACCGACGACGTCGGCCGGCAGGAGATCGGGCGTGAACTGGATGCGGCTGAACGTGGTGCTGATCGTCTCCGCCAGCGTGCGCACCGTGAGCGTCTTGGCGAGCCCCGGCACCCCTTCAAGCAGGACGTGGCCGCCGGTGAGGATGGCGATCAGCAGCCGGTCAATCATCGCGTCCTGGCCGACGACGCGCTTGCCGACTTCGGAGGAGATGGCGTGGGCGAGAGAAGATGGCACGGAAGGCTCAGCATGGGGTGAGAGCGGCGGAGACAGACGGAGGACGAGAGACGGGAGACGGGAGATGCCGCCCCGAGGTCAGCCGATCTTCCTACCCCGGATCGGCGTCGGGGATCAGGCCGAGCGAGGCGATGATGTTGAGTTCCTTGGCCGTGAGCGCTCGCGACGCACCCGGCGGCAGGGAGCCCAGCTTGACTGGCCCGAACTGCGTGCGCACGAGGCGGCGCACCTCGAGGTCGAGCGCCTCGCAGAGCCGGCGCACCTCGCGGTTGCGCCCCTCGCGAATGGTGATCGAGACCTGCCACTGGCGGTCGGCGCCCTGCACGGCGTCCACGGCCACGGGGCGCACGAACCCGTCCTCCAGCTCCACGCCCGCGCGCGCGCGGCGCACGGCCGTCGGCACGTCGCCGCGTGCGACGACCACGTACGTGCGCTCGATCTCGGACGACGGATGGGTCAGCCGGTGCGCAGCCTCGCCATCGGTCGTGAGCAGCAGCACGCCCTCGGTGAGGTAGTCGAGCCGCCCGACGTACGTGAGCCCCGGCACATCGGGAATGAGGTCAAAGACGGTGCGGCGGTCGCTGCCATCGGGGCGCGACGTGAGCACCCCGGCCGGCTTGTGGAGCACGAGCCACGTGGGCTTCTGCGGCCGGGCCAGTGGCTTGCCGTCCACGGTGATGAGGTCGTGCGCCGGGTCCACGCTCTGCCCGGTGCGCGCGACGGCGCCGTTCACCTGCACGCGTCCCGCCGCGACGAGCTCCTCGGCCTTTCGGCGCGACGCGACCCCGGCGCGGGCGAGCGCGCGGTGAATCCGCATCGCGCCGCTCGTCACGAGACCTCTTCGTGATGGATGACCTGCTCCAGCGTCTCGGGCTCGCGGGCGCGCAGGGCGACCGCCAGCTCGTCGGTCCGCGGCAGCTCCTCGAGATGGCGCAGGGCAAACTGCTCGAGAAACGCATCGGTGGTGCCGTACAGCAGCGGGCGGCCGAGCGCCTCGGAGCGGCCCACGACGTCAATGAGGCCGCGCTCGTGCAGCGACTTGACCACGCTCCCCACGTCCACGCCGCGGATCTCCTCGATCTCGGCGCGGCCGATCGGCTGGCGATAGGCGATGATGGCGAGCGTCTCGAGCGCCGCCGGCGACAGGCGCCGCGGCCGCAGCGCCATCTGCGCGCGTTCGATGGCCTCGGTGTACTCGGGGCGGGTCAGGATCTGCCAGCCGCCGCCGGCATCCACCAGCTCGACGGCGTGGCCGTCCACGTCGTAGTGCTCGCGCAGTTCGTCGAGCGCGGCCTGCACGGCCGCGGGCGACGCCTCGGCGTCGAGCGCCGCCAGTTCGTCGGTGGGAATGGGGCGCGGGCTCGCGAAGAGCGCGGCCTCAAGCAGCTTCGCCAGCGAATTCACGCTTGATCTCCACGGAGGCAAAGGGTCGGGGCTGGGTCAGGCGCAGTTCGCCGCGCCGTGCGAGCTCGAGCAGGGCGAGCAGGCCGGAGAGCACTTCCCACGGCTCGGCGCCGGGCGGCACCACGTCGCGGAACCGCGCAATGGCGCGCAGGGCGATGACGGCGCGCACGACGGCAATGAAGCCGTCCACGTCAATGGGGCGCGAGATCACGTCGTGCACGTCGGGGCGCTGCGCATGCCGGAGCACGCGGTCCACGGCGGCGAGCAGCTCGCCCAGCGACAGGGCGAGCGGCGCCTGCACGAGCGGCGTGAGCACCGCCGGCACGTACGTCCGGGCGAACCGGTTGCGGCGATCCTCCCCGAGCCGTTCGAGCACGTCCACCACCTCGCGCATCTGCTGGTACTCGAGCAGGCGCCGCACCAGCTCGGCGCGCGGGTCCTCCCACGTCTCCTCGCCGTCGGGGCGCGGGAGCAGCATCTGCGCCTTGATGCGCAGCAGCCGCGCCGCCATCTCGAGATAGTCGGCGGCCTCGTCGAGCTTCAGCGAGTGCATGCGCACGATGAACTGCTGGCAGATGCGCGCGACGGGAATGTCGTAGATGTCCACCTTCTCGTCGCGGATGAGCGAGAGCAGCAGGTCGAGCGGCCCGCTGTAGTGCGGCAGGTCCACGACGAACCCGGTCTCGGTGACGGCGGGCGGCGCGCCGCCGGCGACGTCGGGCGTGCGGAGTACGGAGACGTCGGTCTTCACGTCGTCCATGGCGTCAGGAGGATGTAAGGGGTGACGACATTCACGGCGAGCCGGTCGAGCCAGATGGCGGGCGCCATCCAGGCGCGCAGCACCGGCCCGCCGAACATCAGCAGCAGGATCAGGATCAGGAACCCGTAGCGCGCCACCTGCTGGTAGCGCAGCGCCCAGCGCACGGGGAGCAAGTGCTTGATGACGTGCGACCCGTCGAGCGGCGGGAGCGGCATCAGGTTGAAGACGGCGAGCAGGAGATTGATGAAGATGCCAAGCCGGAACATCACCTGC
>JAJZRK010000181.1 GCA_021802745.1 bacterium
CGAGAAAGTCGAGCTGCCACAACTACTTACCGCATTTGACACCACGACGCTGGCGGAGGACGGCCTTAATCAATTGCGGCTCTTTGACTTATGACCGGACACTACTGACGGGACGCTATCAACCAAGTGCAGTGCGGCAGCACCAGATTCCGAAGGCGGACGGCCGGATGCGCACGCTGGGCATTCCGACCGTGCTCGACCGCTTCATCCAGCAGGCCATCTTACAGGTTCTGCAACCGCGATTCGATCCAACCTTCTCGGCGTCCAGCTACGGCTTCCGGCCGGGGCGTCGAGTGCATGACGCGGTGTGTCAGGCGCAACGCTACGTGCAGGACGGCCGGCGCTGGGTGGTACACGTCGACCTCGCGCCGTTCGTTGACCGGGTCAACCACGCGGTGCTCATGGCGAAGTTGGCACAACGGATCATGGACCGTCGGGTGCTCGCGCTCATTCGCCGGTATCTCGAAGCCGGGATGTTGGCGAACGGCATTATACAGGAGCGCTCCGAGGCGACGCCGCAGGGTGGACCCTCTCGCCGCTCTTGGCGAACATCCTCTTGGACGACGTGGACAAGGAGTGGGAGCACCGCGGACACCGCTTTGTCCGCTACGCCGATGACTGCAATGTGTACGTGCGGTCCAAGCGAGCGGGCGAGCGGGTCATGCAGGTGCTGATCGGCCTGTACGCGACGCTCCGACGGCAGGTCAACGTCGACAAGAGCGCGGTGGCGCGGGTGTGGGATCGTCAGTTTCTGGGCTTCAGTTCTTGGGTCGCTCCAGGGCGGGTAATCAAACGCCGCGTCGCGCCCAAGGCCCTGAAAGCGATGACGGAACGGATACGGGAGATCACGGCCCGCCGTGGGGGCCGCAGCATCCCACAGATCGTGACGATCCTGCGGCGCTATCTCGTCGGCTGGCGCGCGTATTTCCGGCTGGCCGATACCCCGCGGGTCTTCGCGCAGGTCGAGCAGTGGCTCCATCGTCGCCTGCGCGCCGCCCACCTCAAACACTGGCAGCACGGATCGAGGGTCTTTCGTGAGTTTCAGCGGCGCGGGGTCTCGCGCCACGTGGCCGCGATGGCGGCTCGATTCACGGGCCACTGGTGGCGCGTGGCCGGTCATGCCGCCCTGCATCTCGCTCTGCCCACGTCGTAGTTCGATCCACTGGGCGTACCCCGCCTTGTTGCTCGCTAACCTCAACTCACCGAACCGCCGGATGCGGACCCGCATGTCCGGTGGTGTGGGAGGGGAACGGCGGAGATCATTCGTCGTCCCCTATCCCGATTTGGGGGGGGAGGGTAGACGGTAGACGGTAGACCGTGGAGGTTCAGCCGTGCTTCGCCGTCAGCTCCGCGACCTGCTTCTCCAGCTCCCGCATCCGCCCGAGGAGATCGGGCAACTGCTGCAACGCGATCCACTGCCGCTTGGCCTGCTTGTCGGGCACGGCGGGGAAACCGAGGACGGTCTGCCCGTCCTCCAGATCGCGCGTGACGCCGGATTTCCCGCCGACGGTGACCTGATTCCCGATCTTGAGATGCCCGGTGACGCCCGATTGCGACGCGATCACGCAGTAATCGCCGAAAGTCGTGCTTCCGGCAAAGCCGCACTGGCCCATGATGAGGCAGTGCTTGCCGAACGCGACGTTGTGCGCCACGTGCACGAGGTTGTCTATCTTCGTGCCGGCGCCGATGACCGTGGCGCCGAAGGCGGCGCGGTCAATGGCGCAGTTCGCCCCGATCTCCACGTCGTCCTCGATGACGACGACGCCGACCTGGAGCATCTTGCGATGCCGCCCCTGGTCGAAGACATAGCCGTATCCGTCCGATCCGATCACCGTGCCCGCGTGAATGGCGACGCGGTGGCCGATGCGGGTGCGCGCGTAGATCACGACGTTGGGATACAGGCAGCCGTCGTCGCCGATCTGGCAGTCACGCCCCACATGATTGCCGCCGAGCAGCGCCGTGCGGGCGCCAATGGTGACGCCGGGGCCGACGACGCAGCCAGAGCCGATATGCGCCGTCTCGTGTATGCGGGCGCTCGGGGCGATGGTCGCGCTGGGGTGAATGCCGGGCGCGTGTTCGTCGGGGGGAAAGAAGAGCGGCAGGACCTTGGCGGCGGCCACCCGGGCGTCGGGGACGCGGATGATCACCTTGCTGCTCGACACAAACGCGCCCGACACGAGCACGGCCGACGCGGCGCTCGCCTCGGCGGCGGCGAAATGGGCCTGCTTTTCCGCGAAGGTCAGGTCACCGGGGCGCGCCTGATCGGCGGCGCGGAAGCCGTTGAGCACGACGGTCCCATCGCCGATGAGTTCGCCCTGGAGTTGTTCGGCAATCGAGGCAGTGGTGTGGGTCATGGGAGTCCTGGTGAGGGCGGACGACGCGCGGTGGCCCATACCATGCCTCCGCGTTCCGTTTCGCGCAACGAACGGTGCGGGTGGCCGACCGCCCGCGAGAGCATCGTTTTGCACTAGATTTCTCATCCGCCATCTGCGATCCACCGTCTTCCGTCTACCGTCTACCGTCTACCGTCCACCGTCTGTCCCTCAATGACCCTCGACGAATTCAAGTCCGCCGCTGAGGCCCTGCGCGCCGACGGCCCCGCCCAGGTGGCGGGCGCGGCGACGCTCGACGCGTGGACCGACGCGCGCAACCACTTGGTGGGGCGCACGAGCGGTCGCCTGTCGGAACTCATGACCGCGCTCGGCACCCTCCCCAAGGAGGATCGCCGCGAGGCGGGGCTCCTGGCGAACACGGTGAAGCAGGAACTCGAGGCGCTGCTCGACGCGCGCCACGCCGAACTCCTGAAGGCCCAGCAGGTTGGGCCGGCGATTGATCGCACCATGCCGGGGCGCACCGCGTGGCAGGGGACGGTGCATCCGGTCTCGCTCGTCATTGACGAAGTGGTCGAGATCTTCCGCGAGCTGGGCTTCACCATCGCCCTCGGCCCCGAGGCGGAGCACGCCTGGTACAACTTCGGCGCGCTCAACTTTCCGGCCGACCACCCGGCCATGGACCTGCACGATACGCTCTACCTCGACGACCTGGTGCTGCGCACGCACACGTCGCCGGTGCAGGTGCGCACGCTGCAGCAGTACCCGCCGCCGATTCGCATTCTCGCGCCCGGCAACGTGTATCGCGCCGATCCGTTCGACGCATCGCACGCGCCGATGTTCGCGCAGGTGGAAGGGCTGGTGGTAGACGAGGGCATCACCTTCGCCGACCTGAAGGCCACCCTCACCCGTTTTGCCAACCGCTTCTTTGGCGAGACCAAGACGCGCTTCCGCCCGTCGTACTTTCCGTTCACGGAGCCGTCGGCCGAGATGGACGTGCGGTGCGGCGTGTGCCGGGGGGCAGGGTGCGCGGTGTGCAAGGAAAGCGGCTGGGTGGAGATCCTCGGCTCGGGCATGGTGCATCCCGCCGTCCTCGAGAACGCGGGCATTGATAGCGAGCGGTACACCGGCTGGGCGTTCGGCATGGGGCCGGCGCGCACCGCGCTGGCCCGCCATGGCATTCCCGACATCCGCATCCTCTACGATTCGGACGTCCGCTTCCTGGAGCAGTTCGCCCGATGAACCTCTCGCATGAATGGCTGAAGGCCTTCGTCCCGCACGCGCTCACCGCGGAGCAGGTGCGCGACCTGCTCACGGCGCACGTCGCGACCGTCGAGGGATTCGAGCGGCTGCGCGCCGACCTGGCGCCGTTCGTCGTGGCGCGCGTCATCGAAACCGAGAAGGTGCCCGACACGAAGCTGTCGTTCAACAAGGTGGACGACGGCTCGGGAACGCTGCTGGAGGTGGTGTGCGGCGCGCCCAACGTGAAGGCGGGCGCCCTGTATCCGTTCGCGCGCAGCGGCACGATGATGCCGGCGGGCTTCAAGATCGAGAAAAAGAAGATCCGCGGCTTCACGTCGAACGGCATGCTGTGCTCGGCGGCGGAGCTGGGGCTCGGTGAGGATCACGCCGGCATCCTGGAACTCACCGTGGATGCGGCGCCGGGCACGGCGCTGCTCGACGTGCTGCCGCTCGGTGACGTGCGGCTCGTGCTCGACGTGCTTCCCAATCGTCCCGACCTGCTGTCGCACGTGGGCGTGGCGCGCGAGCTGAGCGCGCTCACGGGCATCGCGATGCAGAGCGCGCTGGACGCGATGCTCCCGCCCGACGCGGAGGGCGCGGCGGCCGGGCGCGCCGTCGCAGCGAGCGGTGTGGTGCGTGATGCCCGCGAGGCGGCGAGCGGTGGGGCGACGGTGCGGCGCGAAGATGCCGAGGGCTGCCCGGCGTACCTTGGCGCGGTGATCCGCGGCATCACGGTGGCGCCGAGTCCGGCCTGGCTGCGCGAGCGCGTGGAGGCGGCGGGTGTGCGTTCCATCAACAACGTGGTGGACGTCACGAACGTCATCCTGCACGGGCTGGGCCAGCCTATGCACGCGTTCGACCTGAACACGCTGGCCGAGCAGACGGTGGTGATCCGCCGCGCGCGCGCCGGCGAGAAGATGAAGACGCTCGACGGGGTGGAGCGCTCGCTCACGCCCGAGATGACCATGATCGCGGACGCTCGGCGGAGCATTGCCGTGGCCGGCGTGATGGGCGGCCAGGACTCGGAGGTGACCGACCGGACGACGGACGTGCTGCTCGAAGTTGCCTATTTCGATCCGCGCCGCACGCGCAAGACGCGGCGCGCGCTGGGGCTGTCCACCGACGCGAGCTATCGCTTCGAGCGGGGCATTGACCGCGACGGGCTCGAGACGGCCATGCACACGGCAATCGCGCTGATCGTGGCGGTGGCCGGCGGGCGCGTGGACGGTGCGATCATGATGGCGGGCGCCACGCCGCCCGCGCTGCCGGCGGTGACGCTGCGTGCGTCGCGTGTGACTCGGGTGCTGGGTGCGGAGGTCAGTGCCGAGGCGATCGCGGCGTACCTGCACAGCGTGGGGTTCGGGGTGCGGTGGCTTGGTGCGGGCGGACGCGACGAAGGGACGAGTTTCGAGGTCACTCCCCCCTCGTGGCGGCACGACGTGACGCGCGAGGTGGATCTCATCGAGGAGGTCGCGCGCCTGCACGGGTACGACAAGCTTCCCGACACGATCGAAGCATATCGGCCAACCACCGTGCCGGACCATCCGCTGTTCATCACCGGACGCCGGGTGCGCGACGCGCTGGTCGGTGCGGGACTCGCCGAGGTGCGGCCCATGCCGTTCGTGAAGGGTGAGGATGCCACGCACTGGCGCGTGACGAATCCGCTCGCCGAGGATGAGCCGCACCTGCGGACGTCGATGCTTGAGTCGCTGGCGCGGCGCGCGGAGTACAACCTCACGCGCATGCTCGGCGACGTTCGTATTTTCGAGATTGGCTCGGTGTTTCTGGGGAAGGGGCAGGGTGCGGCGCGGGGGTCCGGAGGGCTCGCGGAAGAGGTTCGCGTCGGCATCCTGATCATGGGGGCGCGGCATCCGCGGCATTTCGCGGATGGCACCGCACCGGCGATGGACGCCTGGGACGCGAAGGGGCTCGCCACGCGCGCGGCGCGCGCGGCGTTTCCTGGCGCGACGATCGCCCTGGCGAACGCCGACGATCCGGCGCTCTGGACCATTACGGCGGACGGTCGCAGCGTGGGCTCGGTGCGCCGGGTGACGCTTGATGCCCCGGTCTGGGCATCGGCGGCCTTTGGCATCGAGATCACGCTGGGCGCGATGCCGCTGTCGTACGTGGCGCAGCCCGGAGCTTCGGCGCACGGCGGCGTGCTGCCCGCCATGGCACCGCCGGCACCGCCCGTGCGCTACGCGCCGCTGCCGACGACCCCGGCCGCGACGTTCGACCTCGCGCTGCTGGTGCCCGATGACCTGAACGCGGCCGAGGTGGAGCGCGTGCTGCGCACGAGCGGCGGCGACATGCTGGAATCGCTGGAGCTGTTCGACGAGTTCCGCGGCGCGGGCGTTCCCGACGGGATGCGCTCGCTGGCGTGGCGATTGACCTTCCGGCATCCGGAACGCACTCTACGCGACAAGGAGATTGACGGACGCCGGTCGCAACTGCTCAAGTCCCTGGAGAACCAGCTCGGTGTCAAACCCCGAACGGCCTGACCTCGCGGCGTTTCAGGAGCTGCAGTTCCTCATCTACCAGGTGGGAGAGGAACTGAGCGGCTTCCGGAAACGTGCGCTGACCGCCGAACAGCGGCTGAAGGCGATCGCAACGGGGGCGCCGACCGGCGCTCCGCTCGCGGCGGAAGAGCGCGTGGCGCAGCTCGAAGCCGAGAACGACCGGTTGCGTGAACGCCTGTCCACGGCCGAAGCGCATGTGGCGAAGATGCTCGACCAGGTGCGGTTTCTCAGGCAGCAGCACGTGATGGAGGGCGAATCGTGAGCAGCGTCAAGCACAGCACGCGGGTGACCATCTGCGGCGAGGACTACACGATTCGCTCCGACTCGCCCCCCGACCATACCCGGGCGGTGGCGAGCTACGTGGACGCGAAGATCCGCGAGGTGCTGGACAACGCGTCGGTGGTGGAGTCGCACAAGGCCGCCATCCTGGCCGCGCTGCAGATCACGGATGAGCTGTTTGAAGCCAGAAAGG
>JAJZRK010000005.1 GCA_021802745.1 bacterium
GACCCGAAGCGGGCGCAGGCGATGCTGGATGAACTGCACCGGTGGGCGGGGGTGTTACGGACGCTTCGTGGCTGACGGTGGGGGGTGCAGGGTGTGGTGCGGGGTGCAGGGTGCGCGGTGTGGTGCGGAGGAATGGGGATTCACGGTTTGCTGGCGGGTTGCGCGCTTCGTCGTAGGTTGTCTCAGAGGGCACTTCCACTCCTTCCGCGCATGCGCCTCCGACTGTTGCTCCTTGTCGCTCCCCTGATGCTCCTCGCGCGGCTCACCGGCGCGCAGGTGCCGGCCGGCGGCGAGCATGGCGCGGGCGCGCGCGTCAGCGGCATCGTGCACGACAGCGTCGCGCGCGCCCCGCTGGGCGGCGCCTGGGTGCAGATGGTCGGCGTGGACAGCGCGCCGCAGAGTGCGCCACAGCGCGCGCGCACGGCGGTCTCCGATTCACTTGGCCGCTACGCCTTCGAGAATGTGCCCGACGGGCGATACAAGCTCGGTTTCTTTCACGCCGTGCTCGACTCGCTGGGCGTGGACGTGCCGCTGCGCGACCTGACCGTGCGGCGCGGCCGCGCAATGCGCGCCGCCCTGGCCCTGCCGTCGGGGGCAACGCTGCGCGCCCTCATCTGCGGCGTGCGCTCGCCGCGCGACTCGGGAATCGTGGTCGCGGGCGCCGCGGTCATTGGCGTTGTGCGCGCGGCGCGCGGCGGGGCGCCGGCGGCCAACGTGACGGTGAGTGGCGAATGGCTGGAAATCTCGTTCCGCGCGTCGGGCATTGACCGTCGCCGCCCGCGCGTCGTCGTGACCACGGGCGCCAACGGCTGGTTTGCGCTCTGCAATGCGCCGATCGGCGGCACGATGTTCTTCACGGCGAGCCGCGGCGCCGACAGCACCGATCTCATCGAGGCGGCCGTGCCGACGGACGGATTCCTGCGGCGCGACCTCTACCTCGGCGCGGCGAACACCCTCGTGGTACGCGACACGCCGCCGCGCCCCGACTCGCTCGCGCTTCCGCCGCAGATCATCCGTTCGGGGGACGGCCGATTGACCGGCCGCGTCATCAGCGCGGAGTCCAGGCGCCCGCTCGCCGGCGCGATCGTGCATCTGAGCGACGGGCCCACGGCGCGCGCCGACGAGCGCGGCGCGTTCACGCTGGTGGGCGCGCCGCTTGGCACGCGAACGCTCGAGATTCGATCGGTGGGCTACTACCCCGAACGACGCGCCGTGCACGTGGTGGATGGCGTGCCGCCGGTGGCGGTGGCGCTCACGACGTTCAAGACGGTGCTCGACACGGTGAAGATCGTCGCCGAGCGCGTGGCCGACCGGCACGGCAGCGGCTTTGAGGAGCGCAAGCGCTCCGGAATGGGGCGGTACCTGACGGCGCAGGACCTGGAGCGCCGCGGCGCGCTCTTCGCCTCCGATGCCTTCCGCAACCTGCCCGGCACGCGCCTCGAACGGACTGCAATGGGCGAGCGCGTCATCCTGGTGCGCAGCGCGTTCGGTGAATGGTGCCAGCCGTCGGTGCACATTGACGGCCTCTACATGTGGAACCTCAACGCGGACGACATTGACGGCATGGTGTCGTTGCGATACGTCCGCGGCATCGAGGTCTACAACGAGGCCACCACGCCAGTGGAATACCAGCGCGCGCTGACCGGCTGCGGCACCATCCTGATCTGGACCAAGTAAGGCGGAGCACGTCCATGCGACAGCGGATCCTCTCGCTGATGCTGGTGACGGCCGCCGCGGGCGCCGCGGGCGCGCAGGGAACGGGCGCCGCGCCGCGCCCGGCCGGGGCGACGCTGCGCGGTGTGGTGCGCGACAGTCTCGCGTACGGTCCGCTCGCCGGTGCCTGGGTGCAGCTCGTCGAGGCGAACGTCCGAGCCACGACGGCGCGCACGGTGCTCAGCGATTCGCTCGGGCGCTTTGCCTTTGCGAATGTCGCGGACGGCCGATACGTCGTGGGCTTCTTCCACCCGATGCTCGATTCGCTTGGTCTCGAGGCGCCGGTGCGCCAGGTGGCGGTGCGCCGTCGCCGCGCGGCGCTGGTGGAGCTGGCCACGCCCTCGGCGGCGCGCATCCGCACGGCGGTCTGCAGCCAGGTGCGCGGGGCCGTGACGGGTGGGGCAGTGCTGGGCGTGGTGCGCGACGCGCGCACGCGCGGCACGGTGGCCGGCGCGACGGTGACCGGCGAATGGCTGGAGATCTCGTTGGTCCGCGGCGGCCGCATCGAGCCGCGCCGCAGGCGCATCTCGGTGACCACGGCGGAGAACGGCTGGTTTGCGCTGTGCAACGTCCCGGCGCGCGGAATGATGTACCTGCATGCACACCGGGACGCAGACAGCACGGACCTCATTGATGTGCAGGTGCAGGCGAGCGGCTTCGCGCGCCAGGAGTTGTTTGTCGGCCCGTCGCGAGTGGTCGTCATGGGCGATGCAGCGGCGAGTGACAGCCTGCTTCCGGCGCGCACGGTGCGCGTGGGCGACGGCGAGCTGCACGGGGCAATCGTCACCGCGGGAGACGGACGCCGGGTGGCGGAGGCGCTGGTGCGCCTGGGCGACAACCTGCCGGTGCGCACGGACGACCGGGGCGCGTTCACCATTGCGGGGGCCCCGTTTGGCACGCGGATGCTCGAGGTCCGCGCCGTCGGCTTCACGCAGGCGCGCACTGCCGTGCACGTCGTGCGCGGCGCGGCGCCCATCACGGTGCCGCTCGTTTCGTCGCAGGCGGTGCTCGACACCGTGCGGGTGGTGGTTGCGCGCGCGGCCGACTGGCGCGCGAGCGGCTTCGAGGATCGCCGCCGGTCGGGGGCCGGAACATATCTTGACGCGCGGCACATCGCGCGCCGCGGCGCGTTCGTGACGTCCGACCTGTTCCGGCACCTGCGCAGCGTGAAGATTGGGTTCGACTACGACACGCTCGAGACTGACGCGAACCCGAACGCGCTCTCCGATGTCAACCAGATGAGCGACCGGCGCGTGCTCATGCGAGGCATTAGCGGCAACTGGTGCGAGCCGGCGCTGTGGTTCGACGGCAACCTCATTCCGGAGCTGAGCGTGTATGCACTGGACGGTTGGGTGACGCCCGAGCGGCTCGCGGCCATCGAGATCTATTCGGAGGCGACGGTGCCGCCGCAGTTTCAACGATCGCGATCGGGGTGCGGGGCGATTCTCTTCTGGACGAAGTGACGGGGTGCGGGGCGTCCGCGCGCGTCGCGATGCGTCACATGGAGTACGCCTTCGGTGCGATGGTAGCATGCGACGAGGAGGGCTACTCATTCGAGGTGCACCATCGTCCCGAATCCCGGAGGGGTTCTCATGTCACGCACTTCGATTATTGGCGCGGCGTTCGCCGCGGTACTGCTCGCATCGCCCGTGGCGGCGCAGAGTGTCATTGATGCGCCGACGACGCGATTCACCGCGCCGACCGCGCAGGCCGCCCCGGTGACGGAGCTGGCCCTTCCCGCCGTGGCGCCCTCGCTGGCATCCACGCAGTCGGCGGCGCCGGTTGGCGTGCACGCGATCACCACGACCTTGTCGTTCGCGCCGGCCCCGGTGCCGCGCGCCTACGGACGCAGCCCGGCGCTGATGATTGTCGGCGGCGCCATGCTGCTGGTCGGTGCGGTCATCGGTGGCGACTCGGGCACGATCGTCATGCTCGGCGGCGGCGGACTGGGCCTGCTCGGCCTCTGGACGTACCTGCGCTAGGGCAGCAGCACGGGGCGTGCCGCGCGATACCCGGCGCGGCGCCCGCCCCTAGTGGTCGAGCAGCGTCCCCACGTGCGCCAGGGCCGGCACGTGGTCGCAGACGAGCTTGACGCAAACCGTGAGCGGGACGGCGAGCACGGCGCCCGGGATGCCCCACATCCACGCGAAGAACAGCAGGCCAAGGAAGATGGCCACCGTGTTCACCGGCAGGTGGCGCCCGAGCATCATCGGCGTCACGAAGTTCGTCTCGACGAGGTGGATGAGGTAGAAGGCGGCCGGGGCAAGCAATGCATGGACCGGCGCCTCGATGCTGGCCAGCGCCGCCAGCGCGATGATCGCGGCGGTCACCACCGGGCCGAGATACGGCACGAAGTTGAGCACCGCGGCGACCGTGCCCCACAGGAGCGGACTCGGCACGCCCACGAGCCAGAGCACCAACGCGGTGAGGAGGCCAACCCCCGTGTTGATGACGACGACGGTCATGAGGAAATGCGACGTCGCCATCTCGATCTGGCCCAACAAATGTTCGCGCCGGGTCAGCTCATCCTTGCCGGGAAGCAGCGCGGCGAGCTTGCGCCGGACGAGCGGGCCGCTGGCGAGCAGGAAGTAGGTGAGAAAGACCACCGTGAGCGCCACCGGCACCGCGGCGATCGTGTTGAACGAAGCCTTGGCGAAGAGGCCGGGCGTGACGAGCTGCACCTGTCGCGGGGCGTCGGCGGCGGCCGGCCCTGTGGCGCGCTGCATGCGGTCGGCCGAGCTCTGCAGCGCCATCAGCGGCTTGGCGACGCGGCGCACCCGCGCCTCGAGCTTCGCCATGGTCTGCGGCGCGGAGGCAATCCACGCCATGGTGGGCGACACGAGCGCGGCGGCGGCGCTGACGAAGAGCGCGACCGCGCCAAAGGTCACGATGGCCGCCCCGATCCGTTCCGGCACGCGCCGGCGCTGCAGCCAGCGCACGGGCGCGGTGAGCATGAGCGTGAGGAGCACGGCGATGACCACCGGCATCACGAACTCGCGGCCGAGGCGCAGCGCGACGATCACGAGCAGCGAACCGACCACCACGGACAGGGTTGACGGCGCGCGCCGATCACTCGGCGGCGCGGGATCGTCTGGCGCGATGGGAGGGCGGGCCGCGGCGGAGCCTGTCACGCGCCGTTACGACACCACCGGCGGCAGTTCGACGATCTCGAGCCAGTAGCGGCCGAGGACGTTCATGGCGGCGACGAGCCCGGTGAAGGTCACCGGTTTGGTGATGTACGAGTTGACGCCGAGCTGGTAGCTGCGGGCGACATCCTCGTCAAGCGCCGACGTGGAGAGGACGACGACGGGGATGTCGTGGAGGGTGAGGTCGCCCTTCATGATCTTGAGCGCCTCGCGCCCGTCCATCTTGGGCATGTTGAGGTCGAGCAGGATCAGCCCGGGGCGCGGCGCGAGGCCGAGCTCGCCGACATAGGCGCCACGCTGGTACAGGTAGTCGAGCAGATCCACGCCGTCCACGACGAAGCGCAGCTCGTTGGCGATGTGCGCGGCCTCGAGGGCCTGGCGCGTGAGCATCCGATCGTCTTCGTCGTCGTCGCAGATGAGTATGGTGATCGGGATCTTGTGCTGATGGAGTGTCATGTCATGAATCCCGAAGCGTGCTGCGTGACCGGCAGGGTAACCGTGAATGTTGCCCCCTGGCCGGCACTGCTCGCGGCCGCAATGGTGCCGCGGTGCCGCTCGACGATCTTTCGGCAGATCGCCAGTCCGATGCCCGATCCGTCGTACTCGGCGCGCCCATGCAGCCGTTCGAACATCCGGAAGATGCGCTCGGCGTACTCCTGGTCGAAGCCGATGCCGTTGTCCGCCACCGTGATGGTGCAGAAGCGGCTGTCCGGGCGCGACGCACTGAGTCGCACGACGGAAGGTACATCGGGGCGCCGGTACTTGATGGCATTGCCGAGCAGGTTCTGGAAGAGCTGGCGCATCAGGAGGGCGTCGGCGTCAATGACGGGAAGGGCCTCCACTTCGACGCGTCCCCCCGCTTCGGCGACGGTCGTTTCGAGGTCGGCGAGCACGTCGCGGGCGATGCCGGCCAGGTCGGTGGGCGCGAACACGTGCATGCGCGTGGTCACCTGCGAGAAGAGGAGCAGGTCGGTGATGAGCGTGCGCATGCGCTGCGCGGCGCTGAGCATGCGCCCGAGATGCTGTTGCGCGTCGCCCTCGAGCAGCGGACCCGCCGAGAACTCGAGCCGTTCGCCGAACGAGAGGATCTTCCGCAGCGGCTCCTGCAGGTCATGCGACGCCACCGAGGCAAATTCGTTGAGCGCCGCGTTGGAGCGTTCCAGCTCGAGGCGCTGCTCGGCGAGCCGCCACTCGGTGACGCGGCGGTCGGTGATGTCCTCGAGGGCCAGCAGGATCATCTGCGGCTTGTCGCCGTCCTGCAGCACGACCCGGGCGTTGAGCTGCATGATCTTGCGGCCGATGCGCGGAAAGACGTGATCCACGTCGAAGTCGGTGATGGCCCGCGCGGTGGCCAGCTTGTTGCCCAGCAGTTCGCGCAGCGCCGGGATGTCCCACTGGCCGTCGCCCAGCGCGAAGAGCGTCCGCCCGATCGTTTCGGACGGTTCGACCCGAAAGGTCCGGAAGAAGGCCCGGTTGGCCTGGGTCACGCGGAAGCCGGCATCCACGACGATCAGGGGCTCCCGCACCGTGTCCATGATGTCGCGCAGCAGTTGCTCGGCGGCAGGAACGCCGGCAAGCACGCCGCTCGGGGGCGGTGTGTGGCTGCTCGCGTTGTACGACATGGCCGCTCCTCGGGATCTGAGGTTCGCGGACTTCCCAGGGGCTGGCTGTTAGAGACTCGCTCCCTGATCCAGTCAGTGTGCCGTGAAGGCCCACGACGGCCCGCCTGAAGGCGAGCCCGAACCAGGCGGCCGAAGGACGTCGGTCGACCGGTCTCTAATGAGGAAGTCTAGGCCCGTGGCGAGGCGCCGCACAATGGCACAACGGGAGTAGGTCTCCCGCCTGCCGGGGCGTCGGCGCTGCCTGATTCGCGCGTTCTGCATACTTCCGCGCGGGCGCGAGGGCTGGCGGAAGGCCGTGCGCAGGAATTGGCGTTGCGCTGCTTCGTGCGTAATCTTTCCCGGGTAGGCGTGCGACCTCTTCAGTCACTACCAGATGCTTACACCCTCGAGCGGCCCGACAACCGTCGCGATAATTGACGACAACCGTCTCATTCGAGAGGCGCTGGCGGCGCTGCTGGGGAAGCTGCCCGACCTGCGCGTGGTTCCCACCGCCGTCGCTGACGCGGAGTTTCTCGCGACGGCCAAGCCGCACGTCCTCCTGCTCGACGTAAGCCTGGGCGACGAGGACAGCCTCCGCGTGGCCGCCGCGATCCGTCGCGAGGTCCCGGATGCCAAGATCATCGTGATGGACCTGATCCCGAACAACGAGGACGTCGCCGAGTTCGTGAATGCCGGGGTCAGCGGCTTCGTGCTGAAGGACGCCACATTCGAGGAGTTCGTGGCCACCATCCGGTCGGTGGCGGCGGGCGAGAAGGTGCTGCCGCCTCGCCTCACCGAATCGCTCTTTGCGCAGATTGCCCGGGAAGTGGCGGGCCGGGGGCGCGGCGAGGTGATGTCGGACGTGCGCATGACGCGGCGGGAGCGCGAGGTGATCGAGCTCATCGGCGAGGGGATGAGCAACAAGGAGATCGCCCAGCGGCTGAACATCGCGACGCACACGGTCAAGAGTCACGTGCGCAACGTCATGGAGAAGCTCTCGTTGCACACCCGGCTGCAGATTGCGGCGTATTCGCACCGGGTGCCCACCGCGTAACGCCCTCGGCCTCGCGCCCTGGCGCGGGCCGCCCTTCCCCAATCAGCGTAGCCCGTTATTCACCCATTCGTGCGATGGGTGGGCGATGCCGTGGATCCTAGCGTTCAGGATCACCACTCACGGGGCACGCTCGAATGAGAAAGGAAGATCGCGTGATTGCCGCCGCTGCTGCGGCCGCGAAGCGAAAGGCGGACACGGTCATCAACGCCACGGCCAGCCTGGCGGCCGCCACGGCGCATGCGGCGGGCATCGAAGTGCACCGGGCGGGCGACGTACTCTCGGACGCCAGCGCCGCGATCGCGAAGGCCGGCGAGCGGGTGAAGCACTCGGGCGAGCGTATCCTCAAGTCGGCGGAGTGAAGATGCGACGTCTCCTGATGTTGGTCGCCGCGACCTGCCTGGTGCCCGCCCTTGGACGCGCGCAGGAGGGAGGGCTGGGGCTCAAGGGCGGGCTCTCCTATGGCAACGTGTCGAACAGTGGAGTCCTTCCCGGGTCGGCGTCGCAGCGCACCGGCATCGCCTTCGGCGTGAGCGCCGTCACCGGCGGCACGATCGGGCTGGGCATTGAGCTGCTCTACGCGCAGCGCGGGTTCTCGAGCAGCGCCACCGAGAGTTCGCGGCACCTCGACTACCTGGACGTCCCCGTGTACGTGCGCCTGGCGGCGCCCATGGCGTCGGTGACGCCGTTTGCGTATGCCGGCCCGCAGGCGTCGTTCGAGCTCAAGTGCGGCACGGGAAGCTACGACTGCCCCGACACGGGACGCCCCACGGCGATCTTCGCCGGCGTCATCGGCGCCGGGCTGCGCCTCGGCGCGCTGCACGGGTTGTCGGTGGAAGGCCGGTATGTGTACGGCCTGACCGACCTCAAGCTGAGCACGGTCTCGACCTCCACGAGCTACCAGACGCGGTCCTTCCTGGTGCTGATGGGCATCGGCTTCTAGGCGCCGCCCACCGGTTGGCGCATCCCTCGCCGGCACCGCATGCCGGCGGGGGATTTGCCGTGCCGCGCCGGGGCAGGCGTTACGCAACGCTACGTCAAGCGGCGTACGCACTCTTTCATCCGTTTGGGCGATGGGTTGGCACTCCGGCGACCCGTACCGTCCAGCATGTGCCAAGGGTTCATCGGAACCGTTGCGCCCATCACGCCGCTTCCCGTCACCGGAAGGGCGCGGTTTCCACCATCCAAGCAAGTCGGACGGAGCGAACATGATGCGATCACTACTGGCAGGGGCAATGGTGCTGGGTCTCGCGGCCTGCGGGAGCGGCGCCGCGAAGGATGCGCCGCCGGGGGCCGACGGTGCGGCTGGCGGCTCGGCACGCACGGGAGCGGCGGCACGATCGCTGGAGTCGGGCACGCTGGTGAGCGCCACGATCCAGACGGCGCTGAACTCGCGCACGAACAAGGCAGGCGAGACGGTGCGCGCGCTGGTGAGCGCGAACGTCGCCGACGCGCGCGGACGCACGGTGATTCCGGCCGGGTCCACGGTGCTGCTGTCCGTCGTGCAGCTCGAGCCCGGCAGTGAGCAGATCCGTCCCGAGGGGCGGCTCGTGCTGGCGGTCCGCTCGGTGGAGATTGACGGCCAGTCGTATCCGATTGCCGGCACGCTCGCCCCCGTGGCGCACCATTTCGAGGGGCGCGGCATCACCAAGGATGAGGCGGCTCGCATTGGCGCCGGCACGGCGGTCGGCGCGGTGGCCGGCCAGGTCATCGGCAAGAACACGAAAAGCACGGTGCTCGGGGGCGCGATCGGCGCCGTCGCCGGCACGGCCGTCGCGGTGCGCTATGCGTACCACGACGTCGTCGTCTCGGCCGGCACGCCGATCAGCTTCACGCTCCAGAACGCCTTGACCCTCTCGTCGAGATAGGGGCAGTCGCCCCGGGCTCGCATTCACGCAGGCTGCAGGAGGAGTTGTTATGACGCATAACCTGAAGGACCGCATTCGCCGGGTGCTGTCACCCATTCGCGGGAACGCGCGGGCGTTGCTCGCCGCGACGCTCGTCGTGGCGTTTGCCGCGGCGTGCGACGTGCACGGCATCTCGGAGCCCGGCACGCTGGTCAGCATCACGGTCACGCCCAACGCGACTTTGATCGTCGGCGGCACGCAGCAGATGGTCGCCGTCGGTTACGACGCCGAAGGGCGCAGCATCGCGATCTCGCCGACGTGGTCCGTGGCCGCGGGCGGCGGCACCGTGGCCTCAACCGGCATGTTCACCGCCGGCAACGTGACCGGGATCTTCGCCAACACCGTCGTGGCCTCGGTCGGCTCGATATCGGGACGGGCGTCGATTACAGTCACCGCCGGTCCGCTGGCGACGATCACGGTCGTCCCGACGCCGGTGACGCTGGCCGTCACTGCGACGCAGCAGTTTACGGCCGTCGGCAAGGATGCCGGCGGAAACATCGTGGCGTTCAACGCCACCTGGTCCGTGGTTGCTGGCGGCGGCACCATCAACGCCAACGGCATCTTCACGGCCGGCGGGGCGCCCGGCACCTACACCAACACGGTGCAGGCGTCGCACAACGACATCAAGGGGTTCGCGACGGTCGTCGTGACCACTGGGCCGTTGGCAAGCCTCACGCTGACGCCGAATCCCGATACGCTCATCGTTCTCGCCAGCCGCCAGTTCATCGTGGTGGGCAAGGACGCGAGCGGCAACGTGCTGTCCATCGCAGCGGCCTGGTCGGTCGTGGCGGGCGGCGGTACGGTAGATAACGCCGGTGTCTTCACCGCCGGTACGACGCCGGGCACGTTCCCGAACACGGTCAAGGCGACGAGCGGCTCGATGTCCGCCACGGCCACCGTCGTCGTCAGGACGGGCCCGCTCGCGACCATCACGGTCACGCCGAGTCCGGCCACGCTGGCCATCAACATCGCGCAACAGTTCGTGGCCGTGGGTCGTGATGTCGGCGGCAACATCGTGCCGATCACGCCCGTGTGGTCCGTCGTCGCGGGTGGCGGCGCCATCAACGCGGCGAGCGGCCTCTTCACGGCCGGCACGCTGCCGGGCACGTACACCAACACGGTGCGGGCGAGCGTCGGCCTCCTCGGCGGCTTCGCCACCGTCATCGTGACCACGGGGCCGCTGGCGTCGATCACCGTGACGCCGAATCCGGCGTCCGTGCAGACGCTCAATACGCAGCAGTTCATCGCCATCGGCCGTGACGCCGGCGGCAACGTCTTCGTGATGACGCCGGTCTGGACCATCATCAATGGCGGCGGCAGCATCAACGCGGGCACCGGTCTCTTCACCGCAGGCGCGGTGGCGGGCACCTACACCAACACGGTGCAGGCGACGAGCGGCACGGTCTCCGGCACGGCAACCGTCACGGTGACGGCGATTGCGCCGGTGCTGGCGACGATCACGGTATCGCCGGATCCCGCGTCCTTGCTCACCAACGCCACCCAGCTGTTCACGGCCGTTGGCCGCGACGGCCTTGGCGTGATCATCCCGATCGCGCCGGCCTGGACCGTCGTGAACGGCGGCGGCAGCATCAACCTCGGCACCGGGCTGTTCACCGCTGGTGCGGTGGCTGGCACGTTCACCAACACGGTCAGGGCGACTGTGGGCGCGATCTCGGGCGACGCAGACGTCATCGTGACGGCCGTCATCCCGCCGCCGGCAGGCCTCCTTGGCGCGGCGATCCTGCCGAATGGCATCATGGCCGGACAGAGCGTGACGTGCTCCGGACTGGGCATCATCAATGCCGACATCAGCATCAGCCCGGGGAGCACGCTCAGCGGCTTCGGCCCGTGCGTCTACACGGGCGTCACGCACCTGGGTGACCCGACGGCGCTGACGGCGCAGAACCAGCTCACGGCGGCGTACGTCGCGCTGATGGGCATGCCGTGCCCCGCGGCCAACAACTTCGGGACGGTGGACTATGCGGCCAAGACCCTGCCGGCCGGCGTCTACTGCAGCCCGAGCGTGGTCAACGTGACCGGGAACCTGACGCTGGACGGCGGCGGCGACCTGAATGCGGTGTTTGTCATCCAGGCGGGCAGCGCGCTCGTCGGGGCGGCGAACATCAACCTGATTGGCCTCGCGCAGGCCAAGAACGTCTACTGGGTGGTGGGCAGCTCGGCCACCCTGAACGCGTCGAATTGGAAGGGCAACATCGTCGCCCTGTCGAGCATCGACCTGAAGGTGAACACCACACTGCTGGGCCGCGCGCTGGCTCGCAACGGGTCGGTCTCGCTGGATGCCACAAGCAACGTCATCACGCTGCCATAACGCTGGCGCGCGCTGGGGCCGGACGTCCGTCCGGTCCCAGCAGCGCACCAGACTACTAGGAGACATCAGATGTCACTCAGAACACTTACGATTGCCTGCGCGGCGCTGGTGATGGCCGTGCCGGCGGCCGCGCAGCAGCGCGGCACGATCGAGTTCGGCGCGTTTGCCAGCGCCGGCCGGTTTGACAAGGCCCTGACGCTCGATCAGGGGTTCGGTGGAGGCGGGCGCATCGGTGCCTTCCTGACGCCGCGCACGTCGCTCGAGTTCGAAAAGGGCGAGATGCGGGCCACGCGTACGCTGGGCCTGCGCGACGTCAACGTCGGTATCCTGTCGGCCCGCCTTACGCAGATCTTCGCCCGCACGGGCGGACTGTCGCTGATGATCGGCGCCGGCGCCGGGGGAAGCACCGAGACCAATTTCATGCATAGCTACGGGGTCAACGCCCTCGTGGGCGCGAAGCTGGCGCTGGGTCCGAACGCGGCGCTGCGCGCCGACCTCATCGGCGACTGGCTCGCCAACGAGGACTGGAAGTCGTACCAGAGCCTGCACGTGGGGCTCAGCCTCTATCGCAATCCGTTCCACGTCACGCGCATCGTGAAGGTCGAGGCGCCGGCGACGCTGCACAGCGACTCGGTGAGCGCCGAGGAGCAGGCGCGTCTTCGTCGTGCAGAGGCGGCCTACCGGGCGCTGCGTGACTCGCTGAGCCGGCAGCGTGCGCCGGCTCCCGTTGCGCCGTCCTCGGAAGCTGCTCTGGCCACGATGGAAGAGAAGATCCACTTCGATACGGACAAGTCGGACCTGACCGCCGAGGCGCAGCGTATCCTCGACGAGAAGGTGAAGGTGTTCATTGCCAACCCCGACTTGCGGATCGTGATCGAGGGCAACGCGGATGAACGCGCGACGGACGCGTACAACATGGCGCTGGGCCGGCGCCGCTCGGAGGCGGCCAAGGCCTACCTGGTGGCGAAGGGCATCGATCCCGTGCGCATTGTCGTGACGAGCGAAGGTGAGCGTCAGCCCACCGCGGCCGGCGTGACGCCGGAAGCGCAGGCGCTGAACCGCCGGGCCGAGTTCCGGCTGCTCATCTCGTCTGCCTACCTCGTGAAGCCGAAGCCGTAATCCAGGCGTGGTGGGCTGGTCGTCAGCCCACCCACTGGTGGCTGGCCGGAGGCGGGCAACCGCCTCCAGCCGGCAGCGGAAGCGGCACGGGACAGGGAGACCCCATGCGACCGAGCAAGTATTCCGACGACCAGATCCGGCAGGCGATCGAGCGCGTCGCGAACGGCGTGCCCCTCGTCGCGATGTGCCGGACGATGGGAGTCACACAGACCACGTTTTACCGATGGCGCAAGAAGTACGGTGACGGCGGTGCGACGGGACCGAATGAACTGCGGGCCCTTCGCGACGAGAACCACCGCCTGAAACAGCTCGTGGCCGATCTCTACCTCGAGCAGCAGGTCCTGCAGGCGTCCATCACCAAACACACACAGGCCGACCGCCGAGCGCGGGGCTAGGGAGCGCGGACAATGCTGATGACGGTGCTGATGATTCTGGTGCTCCTCTGGGTCCTGGGGATGGTCACCTCGTACACGATGGGCGGGCTCATTCACGTGCTGCTCGTGATTGCCGTCATCGTCGTGCTCGTGCGGGTCATCCAGGGCAAGCGCCCCTTCTAACCGGAGACACATCATGAACGCGCTCAAAGTCGTGGCGGTGGTGCTGATCGCCGCCGGAGCTGCCGGGCTGTTCTTCGGCGACTTCAGCTGGACGAGGACGACGCATGCGGCCCAGATCGGGACGCTCGAGCTGCAGGTGAAGGACCAGCGGAGCGTGAACATCCCCGTGTGGGCCGGCATGGCGGCGATTCTCGTCGGCGCCGGCATCCTGCTGGTTCCCGTTCGCAAGTAGGCTCTTGGCGCGCCGGCACGCAGTCAGGTGACGGCGCGCTTCACGGTTTCCACGAGGTACAAATGAAGAACCACGAGATGCTGTTCGCGGGCCGCACGCGGCGCGGGGTCATGGCCGTCGCCCTGCTCGCCCTGAGCGTGTCAGCCTGTTCCATGCTGAACAAGAAGGGGCAGGGGGCGCTGGTCGGCGCCGGGGTGGGCGGCGCGGTTGGCGCCGTCGTCGGCAACCAGACGGGTTCCACGGCGCGCGGCGCGATCATCGGCGCGGCGGTCGGCGGACTCGCCGGCGGGATCATCGGCCACCAGATGGACCAGCAGGCGAAGGAGATCAAGCAGGAAATCCCCGGCGCCGAAGTCCAGCGCGTGGGAGAAGGCATTCAGGTGACGTTCGCGTCGAGCATGCTGTACGACTTCGACTCCGACGTCGTGCTCTCACAGGCGGCGGCGAACCTGCGCAACCTCGCGGCGAGCCTCGGCAAGTTCCCGAACACCGACATCCTGATCGTCGGTCACACCGATGCGACGGGGTCCGCCGATTACAACCAGGGGCTGTCGCAGCGTCGCGCGACCGCGGCTGCGAATTACCTGATCGCGCAGGGCGTCGCTTCGACGCGTGTGCGGACGGCGGGACGTGGCGAGATGGAACCCATCGCCACCAACGATTCGGAGCTGGGCCGCCAGACGAACCGCCGCGTCGAGATCGCGATTGTCGCGAACGAAGTGACGCGCAAGGCCCCGGGCAACTGAACCATCTCCCACTCCTCTAACGAAACTTCACGATGAAACGACAACTCGCATGGATGGCCGCGGGGCTGCTGATGGCCGCGCCGATGCTCGGTGCGCAGAACGCCGCGGCCGTGGAAATCGGCGTCTTCGGGCAGTACTCGAAGTACGACGCCTTCACGCACCTGAAGGACGGACTGGGGGCCGGGGCGCGCCTCGGCGTCTATCCGTTCAGGAACTTCGCCCTCGAGTACGAGGCCGACATGACCAAGACGAGCAGCTCGCTGCTCGGCGACCTGACGGCGTGGAACAACCGCATTGACGGCATCTTCTACTTCCCGATGAGCCAGAAGCTGAAGCTGCTGGCGGGCGGCGGCTGGACCGGCACGCGCTACTACTCGGACACGACGCTGAACGAGTTCGATTCCGGCGGCAACGCCGTGGTCGGATTCAAGTACTGCTTCAGTGACAAGTGGGCCATGCGCACCGACGTCAACGCCGACTTCAAGGATCCGTCGGACCAGACACTCTCCGGCGAGCGCACACGCACGTACAATGCGCGCATCGGATTCAGCCGCTTCATCGGCGGCCCGTCGCGCAACAGCCCGTGCTACATCGCGCCGCCGCCGCCGGCTCCGGTGTACGTCGCACCGGCGCCAACACCGGCACCGCCGCCGCCGATGCCGCCGACGCCCGTGCTGCAGGAGACGCCAACGCCGCAGCAGCCAGCCCCGGCCCAGAAGCCGGCGCCGACGCGCCGCGAACTGCTGACGCTGCGCGGCAACGCGTTCGAGTTCGACAAGTTCAGCCTCACCACTGGGGCCAAGGACACCTTGCAGGTGGTGGTCCGCACGCTGCAGCAATACCCGGATGCCAAGATCGAGATCCAGGGGCACACGGACTGGATCGGCAGCGAGACGTACAACCAGGCGCTGTCCGAGCGCCGGGCGAAGGCGGTGCGCGACTACCTCGTCTCGCAAGGCATTGCGGCGGGACGCATCACGACGATCGGCTACGGCGAGACCCAGCCGGTCGCCACCAACGAGACGGCCGCGGGACGCGCGGAGAACCGCCGCGTGGTGATCATCGAAGTGCCGTAAGCGTCGTGCGTGACTCGTGACCCTTCGACCGAAGGGCACGAGCCCGCACGACGGTCATTTGTGGATTGTCTTGAGGGGGTCCGGCGGAGAGAGCTTCCCGCCGGGCCCCCTCACGTATTGCATCGGCTTCCGGTTTGTCTCACGTCTCACGTCTCGCGTCTCACGTCTCACGTCTCGCGTCTCACGTCTCACGTCTCGCGTCTCGCGCCGCGCGGCGGCGCGCCGCCGTCGCCGCGGATGCCGCCTACCACTTCATCAGGCTGGCCGGCACGGCGCCCGTACGCCCGCGCGCCACGTCCGTCGGCTCCCGCCACAGCAGGCGCGTCCGGTCGGTGGAGCTGAGGCGAAGCTCAAAACGTGCGCCGCCGCGCCCGGGGTTCAGCGGAAAGGCGAGGTCGGCGCGGAGGGTCCGTTTGCCGCCAGGCGGCGCGCCGAGCAGGGTGAAGCCGGCAGCCACGCGAATCGGCGTCGTGCGTCCGAACGGCACGTCACCGGCGAGCAACCGCCCTGCGGTGAGAAAGACGCCGACCGCTGCATCCGCACGCGCCCCGAAGGTGTGGACCAGGCGACGCTCCTCGACGCGAGCGACGACGCGCTGGCTGCCGGCGTCGCTGCTGCCGCCGAAGCCCGGCAACCCGCCCTCGGCGTCGCTGAACGTCAGTTGCGCCGGAAAGGCGAGATGCTGCAGGCCGGCGACGTCGAGACTGGCCAGGTGCGCCTGCACGCCCGTGAGGTTGCGATACCACGCGAGGCGGCCGCTGAGCACGACGCCCTTCATCTGGTGCGTGCGGTTGACCCGGCGCGCCTCCGCCAGCGCGCGCGCCATGATGAACGACGCCGGGCCGCCCAGCCCCGCGTACAGGTCACCGGCGAGAAAGACGTCGGCCGCGTGCGCCGGCGTGAAGACGCTCGAGCCGGCCAACAGGTTGACCTGCACGCCGACGCCCATGTCCTGCTCGGCGGTGAGCGCGTCGAAACCGCGCACGGTGACGAATCGCAGCGCGCGAAGCCCGCCGATGGCGGCGACTCGGGTCGTGGCAAAGGAGGGAAACTGGAACGGGTTGACGGGCCCGGCGACAAGTCCGGAGTCCGAGACGATCACGAGCCCCGGCGAGGTGCGCACATCCTCGCCGAGCACCGCGCCTCCGACGAGCGCCACGATGCCGTGCCCGCTCGAACGCCGCAGCCGCGTGACCCAGCCGATGTCGTACGAGGTGCGCCGCACGAAGAGCGAAACGTCGTCGCCCGTGGGGCGGCGAAGGCCGGTGTATCCGCTCGACAGCCCGGCGCTGGCGTGGAAGGCGCGACGCTGGAGGTCGGTGAGGTACGGCCGCGACAGTTCCAACGTGAAGACGTCGCCGTCCACCGCGCGGCGCTCCGCCTCGAGCGCCAGGTAGACCGGCCGGCCGAGCAGGCCATACTGCACGGCCCTCACCCCGAAGCCGCTGCGATACGCAAACCCGCGTTCGGCGTGCACCGCCAGGGCGAGTCCGCGCCCCTGAACGTCCTGGTTGCCCAGCAAGACGGACGCCAGCGTCCCGTGGCTCACGCCGACGCCGCCCAGCGGCCGGAGTTCGTCCGTGACATCCACCGTCAGGCGCACCTGCCGGGGCGCCACCCGCAGGGCGCGCACAGCGGCCGAGGCGATGAACGGCTGCGCGCGCAGCAGGCGCTCCGATTCCAGGCGGTCGCGTTCCGTGCAGACGTCGCCGACGGCGAGGCGGAGATAGGCGGCGACCACGGACGGCCTCGTCGGCGCGTGCGGCGTGCGCAGCGTGCGCGCCGTGAAGGCGCGCAGGTTTCGCACGAGGCCGGTAGTGGGAGCGGCGTGCGAGCGGATGTCTATGGCGATGACCGTGTCGCCGTCGCACGATACCAGCGCCGGAGACTCGATCGCGGAGACGGTGCTGCCGGACGTGCCGCGGGAGGCGGGCTGTGCGGTGTTCGGCACGGCACCCTGTGCGGTCGCGTCGCGCGCGGCCACGCCCTGCGACGCCGCGAGGGTGAGCGCGGAGACCGCCACCAGGCGCGCGCGACGGCGGCGCACGCCCACTATGCCGTCGTCCCGCCGTCGAACGGATCCGAGTCCGCGACGGCGTCGGTCTGGGTCGTGAGCGCGACCACGTCTCGATGACTCGGCGGCGCGTCGTCCCTGATGTGCTGCACACAGTCTCTCATGAGCCACTCCGTGTGGCGGCAGGGGAGCAGACGAGGGTCGCTCCCCTGTGCGAACAGGACCGCACAGGGGAGCGTAACACCGGGATCGGAATGTGCGCTACCAAGACGCCATGCCCTGCCCGGCGTGTCCTACGACTTCGGTGTCGGCGCCATGAGCGCGTCCACGAAGGTGAAGTACGCCAACTTGCCAGCGCCGGTCACCACGATCGTGGTGGCGGTGCTCTGCTTGAGGTCGAGGTTCGGGATGCTGAGCAGCACCTTGGATTCACCCGTCGCGCGGAACTGCAGCGTGACCTTGGCCGGTGTCAGGTCGGCATAGCCGGCCTCGCCCTTGAAGCCGACGTCCTTGAAGAGCGCGCCGGTTGCGCCAACGATCGCGATATCGAACGACGGAGCGCCCGGTGCGGCATTGAAGACGCGCAGGCGCGCCTTGCCGCTGTCGGGAATCACCTCGTCCTTCACCACGCGCAGCGACGTCTTGGACACGTCTTCGGCGACGACGAATACGCTGTACCGGTTGCCGTCAAGCAGCATCCGCTCCTTCTCGGCGATCGCGACGCCCTCGGTGCTCCCGGCGGCAAAGACCGAGAAGTCGCCGAGGTTGTTGGCGATCTCGCGGTAGTCGGTGACGGTGGCCGGCTTCACGTCATTGAAGAGGGGGAGGTTGCTGAGCTGCACCGACACGTCACCGCCGCGCGCGGCGTTGACGATGCGCACCAGCGACTTGCCCTTGGCGGCCATGGAGTCGGCGGGCGACGAGACGTTGGTCCCGCCGTCGCTCGTGGTCTTGATGGGGGAACTGTCCTTCTGACACGCGCCGGTCGCGACGACCGCGGCGGCGAGCAGGAACGTGAGCGACTTCGTCATGACGGTGGGCTCGGAGAAAGGAGATGCCGCGCTGTATGCGGTGCGCGGCCGACTGAAGGAGGTTAGGACCGGTCAGTGGCCCTCACCATCGCACGTTGGGATGAATTGGGCAGTACGGCGATCGGTTATGGGTCTCGTGTGGGCGTTGGCGCAGGTGATGGCGCCGCCGGCGGGTCGTCTTCGTTTCGCTCGTCCGCCGCCGGCAGCAACACGCCGAGCGCTTCAAACACCCGCTCGGCGGCCACGACGGCCAGCGCCGAGACGATGCGGTCCACAATGGGATGCGGGCGCGGCGGCGCCTCGTCCGCGCCGTCGGGCGCTGGCACGGCAGACACCGGTGCGCGTCGCCGCCCGGCCAAGAGGGCAAGGAGCACGCCGCCGGCCGCGGCCGCGCCCACGGCCTGCAGGGGGCGCTTGCGGACCTGCTGCCGCCAATCCGTCAGGGCGCGCGCCCGGTCTTCGAGCAGCGCCAGGTTGGCGAGCAGGGCGGCACGCTCGACGGCAATCTCTTGTTCGAAGCGTGCGATGTCGGTGGTCATGGGTTTCCCTCGATGCCGGCCGGGGTCTCTCCCGCCGGCGGAAGCCGTGTCTCGGCAAGCTGCGCCCTGCCGTACAGGTAGAGTGCCGCCGCGCCGCCACCGGGCAGCGCGGCAATCACGAGCGCGGCGAGCCACAGCGGCAGCACGCTGGCCAGCGCGAACATCCCGCCGAGCAGCACGAACAGCGCCGCGATCGTCGCGCACACCGCCGCCGCCGCGAGCAGCACGGAGCTTTCGCGGTAGCTCTCGATGCGCGAGCGCAGCCCGGCGATCGCGAGCCGCAGCTCGGTGCGCGCAATCCGGTCCACGTTGCCGCCGATGTCGCGCATCACGGCGCCGATCGTGTCTTCAGTCATCGCGCGCACCGGAACGGTGCTCAGTCGCGGCGAAAGGCGCGGCCGGCGAAGAAGCCGAGCAGCACCGCCCCAAGCAGGGCCTTGCCCGGGTGCGCCTGGATGAGCGACTCGATGTCGTCCACCATGCGGCCGGCGTTGTGCTTGCGGACGTACTTCGCCGACGACTTCAGCGAGTCGGCGGTGGAGTGCGCCAGGTCGGCGACGCGGTCGCCACCCGTGTTGAGACCCGACGCCGCGGCATCAAGGCCGTCCGCCGTGGCGACGCGCCCCGCGCGGAAGGCGTCGGATGCCTTGTCCTGCACGCGGGACGAAGCGTCGGCGAGGCTGCTGGACAGGGTGGAGGCGGACACGGTGACGCTCCTGGTTTAATGAAGGGACAACGGCCAAACGACCGCTATGTCAGTATTGCCCCCGCCTCGCAGCGCGGGCATCGGTCAAAGGGGTGATTGAAGTGGTACGCCGATCGGGCGATACCGCCGCGGCCGGCGCGCGGGCCATGTTGCGACCATGAAGACCGCCGACGAAGTCGCCGCCGAGTTGCTCGGCGTGCCCTACGGCCAGTTGGACGCGCCGGCGCAGAAGGTCGTGCGCCACATCGCCCAGCGGCTCAGCATCTCGCGGAACACGGCGCACGACCACGAGGCGAACATCACCTTCGGCCAGCGCGCCGCCGACGCGGTGGCGCGGTTCGGCGGCTCGTGGATCTTCATCGCGATCTTCGCGGCGCTGCTGGTGGCCTGGGTCGGGCTCAACTCGTACTTCCTGGTGCGGTCGCACGAGGACTTCGACCCATACCCGTACATCCTGCTCAACCTGTTCCTCTCGATGCTCGCGGCCATTCAGGCTCCCATCATCCTGATGTCACAGAACCGGCACGCCGAGCGGGACCGGCTCGACGCGGCGCACGACTACGAGGTCAACCTGAAGGCCGAACTCGAGATCATGCTGCTGCACGAGAAGATGGACCTGCTGCGGCAGGAGCAGTGGGTGCACCTGCTCAGCCTGCAGCAGGAGCAGCTGCGGCTGTTGGAGCGCCTCGCCGCCAACGGCGAGGGTGCGCCGCCCACGGCCGCGTAAGTGCGCGAGCGTCAGCCATCCATCCGGAGATACGGAATCTCGTGGAACGTCGGCAGCTGCGCGGCGTTGATGATCTCGAGGAGGCCGCGGCGCTCGTGAAACTCCTTGCCGTCGCGGTCAATCACGACGGTGTTCGGGTACAGCGGTGCGAGACGACGGAATTCGGCGTCAATCAGCCGGAAGCGACGCACCATGTTCTCGGCCTGCTCGTGCGGCCGGTTCCGGAGCCGGATGTTCTTTTCGATGGTTGCTGTGCCTGACGTCAGGACGATGACGCGATCCGGATTCCAGTGGTCTCCCATGGCGAGCACCTTCCGGAGGTCTGCATGGTACTCCGCCGGATACTCGGCGATGTGCGCCTCGAGCGTGATGCGTGCGCCTTCGAAGAAGATGACCTTGCCGGGCCGGTCATTTGCCGCCGCGTCGCGATAATTCGCGTCGTACAGCGTCGCGAAGTACGCCGTCACGCCCACCGGGTTGCGTCCCATCGCGATGTCCTCGAGCACATCGGGATGCCAGACACCCTTCTCGCCCTCTCCGTAGGAGCCGTTGTGGTACAGATCGCCCAGTTGGCGCACGAGCGTGCTCTTGCCGATGCCGGGCCCGCCAACGATTGCAACGCGCATGACCGTGTCCGCCTCCCGAGGGGTAGCATAAGATAGGCAAGGCGCCCGTCGGTGCCGACCGTCTGGACGGCGAGGTGCTCGTCCATCACCTGACGCAGGACGAGCGGATGCTGGACGCCGGTCTCCTCGCCACGCATGGCCGCACGGCGCGGACCCTCGTGAAGGAGGGGCCGCTTCGCCTCACCCTCATGGGCATTGCCGCAGGCGGCGTGCTGCCGGCGCACCGCACGGACGCTCACGTGACGATCCATCAGCTCGAGGGCGAGGTGACGTTCAGCGCACGTGGCCGCGACTATCCGCTGACGACCGGCGACGTGCTCGTCCTGGCGCCGGGCATCGAGCACCAGGCGCGGTCGGCGACGGGCGGCGCGTTCCTCATCACCGTCCTGTTCCTGGGAACCGCGAAGACGGGGGATGCGGCCGGCGGCGAGGGCGTCAGGCGAGGATAGCCGGCCCAGGGCATCAACGGCCGCCCGCCGACCAGCGGTTCGGAGGCCGCCGCCAGACTGCAGCGTGCACGCTGTCCCCACCCTGACCACCTCACATCGGGCTACCGCAAGGCGCCGATCTCCCGCGCGACCTGATCGAGCGGAATCGCCCGGATCCGCGGGGCGAGTTGAAACGTCTCACGGCCGACATGAATCACGTCGAGACGCTGCAGCTTGAGATCGGCCAGCGCTGTTCGCATTGACGGCGTGACAGCAGGCGCAGAGGTCCGCTTGAATTCGAAGCCGATCCGCGTGCGTCCTCGCACCACGAGCAGGTCGAGTTCGGCGCCGGCATGCGTCGCCCAGAAATAGGCCTCGCCGGGGCGCGCGCCCAATTGATCAAGCACGACGCCGAGTGCGAAGCCCTCCCACGAGGCGCCAATCTTCGGGTGCCCCTCGAGCTCGCGCGTGGTGTGCACGCCGAGCAGCGCATGGAGCAGCCCCGTGTCGCGCAGGTACATCTTGGGAGAACGCACCTGCCGCTTGGCGAGGTTGGCGTGCCAGGGCGGAAGCTGGCGCACCATGAAGGTCTCGGTCAGCACGTCGAGATAGCGCTGGACCGTGGTGTGGGCCACGCCAAAGGCACGGGCCAATTCCGAACTGTTCCACGTCTGCGCGTGGTAGTGCGCGATCATCGTCCAGAAGCGGCGGAGCGCGGGCGCAGGGATGCGAAGTCCGAACTGCGGGATGTCGCGTTCGAGAAACGTGCGAATGAACTCCTCGCGCCAACGGCCGCTCTCCGCCTCGGTGCGCGCGAGGAACGACCGGGGGAATCCACCGCGCAGCCAGAGGCGCGGCAATTTATCCACGCCGACCTCGTCCAGCCGAAAGCCGTCGAGTTGGTGATACGCGATGCGCCCGGCGAGCGTCTCGGCGCCCTGCCGCAGCAGCTCGGGGGCCGCGCTTCCGAGCAGCAGGAACCGCCGCCGCGCGCCGGGCTCGTCGACGAGTACCCGCAGCGTCTGGAAGAGACCAGGGAGTCGCTGCACCTCGTCGATGACGACGAGCCCGTGCTCACGGCGCAGGGTAAGCAGCGGGTCGGCGAGCCGGGCGAGGTCCTCCGTGTTCTCGAGGTCGAAGAACGCGACGCCTGTGCGCCGTGAGGCGGCGACTTGTCGGGCGAGGGTGGTCTTGCCCACCCGGCGCGCGCCGAGCACGGCGACCACCGGAAACTGGCGCAGGAGGGAGACGATCTGCGCGGCGTGGCGGGGACGGGCGATGGATCGTTGCATGTTGACAACTGTGCGTTAAACGCTCAAAATGCAAGGTGCGTCGTGACGGGTGTCACCGTTGCCGGCGGTCGGTACCGTCGGCGTCCACGGAAAGGGACATCGCGCCGGCATTGCGCTGCAGGCCCGCGCGTTTGGCTCGCATCAGCGGCGTATTGCCGAACCGCCGATTGCACTCGCCGTCCGTCATGTTCGCAAAGGCAGCGAGGTCGGGGTCGACCAACTCGGCGCGCGGCGAGAACGCCGGCTCGGTGGCAGGCCGTGCGAACTTGGCGTTCCACGGACATCGTTCCACCGCACGACTCCCCGGCTCAGCCGAATGAGCGATGACATTCGACGCTTTGAACGCGCATCACCAGCGCTTGGGTGCAGAGCCACGGCCTCGCGACGTTCGCGATACCCCCCTGGCCTGACGTCGTGCAAGAGCTCCACGTCAATCGATGGGTCAGAAGAAGCGCGCGATTGCGCGTGCACTCCTTGTCCGAACCGTTCGCACGGCCGGGTTTCAGATCGAACGGTTCGAGCGCGAGAGCATGCGCTGGGCGATCTTGTTCCTGCGGCCGTGCATTCGCGGGGCCGCGCGCAAGCCAGCACCGTTTGTGAGCCGACCCTCCGTGCGTCAACACGACGTGCACGTCGACGCTCCTGGACCCTGCACGCGTCACTGGTATCCACTTTCGCTTTCGGCGGTCTGACCGTCGGCAGGAGAATACCTGATCACGAAACCGATCGCCGTGCTGCTGGCCCCGCTCCTGCTGAACGGCTGCATGATGGCGGGCATGGCCGGGACGGGTCGCATGGGCACGGGGATGAACGCTGCCTCCGCCCGGAGCGAGCCGACGGTCATCAAGGAGGTGTCCGGAAGCGGTTTCCGGGTCACGGTGGAATTTCCTTACTACGCATCCGTCGACTCGTCGAGCTACACCGTCACGGTGCGCGGAGCTGATGGGCAGCTGATTCGGTCCGACGCACTGGTGGCCCTGGAGGTGTCACTCGAGCCGCCGATTGTCGTGGAACACCGCGTTGTGCTGCCCGCGCCCACGACGATGTCCGGAAACACCGCGCACACCTGATGCCGAGGGGCGGCGTGACGCCGTTATTGGTGCTCGGCGGCGTGGCGATGGCCGTTCTGATGCTGTTCGCGATGCGTTGACCGGCGTGAAGCGATAGGTGGTGTCCGGCACGCTGCATGCGTCTCGGCGCACCGCCCCTGCGTCATGCTGGCGACGTCAGCCCGTCGTGAACGTGAACATCATGCCGAACGATCCGTTGGCAGCCTGCCATCCGGCGCCGGTCATGCCAGGGCCCCACTGACCGTTCATCATCGACGTCGCACCGCCCATCATACCCGAGGTGACGGTCAGGCCTCCCATCGCGCTACCGGGAGTCATGTTGATCATGTGTCCCGCCGTGTCCTGCAGACCGGGTGACATGTGCACGACGTACACGGTGGCGTGTTTCATGGCGGCCTGCGGCGTCATCGTGAGGGTGGTGCGATCCGAGGACCACATCGCCGTCGTCGCGACAACCGGCCCTGTGACGGTTCCCTCGTGCAGCACGACGAGCATCTCCGTGCCGGACATCATCGCCTTGCTGAAGTGAAGCACGATGGGCGTGCTGGTGGCGACGCCTGCCGTGGCATTCGCCGGCTGGAGGCTGGTCAAAGAGGGAGCGAGGGCGATGGCATCGGTCGGGCTGACGCCCGCGTCGCTCTTGGAGCACGCCGAGAGCACAAGCGCGAGAAGCGGGAAGACGGCGAGCGTGCGAACAGGCCCGCGCATCAGGGCTCCGGTTTGGTGATATATTACTATATAGCTGAACCGTAGTGAGAATCTCCGGGGCCGTCAAGGGAGGGATGCACAGGGCGAACGCATCATGAAATCCCGTCGTCGCCCTGATGGGCGATGACCTGAGTCGCCTGCCGTTCGCCGTCGGGTTGAGCCGGCGCGCGCGCGCCATCATCCGGCAGAACCTGCTCATCTCCTTGAGCGTGATTGCGATGCTCGTGGTGGCCACGATCGCCGGCTGGGCGCGGATCGGACCGGCGGTGATCGTGCACGAAGGCAGCACGCTGGTCGTGATCGTCAACGCGCTTCGTCTGCTCCGGTATCGCCCTGCCGTACACCGGGCGTGGAACCGCAACATGCCTCCGTGACCCAATTGGATTGTCTGTCCCGTTTTCCTTGACTCGCTTCCACATCGGCGCCTCGATGCCCGTGGCGCGTTCCAGGAGTTTCCAATGAACAGAAGGCACGGAGCGTCTGTTGCTGCAGTCGGTGTTCGAGTACCCGACAGGCACGGAACTCGATCGTCCTCGCTTTCAATCGCCCGGACCCTGGGGCGACGTGAACTGGACCGAGCTCCGGCGTCGCATCAAGCGCGTCCGCGCGGAGATGCGCTGCGCACGCGCCGCGGGTCACACCGCAGGGTCGCGACCGATCCCCGTCCTGCGCGGTGCCTGTGCACGGCTCGCGGAAGGCTGGCAGCTTGCCGGCGACTATGGAGAGCCGGGGCGGGCGAAGCTTGCATAGCGAGTGGGCGGCCATCCATCGAGGACGCCAAATTCGCGGCGGCGAAGCGCGAGACGAGGAGCTTCACCCTCAAGCGCGTTCAACCAAACAGATCGCCTTGCGCCGCGCGCTGCGCAAACACCTCGAAGGGAAGCACGTCGATGCCGCGGTCGCGCAGCACCTCGCCACCGCCGTACACGACGTAGCCCGCCGTCAGCACTTTCTCGTCCATCAACTGCCGCAGCACGGCGGCGTCCTCGCGCCGCCAGCGGGCCGAGGCCTTTGCTTCGATGCCCACCGCACGACGGCCGCGCCGCCAGATGAAGTCCACCTCGACGCCGGCGGGGGTGCGCCAGTAGCTCAGGTCGCCCCCGGCGTTGTGCACGCTCATGGCCGCGCGCAGCTCATGAAGCACCAGCGTTTCGAGAAGCGCGCCGCGCTCCGCAGCCTCGAGCGGTTCCCGAATGCGACCAAGCAACGCACGGGCGACGCCCGGATCGAAGAGGTAGAATTTGGGGTGTCGCACCTCCTTGATGCGCGCCTTTGACTGCCACGCGGGGAGCCAGAAGCCGATGAGCGTGTCGACCAGCACCTGGTAGTATCGTGCCACCGTCATGCGGGTCACGCCGGCATCACGGGCGGTGCCGGCGACGTTGACCACCTGGCCGTTGGAGATCGCCGCAACCTCGAGGAACCGACTGAACGCACCGAAGTCCTTGGTCAGTGCTTCCTGCTGGATCTCCTCACGCAGGTAGGTGCTGACGTACGCGTCCAGGATGTCGACGGCAAGTGCCGGTTCGGCACGCACCGACGGCAGCATCCCGAACCGCAGCAGGTCGTTGAGTGGTAGCGGGTGGCCGAGTTCGGCGAGAGTCAGCGGGAAGAAATGGCGAACGGCAATCCGGCCGGCGAGGAGATTGGCTTCCGTGCGGCGGAGCTTGCGCGCGCTGGACCCGCACAGGGCGAAGCGATACGCCTTGCCGTGATCGGCGATGATCGACTGGACCTCATCGAGCAGGGCCGGGAGCTTCGGGACCTCGTCGACGACCACCCAGGTGCCGCGCGGCCGCGCCTCGATGCGCGCGCGAAAGCGCTCGGGATCGCGGGTGAGCTCGAGGACCGTGCCCATGCGGAGCAGGTCGAACCACTCGGCGTGCGGAAGGGCCTGGCGCAGCCAGGTGGTCTTGCCGGTGCCGCGCGGGCCGACGAGGAGGAACGACTGGCCGGGCAGGCGAAATGTGCGCTGATACATAGTGTGCATAATAACAGTAAAAATGCACACAGTCAATACACAATGCCCGGCATGTCGGATCCGCGGACGTTGTGCGCACCGCTTGAGGAAGTGCAGGAGCGGTGGGATGCCTCCGAGGGCCCGGCGGGGGCACTCGAGCTTCATGGAATCCAGGAACGCGGAGCGCGCGTGGGCACGGTGCTCACATTGCCGAGCAGCGTGCCGGCATTGCGCCTGAGTCCTGACAACGTGCCCCGCGCCAACGGCGTATCGCCGAACCGCGCCTTGAACTCGGCGTCATCCATCGCCGTAAACGCCGCGAGGTCAGGCGCGACGAGTTCCGCGCGTGGTGTAAACGCCACTTCGGTGGCCGGCCGTGAGAACTTGGCGTTCCACGGGCACACCTCCTGGCACACATCGCACCCGAACAGGTGCTCGCCCACCATCGCCGCCTGTGCCGGCGTGTGCGGGCCCTTGAGCTCGATGGTGAGGTACGAGATGCACCGCCGCGCATCGAGCACGCGCGGTGCGACGAACGCCTGCGTGGGGCACGCGTCGAGGCAGCGCGTGCACGTGCCGCAGTGATCGGTCGCGAACGGCTCATCCGGCGTGAGCGCGACGTCGAGGAAGAGCGCACCAAGAAAGAAAGAGGACCCGAGCTGCGGATTGAGAAGCAGCGTGTTCTTGCCGAACCAGCCGAGCCCGGCACGCTGCGCGAGGTCGCGCTCGAGCACGGGGCCGCTGTCCACGAACGAGCGGCCTTTCACCTGCGGAAGCTCGCCCTGCACCCATAGGAGCAACGCATCGAGCTTGTCCCACATCACGCGATGGTAGTCGGTGAAGCGGGCGTATCGCGCAATGGGACCGTCCGGCTGCGTGCCGCCGTAGTTGAGCGCCACGACCAGCGCGCTCACCATGCCGTCCACCGGACGCCGCGCATCTCGGCGCAGTTCGGCGCCGCGTTCGAGGTAGGCCATCTCGCCGTGGTATCCGGCCGCAAGCCAGGCATCGAAATGCGCCACGGTATCCGGCGCGCCGAGCGTGGCGATGCCGGCCAGGTCAAAGCCCGCCGCGCGGGCCTGCGTCTTGAGGCGGTCTCCGAAGCCGGCGGGAACCGGCGTAATCACGGATAACGCCGCGCCCAGCGGGCGTAGCGCAGAATATCAGCGACCGGCGGAATGGCGTCGGCGTCACCATACGCGGTGTACATCCGCCAGCGCAGATACTCGCGGTCAGGCCACGGGATAAACGGAAACTGCGCCCACCACCGCCGCCGGCGATACCGCCACCAGAGCACCGTGAGGTCGGCCGCCACGCGCGGGTTGGTGAGCGCACGCAGCTTGAGGACGACGAGGAGGCGGAGCCAAGCCATGGGTGGAAACTGCAGACGGTGGACGGTGGACGGTAGACGGTGGAGGGTTGATACTGAGGTTGCGAGCCCGAATGACACTTCCTGCCGTGACCAACGCTTCGTATCCTCCGCCGTCTACCGTCTACCGTCTACCGTCTACCGTCCTTCGCCACTCCCTTGGCCATCCCCCGCCTCATGCCCCTCATCTCGCGTCTCGCGACGCGCGCCTACTACCGGGTCACGGTAGGCGGCGCGCGCCTCCCGGCGCAGGGGCCAGTGCTGCTCGTGGCGAATCACAGCAATAGCCTCATGGATCCGGCGCTCGTGACCGTGGCGGCGCGACGCGAGGTGCGGTTCCTCGCCAAGTCCACGCTCTTCACGCATCCGCAGATCGGTTGGCTGATCAAGCTGGTGGGGTCCATTCCCGTCTATCGCGCGCAGGACGACCGGCGCATGCTGGGGCAGAACCGCGACATCTTCATCGCGGTGCACGAGGCGCTCGCCGCCGGCGCTGCCGTCGGCATCTTCCCCGAGGGGACGAGCCACTCCGAGTCGCGCCTCTCCCCCCTCAAGACGGGGGCGGCCCGCATCGCCCTCGGCGCGGCGCGGCGCATTGGCGGGGCCTTCCCCATCATCCCGGTGGGGCTCGTCTTCCGCGACCGCAACAGCGTGCGCAGTGAGGTGCGCATCGTCGTCGGCGACGCGTTCGACTGGAGCGACCTCGCGGCGCGGGCCGAGGAGAAGTTCGCGGTGCGCGAGCTGACCTCACGCATTGACGTCGCCATGCGCCGCGTCACGCTCAACCTGGACTCGTGGGAAGACGCGGCTCTCGTGCATATGGCGGAACAGATCTGGGCCGCCGAACACGGGTCACCGCGCGACTCCGAGGCGACGGTGTCGCGCCTCGCGCTCATCGCCAGCGTGCTCCAGCGCTTCCAGTCGCGCGGTGACGCCGAATGGCGGACGACGGCGCGCGAGCTTCGCGCCCACGCGCGCATGCTGCAGCGCATGGGGCTCTCGCCGCAGGCGCTCAAGGAGGACGTGCGCGCGCCGGCCGCGCTGCTCTGGACCATCAAGCGCCTCCCGCTGCTCGCCCTGCTGCCGCTGGCGTCGCTCGCGTTTCTGGTCTACTGGCCGCCGCTCACCGGCGCGCGCTGGTTTGCGAGGCACAACAAGGAAGGGCCGGATTCGGAGAGCACCTACCGCGTGCTCGCCGTATTCCTGCTCGGCACGATCTGGACCGTCCTGTTGGCGAGCGCCGCGGCGTGGATGCTGGGCTGGCTATCCGGTCTCGTCGCCTTGCTGCTCCTGCCGGCGGTGGCCACGGGCGCGGCGGTAGTGGCGGAAAGCCGCCGGCTGAGCTGGCTCGCCGTGCGCCGCTTCTTCGTGCGCCACCTGCACCGCCGGCGGCTGGGGCGCATGCGTCAGCGGCAGATCATGATCGCCGCGCATCTCAATGAGCTGCTGGATTTGGGGATGCAGTAGAGACGGTAGACGGTAGACGGTGGACGGTAGACGGTGGACGGTAGACCGTACCTCTCATCGGGCTACAGAAACGATTCGCCGTCCAACCCACCTGGCACCGCGAGCCCCAGCGCCCGCAGCGCGCTGGGCATCACGTCCGCCGTGCGGCGCGGCGTGCGCAGCGCCGGCCGATTGAGCAGCAGCGGAACATCCATGTGCGCCCGCAGCAGCGCGCCGTGCGACGACGCGTGCGGAATGGGTTCGTACCGGTCGCGGAAGTCCCACCCGTCCGCCGCCGACAGGATCATCTCGCCCGCGCGCGGCGAACCGGCGAGCTGCAGCAGCTGCACCAGCGCGTCGGGGTAGTCGGAGCCGGCGCACGCCGCGTGCGCCGCACTGGGTGATGTCGCCTCCACGCGTCCGCCGAGTCCCAGGGGATCGCCGCCATCCATCGGTTCGTAGGTGAAGCGCTCGCCCGAGCGGCGCACCATCGCGCGGCCGCGCCGCGCGCGCGCGCGCACCTCCACGGCGCCGGCCCCACGCGGCAGCACCAGCAGATCCACCGAGGGCCGTTCGAGCAGGCGCGCCGCCACGGGCTCCCAGCGGGCGGCGAGTTCCGGCCAGGACGGGCGTGCCCGGCGCCGTAGCTCGAGGTACACATGACTCATCGCATTGCCGCTGACCATCACGGCGAGGTCGCGCCCGCCGCCGAGCGTCCACGGATGCGCGAGCACGCCGAATCCCCACGCCGTAAACAGCCCCGCCAGGTCCTCGTGCCGGTCCACCCGTGAATGGCCGTGGTCGCTCACCACCCACAGGTGCATAGTCTCCCACCGTCCGTCACGCTCGGCGTCGGCGCGAATCTCGGCGGCGGTGTCATCCACGATGCGCATCGCCTCGAGCACGCCGGCATGGGTGTGCCCGAGCGCGTGCGACGCCTTGTCTATGCCCGGGTGCGCACAGAAGACGAACCGCGGCCGGTCGTGCCGAATGCGCGCCGCCACCCGGGCGCCCGTGGCGCGGTCCATCAGCAGCCAGCCCTCGATGTCACCGCGGAAGTGGGTCCACGCCGCCCGGGCGCCGAACGCCCAGCTGAAGCCGAGCCGCCGCGCCCGCGGCAGCCCGCGTCCGATGGGGGTGAGCGACCCCAAGGCATCGGGGACGTGCTCGAACAGCGTCTGGTGCTGCGTCGTCAGGTCGGCGTCGGCGAGGCGCGTCTGGATGCCGACATAACTGCGCGCGTAGTCCGGCCAGCGGGCCGCCGTGCGCGCGCGATCCCACCAGCGGATGCCGGGGAGTCCCGCCGTGCCGGGAAAGAGGCCAAGCAGCAACGGGGTGTATGCCGGGCCGGTGACCGACGGAAAGACCGAACTCACCGTGTGCAGCGCCCCTTCCGCCCGCAGGCGCGCGAGCGCCGGCAGGTGGCCCGCGTCAAGGGCCGTGCGGAGCGTGTCGGGGCGGGCGCCGTCGGCGACGAGGACGACGACACTTGGAGGGGACGGGTCGCGTCGGATCACCGCGGAAAGTAAACTGCAATCCATGTCGAAACCAAAGAAGAATACGGGGAAGCGCCGCGCGCGCGCGAAGGCGGTGGACCCGCTCCTGCGGCGCACCGCGGAGCATGCGGCGCTCGCCGGCGTGCGCGAGCGGCATCAGGTGGGCCATCTCGCGGCCGGGCGCATGCCGCCGGGCGCGCCCGTGGTGACCGCGAGCGAAACGCGTCGCATGAACATTGACGACGCTATCCGTGACGCGCGGCCGCTGGTGACGGAGGACCAGAAGCTGCTGAACTTCGCCCCCCGGAGCAGCGACGACTTCACGCGCACCGACCCGTGGCGCGTGATGCGCATCATGGGCGAGGTCATCGAGGGGTTCGACACGCTTGCCAAGGTGGAGCGGGGGGTGACGTTCTTCGGGTCGGCGCGCACGGCGCCCGACGATCCCCAGTATCTCGCCGCCGAGACAACGGCGCGGCTCCTCGCGTCGCAGGGGTTCTCGATCATCACCGGCGCCGGGCCCGGCATCATGGAGGCCGCCAACAAGGGGGCGCAGGCCGGGGGCGGTCACTCGGTGGGGTGCAACATCGAGCTGCCGTTCGAGCAGGGGTCCAATCCGTACGTGGACACGCTTGTGCACTTCCGGTACTTCTTCGTCCGCAAGACGATGTTCATCAAGTACAGCATCGGCTACGTGATCTTCCCCGGCGGCTTCGGCACGCTGGATGAGCTGTTCGAGGCGCTGACGCTCATCCAGACCGGAAAGATTTCGCAGTTCCCCGTGGTACTGTTCGGTACGCACTACTGGGCCGGACTGGTGCGCTGGATGCAATCGCGCGTGCTGGGCGAGAAGAAGATCTCAGCGGGCGACCTGAACCTGCTCACCATCACCGACGATCCGGTGGAAGCGGCGGAGGTCATCAAGGCGGCGTGGCAGGCGCAGATGGACGAGGCCGCCGTCGCCGCGCGCAATTCGCTGGCCGACCAGGTGGACCGCATGAAGAACGAAGCGAAGCGGCTGGCCGCGTTGGCGCGCCGCGGCAAATAACGACGAACAGCGAGCACGACATGAGCGAGCGGGAGCGCGGTGGCTTCAAGCCCAGCCGGCACGGCGGCAAGGCGAGCCCGGCGGGCGACAAGTCGAAGCAGAAGCAGGCGGCCGAGCGCCGCGAGGCGAAGGGCGTGCAGGTGGCCACCCGGCCCCGCAATCCGTTCCTGCGCGGAGCGCGCATCAACCCGCGCGTCATTGACGGCACCGAGACGGTCGTCCAGCTCGTCGAGGGGACGTTCCAGGCGTACAACAGCGGGCGCCTGCGCGAGGCGTGCCAGCTGTTTAGCGCGAAGATGCTGGCGAAGGACGTGACGGTGGGGCTGACGCTCACCGGCGCGCTGACGCCGGCCGGGCTCGGGATGAGCGCGCTGATTCCGCTCATCGAGGCCGGCTTCGTGGACTGGATCATCAGCACGGGCGCCAACCTGTACCACGACGCGCACTTCGGGCTCGGGCTCGCCATGCACCGCGGCACGCACACGGCGAGCGACACGGTGCTGCGCGAGCAGGGGGTGGTGCGCATCTACGACGTCTTCTTCGACTACGACGTCCTGCTCAGCACCGACGCCTTCTTCCGGAAGATCCTGCGCGCGCCGGAGTTCCAGAAGCCGATGTCGAGCGCCGAGTTCCACTGGCTGTGCGGCAAGTACATCGCGGCGCGCGAGCAGGCGTTGGGAATTGGTAACAAATCGCTACTAAGTGCGGCGTACGTGTGCGGCGTGCCGGTCTACACCAGCTCGCCGGGCGACAGCTCCATCGGCATGAACATCGCCGCGCTGCAGCTCGAGGGGTACGCCTGCGTCATTGACCCCAACCGCGACGTCAACGAGACGGCCGCCATCGTGCTCGCCGCCAAGCGCGCCGGCGGCAAGAGCGCGATCGTTGTCATGGGCGGCGGCAGCCCCAAGAACTTCGCGCTCCAGACCGAGCCGCAGATCCAGGAAGTGCTCGGCATTGACGAGAAGGGGCACGACTTCTTCCTGCAGGTCACCGACGCACGCCCGGACACGGGCGGGCTGAGCGGCGCCACGCCGGCCGAAGCGGTGAGCTGGGGGAAGATTGACCCCGACCGGCTGCCCGACGCCGTCGTCTGCTATCTCGACTCGACGATCGCGCTCCCCGTGCTCACCAGCTATGCGCTCGCCAAGCGGAAGCCGCGGAAGCTCAGGCGGCTGTACGACAAGCGCGACGCGATGATGAAGCGGCTGCAGGCGGAGTTCGATCGGGTGAACGGGTAAGAGTGGGTTGACCCGTTGCAGAAAGATGACCACACTACGTGGTCATTCTTTCCGTGGTGGGACGAAGTGAAGAAACGGCCTCAGCAGGCGACGACAGCGGAGAAACCGTCTTCGACCCCGGTGGGGTGGATGCGAGGGACGGTGATCTGGGCGGACGAGGCGTTGCTCATCGCTCCCGAGCCGTAGGCCGGACCACGGTCGCGTGTAGAAACACCCGACGACCAGTCGCAAGCTGATGTGAGAAGGCTGCGGAGCTGAGGGGGCAGTTGCCTCCGGTCCATCGGATCACCCGCGAATCTACGCGAGGTCATCAGCCGCGGCCTTCTTCTTTGCTTGGCGATCCTGGCGGACGTCAGGTCGTCTGCGCGAGCACCGCCGGGTGGGGCACGGGATACTCGTCCCAGAACCGACCGTCCAGGGACCGCCCGCCGGACTTTGGAGTTCTCCCGCCCCACTGCTTCCAGAGAAACGCGACACCCTGTGCGAGGCATGCGTCGCGGAGGCCGCGAGCCCACGCCGGATCGCATGGCCGGGCGTCAACGCCGCTTTCGCCTCCTCCGACCACCCAATGGATGGCTTCGAGGTCGAGGGCGTCAAGCGGACCGAGCAGTGGTTCGCACGAGAGGAAGCGCACGTGCGCTTCGATACGTCGCAGCGTCTCGACTCGATGGACAACTTCCATCGATTCGACCGAGGCTCCAATCCAGATATTCTCGGTCATGACGATGAAGCCGGCGTCGACGTAGCGCTGGGCGCGCTCCGGCCGCTTGGTCAGGACCTGAAATTGATGCTGTGGGCACGCATTCATCACGCTGAAGACCTGTTCGATCTGCTCGCGCGAGAAGTGGGCGTGGAACACGTCGCTCATCGAGTTGACGAACACTCGACGAGGAGACTTCCAGCTGAATGGATCGAGCAGCCGGTCTGCCCAGAATCTCGGCGCGAACGGGTCGGACGAAGGCAGGGTGGATGCTCTGACGGGTGGCTGCCGCAGATACAGTTCGCGGAGCTTGCCATTCGCCAGCGTGAGCGCGTAGCAGTGATCGCAACCCGCAGAAACCGGTGTACAGCCGGTCATCGGGTTCCAGGTCGAGTCAGTCCACTCGATTGCGGTGGTTGAAGCGCTCATGTCGGTCCAGTGACGGAATGCCGAAGATATGCCGAAAACCCGAAAAATGACAGCGCCGGGGGAGAGGGTCGCGAGAAAGCTCCTGTCACGGCAGTCTGTAGCGAATCGTACGGCCCGGCAGGCGATACGTCTTGAGCGACTCCTTGAGTTCGCCGAGTTGGAACGGAAAGATCTCCGTATCTTCCAGCGCCGTCTGTCGTACCGAATGGGCACCGCGATCGCCCCTCGATTCCGCCCATCGGACTTCCTGTTCAGCGTGACGCTCGAGTACCAGACGAGCCACGGACTCCACTGCCACTCGAAGCCGGGATCGCATGTCGTCAACGACGGCCGCTGGAAGTGGCGAGTGCGCCAGTGCGTGCTCGACCGCTTCCTTCATGGCCACGTAGCCCTTCGCGCTCTTCGTCGCGTGCAGGAGCGAGTAGATATGCACACCGTCGGCGTTCATCATCGGGATCTCGAGCACCCGCGTCGCCTGTTCGAAGAGCATTTCCCGATACAACGTGAGGAACGCTCTCCGCCGCCCACCAGGAGGAGAAGCCTCGACTCGCGCCAGCCAGTGTGACCCTCGAAGTGCGGCGTTGAGGATCTTGGTGGCGGCTGCCTGTGTCGCTGCCAATGATCGCTCGCTTCGCGTGGCGCGTTCCTGCAATGACCTGCGTTCGTCGGCGTCCATCTCGGGAAACAGCGAGGGAGGCCGTTGCTCGTGTTCTCTGAGTCGTTGCGATGCTCGGCTCTCGCTTGCGCTGACAACGCCAAAGTGGCGAAGCGCCGCCTGGTCGGCGAAGAGCAGGAAGACCTCGTGCTTCGGCTTGGCGAGTACGTCGAGGATCACGTCGCCGCTTAACGACATCCCGAACGGATCAACAAAGAGGCTCTTCGGTGATTCGTGTGGGTGAATTTGGCGGGAATTCAGGTGCGTGGGAGTGGGGGCAGTGTACAGGTCAGGATCTTCAAGTGGAGATAGTCTTCATCGCGCAGGCCGTAGCAGCGCCGCTGGATGACGCGGATCTTGTTGTTCAGCCCCTCGACAAAGCCGAGCGCCACCTTGTTCTCCGGGCG
>JAJZRK010000182.1 GCA_021802745.1 bacterium
CGCCTTGCCGTACTGGCCGCCCGCCGAGACGACCGCGCCGACGCACGATATGCCCGAGATGGCGTTCGTCGCCGACATCAGCGGCGTGTGCAGCAGCGGCGGCACCTTGCCAATGACAAGGAAGCCGACGAAGCCGGCCAGGATGAAGACATACAACTGCATGATGAGCGTCATACGCGCACCGTCCCGTTCTGGCACACGAGCATCGCGCCCGTGATTTCGTCGTTGGCGTCGAGGTTCAGCGTGTTCTCCTTGGTGATCACATGCTGAAGCAGCGTGTGAATGTTGCGGCTGAGCATCTGCGAGGCATGGAACGCGGCCTGGCTCGGCACGTTCACCGGGCCGAGGATCGTCACGCCGTTCACGACCACCGTCTCGCCGGCCTTGGTGCCCACCGCGTTGCCGCCCGTCTCGGCGGCGAGGTCCACGATCACGGCGCCCGGCTTCATGCCGGCCAGCGCCTCGGCGGTAACGAGCACCGGCGCCTTCCGCCCCGGAATCGCTGCCGTCGTGATCACGAGATCCATCTGCGCGAGGTGCGCCTTGATGGCGTCCTGCGTCTTCTGCTTCTCCTCATCCGTCTGCTCGCGCGCGTAGCCGCCGGCGCCCTCGGCGTCGGCGACGCCTTCGACCTTCAGCACCTGCGCGCCGAGCGAGAGGATCTGCTCGCGCGCCGCGGGACGGACGTCAAAGCCGCTCACGATGGCGCCGAGCCGGCGCGCCGTGGCGATCGCCTGCAGGCCGGCGACGCCGGCGCCGAGGACGAAGACCTTGGCTGGGGCCAGGGTGCCCGCGGCAGTGGAGAGCATCGGCATCAGGCGGCCAAGCGCCGACGCGCCGAGCAGCACCGCCCGGTAGCCGCTGATGGTGGCCTGCGACGAGAGCACGTCCATGGACTGGGCGCGCGTGATGCGCGGCACCAGTTCGAGGGCCAGGGCGCTCGTCTTGCGGCCGTTGAGCCGCTGGACCGCGTCGGGGTAGACGGCGGGCTGCAGGTAACAAACGACGGCCGCACCCTCGGGGATGGCGGCCGTCTCGTCGGCGGTCGGCGGCTGCACCTTGCAGATCAGGTGCGCGCCGGCGACGCAGGAGGCATAGTCGGCGGCGACGGTGGCACCCGCCGCCGTGTACTGCGCATCAGGAAAGGAGGCGGACGCGCCGGCCCCGGCTTCGACGACCACTTCGGCGCCGGCCTTGACCAGTTTTGACACGCTTTCCGGCACGAGCGCGACTCTGGCTTCGAGTGCAACGCGCTCTCTTGGGATGGCGATTCGCATGCGGTTGGGAGAGGGGGTAATTAAGACCCAAGAAAATAACCGGTTTGGATGCTCATTTGCGAGTCAGGGAAGGGGGACAGGCTCGTCAGGACTTCCCCCGCACCTGATTGTTATGGTAGTGCTTGTCCGCGAAGCGCTTCGGCACGATCTTCGAGTCAACGCCAACTCAAACCGGGGCGCCGCATGCCCACTGGATTGCTGAGGTCCCCCCTGGCGAGGCGCGCTGTCGCGCTCGCTGCGGCCATTTCGTTGAGCGCCCTGGGTGGATGCCTGGGTGACGCGTCCACGGCGCGCGGCGTCGCGGGCGAAGCCGCCATTGACCTGCGCGGCTTGCGCCTGAAGAGCCAGACGAGCGGCGGCGGCGACGCCGTACAGTCGGCGCGTTTCGTCATTTACCTCGTCACGGGGACCACACGCCGCGCCGTGGCGAGCCGCCTGTTCACCGCCCAGGACCTCGATGCCGCCGACTCCGACACGGGCACCGTCTTCACGATGACGTTCCCGTACACGAGCGTGGATGACAAGTTCGAGGTGCTGGGGTGGGGGATGAGCGCCGAAGGGGACACGCTCTACGCGGTGGGGCCGGTCACCTTCACCATGCGCGACGCGTCATCGCAGGGCGGCCAGGCCAGCGTGAAGACCACCGCCGCCCCCGTCTATGTCGGCCCCGGCCGCACGGCGACGAAGCTGGTTATCACGCCGCGCACCGTCACCACGAGCGAGGGCAAGACGGTCTCGCTGACGGCGACGCTGTATGACGCCAAAGGCACGCCCCTCTCGTCGCCCACCTTCCGGTACCACTGGTGGACGGGCGATGGCGGCGTCGCGCGGTTCATGGATGAACGGGTTGGTGTGGTGACTGGCGGTTCGCGGTCGGGCAGCACATGGCTCTATGCGCAGTTCAACGAACTCGACATTCGCGATTCCGTGCTCGTGACCAACACGGTGGCGCCGTCCCAGCTCCGCGCCACCGGCGGACAAAACCAGTCTGGCCCGGCGGGAAGCGTGCTGGGCCAGCCCATTCGGGTGCAGGTGCTGTCGGCGAGCGGAGAACCGGTGGCGGGGGTGACGGTGGGATTCACCGTCACGTCGGGAGGCGGCTCCGTGAGCGCTGCCAGCCGCGTGAGCGCCTCGGACGGATCGGCGTCGGTCACTTGGACGCTCGGAGCCACCATTGGAGCGCAGCAACTGACGGCCAGCGTAACGGGGCTGCCGTCCGTCGTCTTCTTTGCCACGGCGGTGCAGACGACGCCGTCGCCGTCCAGGTCCACGGTGACCGTACTTCCCACGGCCATCCTGGTGGGCGGGGACGAGGCGGTCGTGAGTGTTGTGCTTCGCGACAACAACGGCTCGCCGATGCCGAACATCACCGTGACCTTCAGCGGCGCTTCGGCGCTCACGTTCACGGCGACCAGCGGCCTGAGCGACGGCACGGGGACGGTCACCACCCGGGTGCGGGCCTCCGAACCCGGGACGTGGTCCATTGTCGCCATGGTGGGAACCCAGGTCATCGGTTCCACGTCGATCGCCGTCGGGTCCCGGCAGGGGATCCCGGCTTCGATCAGCATCGTGTCGGGTGATAATCAGACCGTGAAGGTGGGAACGAACTTCCCGCTGCCGCTGGTGGTCGTCGTCAAGGACGCGTCCGGCAAGCCGGTGCCCGGGGCGCTGGTAGACTGGTCCACGGCGGTGGGAGACGGCCGTCGCGTGACCGATTCGAACGGCCAGTCGGCGGCGGCCTACTACCTGACGCCGAACTTCCAGCTCGGTCCGGGAACGATCACCGTCACCCTGACGGGGTACGGGGCGACGGCCACATTCCATTTCACGGCCGTGCCGTAGCGGGTTAGGGACAGGCTCCCGTCGGCAGGCTCCTGCCGACAATTCACATCTGCGCGAGACTGGCGTCGTGGAAGGCGACTCAGTCATTTTGACTGGGCCGCCTTCTTGTCGCCTAGGTGGGATGTGCACGCGTCGCTCATGGTCGGCCGCCGCCGCCGGACACGTTCGGCGCCCTCGGCGCAACGCGGCGCGCCGCCCGACTGGGCGGGGAAGTAGCGCATATTGGGGCGACGACGGTGACGCGCCGGCGAGACCGTGGCTCAAGCGCGTCAAGATCGGCCTCGAATGACCCTGAAGCCGGCAATCGTTGGCCGAACTTTATAGACAACGCTATGTGCGATAGCCTAAAAGAAACAAAAATGCGAACTTACATTTGTAAGTTCGCGTGGATTCTACATGCATTTCTTGGGATTTCCATGCAATCTGATGATGCATCGGACTGCATACCGGCCATGAGCGCCCGGAATCTCACAAATCGTTCTTGTCCACAGCGGGCTGCCGGCCCATTCGATCAGCACGCGGGTGACCATACGGTCGTGCCCCGCGATCCATACACGATCCTCGGGAGGGATTGGTCACAACGAGGCCGCCAATGGCAAGATCACAAATATGACAACGCGCGCTTCTCCTCACCTGTCATTCGGGCGCGACGAAGTTGAGGCGGCACGAAAAGAAACGGGCCGGCAGATGCCGGCCCGTCGAGTTACCTCAAGGGAGCGCGTTCAGGCCCGGACGGCCTTCTGGCGGTCCATCCACCAGTCCTGAATCCACGTCAACGGGATCAGGAAGAGCGGCGTCAGGAACATGCCGAGCAGCAGGTTGATCCAGATGAGCGCCAGGTAGAACGCGCACATGCCGACGCCGGCAATCAGGGTTCCGAGGGGTCCGCCGAAGCTCGTTTCCACGCGATGGTCCGAGGAAGAGTGGAGCGCACACTAAGCGCGCGATTTCCGCGAGCATATCTTAGCAAGGTGCACGCAATCGCGAAAGCGCTCCAGGCGCTCCCGCCGGGCGCCTATCTGCTTGCCGTCTCCGGCGGCCGGGACTCCATGGCCCTGCTGCAGGCCTTTGCCGAGGTCCGGCCGGGCGACCTCTCGGCGGTGGCGACCTTCGACCACCGCACCGGGGCGGCGGCGACGCAGGCGGCCGAACTGGTGGTCCGTGAGTGCCTGACGCGGGGAATCTCGGTGGTCGTCGGGCGCGCCCCGATGCGAGATGCGCGGGGCCGCGCCGCGGAATCAGCCCTCCGCGAGGCCCGGTGGGCCTTTTTGCGCGCCGTGGCCGAGGAACGCCGGGCGGTCATCGTGACGGCGCACACCCGCGATGACCAGGCGGAGACCGTGGCCATGCGCATTCTCCGCGATGCCTCGGCGCGGGGCCTCGCCGGCATGTCCGCACCGTCCGCCGGCATCGCCCGGCCGCTGCTTTCGATCTCGCGGGAGGAACTCGCGCACTACGTCGCGGCCACTGGCATCGCATTTGTCGAGGATCCGTCGAACACCGACGCGGGCTATCTGCGCAACCGGCTGCGCGCCGATCTGCTGGTGGCCGCCGAGCGTGCGCGACCGGGCTTCACGGCGGAGCTCGTCGCGATCGGCGAGGCGGCGGCGGCCTGGCGCGGGCGGCTCGCGGAGATGGTGGATGCGCTCGGCGTGCACCGAGTGGCGGACGCGGTGGTGACCGACGCGGGCGCACTCGATGGGCTCACAGGGCCGGGGCTCGCCGTCGTCTGGCCCGAGATCGCGGGGCGGGCGGGAGTTGTTCTCGACCGTCGGGGGATCGAACGGCTCGTCAGTTGGTCAACCCGCGCCAGGCCGGGCCAGCGCATGCCGCTGTCGGGCGGCGGGATGGTCGAACGGACCGTGCGTACGTTCGTTGTGCGCGGGGCGCTCGCCGCACCGGCATGAGCGCGCCGGATGGAACGTCCGGGTGGACGCCCTACTATATTTAGTCCTCATGACCAACCAACTGGCCGACCCGCGCCTGATGGGGCGCGAGGTCAAGCGCATCGTCTACACCGAGCAGCAGATCGCCGATCGTGTCCGTGAATTGGGCCGTGAAATCGCGGCCGAATACCCGGACGGCGACCTGCTGGCGCTGGGGCTGTTGAAGGGGAGCTTCATGTTCACGGCGGACGTCGTGCGCCAGATCGCGCGCCCGCTGCAGGTGGATTTCATCGTCGCCGGCTCGTACGGGGCGGGGACGGTGTCATCGGGGAACGTGCGGCTGCTTTACGATCCGGAAACCAACATGGAGGGGAAGCACGTTCTCCTCGTGGAAGACATCGTGGATTCCGGTCGCACCATGCAGAAGCTGATTGACCTCCTCGAGACGCGGCGTCCACGGTCGCTGCAAATCTGTGCGCTGCTGCACAAGAACATCGCGGAGCATCTGGAGCATCCGGTCAGGTTTGTGGGGTTCGACGCACCGAACGAGTTCCTCGTGGGATACGGGCTCGATCACGCCGAGAACTTCCGACACGTTCCGTATATCGCCAGCCTCGCATAGGGGCTGACGGAGCCGAACGCGCCGCTCGGCGCGCCGGCCGACGTCCATTACCCAAGACATGGCACAGAACCCAACTCCCCCCACGCCTCCCTCGAACTTCGGGCGCTTCTCGAAGACCATCGCCTTCTGGCTGCTGGTCATCCTGGTGCCCGTCTTCATCATCCAGTACGCGGGCGGCAAGCCCGACGGCACGAGCGAAGTGAACTCCAGCGAGTTCGTGCGCCAGGTCGAGGCGGGCAACGTCAAGACGGTGACGGTCGTCGGCGGCAAGACCGTGACCGGCGAGTACAAGACGCCGGTCATGGTGGACGGCCGCCAGGTGCGCAAGTTCGAGACGATGCTGCCGGGCGAATACGGCGACAAGCTTGACGAGCGGCTGAGCGCGCAGGGCGTCGAGGTCAAGGCGCAGGCGCCGAGCCCGTCGTTCACGTCGGTGCTCGTGAGCCTCCTGCCGTGGATCGTCATCTTCGGCTTCTGGATCTTCTTCCTGCGCCAGATGCAGCAGGGGCCCAACAAGGCGTTCTCGTTCGGCAAGTCGAAGGCGAAGCTCCTCACGGGCGACACGCCGAAGGTGACCTTTGCCGACGTGGCCGGCTGCGACGAGGCGAAGGTGGAGCTGCAGGAGATCATCGAGTTCCTGAAGGACCCGCAGAAATTCACCAAGCTGGGCGGGCGCCTGCCCAAGGGGGCGCTGCTCGTGGGGCCGCCGGGAACGGGCAAGACGCTGCTCGCGCGCGCGGTGGCGGGCGAGGCGGGGCGTCCCTTCTTCTCGATGTCGGGCTCCGACTTCGTGGAGATGTTCGTGGGCGTGGGCGCGAGCCGCGTGCGCGACCTGTTCGAGCAGGGCAAGAAGAACGCGCCCTGCATCATCTTCATTGACGAGATTGA
>JAJZRK010000183.1 GCA_021802745.1 bacterium
GGGCCCACACGATCGTGTGCGGCGCAGGACAGACCGGAACGGCGGTGGTGCGCGAACTGGCGGCGACGGACCGCTCGGTGGTGGCGATCGAGGGAAACGCCGAACGGGCGGCGGTCTTCGAGAAGCTGTTCGCGGGCGTGCCGGTGCTCGTGGGCGACTGCACCGACGACGAGGTGCTGACGCAGGCCGGGATCGGGCGCGCCTCCGGCGTGGTGGTGTGCACGGACGATGACAAGGTGGCGCTCGTGACGACGGTGCTGGCCCGCCAGATGGCGCCGAAGGCGCGCCTCGTGGCCCGCGCGTCCGACGAGCGGGCGGCGGCTCGGCTGCGGCAGAGCGGCGCGGACGCGGTGGTGTCACCGGGCCGGATCGGCGGCATGCGCATGGCCAGCGAACTGCTGCGGCCGAGCGTGGTGACCTTCCTCGACCAGATGCTGCGCGACGAGAACCGCAACCTGCGCATCGAGGAGGTGCTGGTGGAGCAGGGGAGCTCACTCGATGCACGGCAGGTGGAGTCGCTGCGACTGCACGAGTACGGTACCGGCCTGCTCCTGCTGGCGATGCGACAGCGGGACGGATCGTACGTGTTCAACCCGCCTGCCTCGACCCCGGTGAACGGCGGCTGCTGCCTGATCGTCATGGGCGACCCGGCGTCGGTGACTCGCCTGCAGGAGGCGGGGGTGGCTCGGCGATAGGGTTCCGACGGTCATCCGCCTTGGAGCGCTGATCCGGCGGGGCTAGATTCCGCAGGTTCCCGCGGGCCGCGCACGAGCGCCGGCCGCCGCAGGGCGTCCCGTACCACCCAGCCACCACCGTGATGACCGTTCCCAATCCGCCGGCCGGCTCCGCAGAGCCCGTCGGCTACGACCCGACTGCCGTGGAAGGCAAGTGGCGCGCCCGGTGGGCGGAGCGCGGCACGAACGCGACCGACCTCGATGGCCCGCGTCCGTTCTACCAGCTGATGATGTTCCCCTACCCGTCGGCGGAAGGGTTGCACATCGGCAACCTGTACGCGTTCACCGGGAACGACATCCACGGGCGGTACCAGCGGCTGCGGGGGCACACGGTGCTCGAGCCGCTGGGCTACGACGCGTTCGGCATCCACTCGGAGAACTTCGCGCTCAAGATGGGTGTGCATCCGATGGAGCTGATTCCGCGCAACGTCGCCAACTTCCGCCGCCAGCTCGACCGTGCCGGCCTGATGGTGGACTGGCGCCGCTCGGTGGACACCACCGATCCGGCCTACTACAAGTGGACGCAGTGGGTCTTCCTGAAGCTCTACGAGCGCGGGCTGGCCTACAAGAAGCAGGCCGCGGTGAACTGGTGCCCGTCGTGCAAGACGGTGCTCGCCAACGAGCAGGTGATCAACGGCGCCTGCGAACGCTGCCATACCATCGTCGAGCAGCGTGCGCTGGAACAGTGGTTCTTCCGCATCACCGACTACGCCGAGCGCCTGCTCAAGAACCTCGACTGGATTGACTGGTCGGAGAGCACGCGCACGGCCCAGCGCAACTGGCTGGGGCGCAGCGAAGGCGCCGAGCTGCGCTTCCGCGTGCTCGATCCGCTCACCGACGCCGGGAGCGCCGGCGTGATGGTCTCGCAGGAGATCACCAGCGGCTCGACGGTGATCAACGTCTTCACGACGCGCCCCGACACGATCTTTGGCGCGACGTACCTGGTGCTCGCGCCCGAGCACCCGGCCGTGGACCGCGTGACGACGAGCGACCAGCGCGCCGCGGTGGAGGAGTATCGCGAGGCCGCGCGCAGGCAGGACCTGGTGAGCCGTCAGGTGAACAAGGAGAAGACCGGCGTCTTCACCGGCGCGTACGCCGTGAACCCGGCCAACGGGGAGATGATTCCCGTCTGGACGGCCGATTACGTGCTGATGGGCTACGGCACCGGCGCCATCATGGCCGTGCCGGGGCATGACGAGCGCGACTTCGAGTTTGCGCAGAAGTTCAACCTGCCGATCGTGCGTGTCGTCGCGGCGCCGGACGACAACGCACACACGCCGCTGCTCGCCGCGTACACGGATGACGCCGACGGCCGGCTGGTGAACAGCGAGCAATTCGATGGCGTCGCGGTGCCGGATGCCAAGAAGCAGGTGACGGAGTGGCTCACGCAGCGCGGCTCCGCGAAGCCGGTGACGACGTATCGCCTGCGCGACTGGTGCGTCTCGCGACAGCGGTACTGGGGCCCGCCCATCCCGATCATCTACTGCGATGCGTGCGGCACGGTGCCGGTGCCGGAGAAGGACTTGCCCGTCGTGTTGCCCAATGTCCCGGACTACAAGCCCGACGACTCGGGCGTGGGACCGCTCGCGCGGCACGAGGCGTTCTACCATGTGCCGTGCCCGACGTGCGGCAAGTCCGCGCGGCGCGAGACCGACGTGAGCGACACCTTCCTCGACAGCGCCTGGTACTTCCTGCGCTACCCGAGCGTGCCGAACGACGCCGTGCCGTTCGACGCGGAAACGACCAGGCGCTGGCTGCCCGTGTCGGCGTACATCGGCGGCAACGAGCACGCGGTGCTGCACCTGCTGTATGCGCGCTTCATCAACATGGTGATGTTCGATGCCGGGCTGGTGCCGACCGAGGAGCCGTTCAGGAAGTTCCGCGCGCACGGCATGATCATCCGCGACGGCGCCAAGATGTCGAAGTCGCGCGGCAACGTGGTGAACCCCGACGCCTACATGGACCAGTGGGGCGCCGACACGGTGCGCACGTACCTGATGTTCATCGGCCCGTTCGAGGAGGGTGGCGACTTCCGCGACCAGTCCATCAGCGGCGTGCGGCGCTTCCTCGACCGGCTGTGGGCGAGCGTACGCGATTCGCAGGCTGAAGGCACGCCCGACGTCGACGTGATGCGCAAGCTGCACCAGACCATCAAGAAGGTGGGGAGCGACATCCCCGCGCTGAGCTACAACACGGCCATCGCCGCGATGATGGAGTACATGAACACGCTGCGGCGCGGCGAGCGCGTGCCGCACCGCGCCGAAGCGGAGCCGCTGGTGTCGCTGGTGGCACCGTTCGCGCCGCACATCGCCGAGGAACTGTGGGAGCTGCTTGGCCGCACGGGCAGCGTCTTCGACGCCGGCTGGCCCGCCTATGACGAGGCCCTGGCGCGCGACGACGCGTTCGAGCTGGTGGTGCAGGTGAACGGCAAGACGCGCGGCAAGGTGGGCGTCTCGCGCGACGTCACGCAGGAGGCGGCGGTGGCTGCGGCGCAGGGCGACGCCGGGATTGCCAGGTTCCTGACCGGCGCTCCGAAGAAGGTGATCTACGTGCCGGGACGGCTGCTCAACATCGTTGTGTAGGACCGTGTGTGGGGCCTTTTCATCACAGAGACACAGAGAAACCCTGAGGGCCACAGAGGACTGCAACTACCTGGAGTAACGACGGCGCACCGCGCGAATCATTGCGTGGCGCGCCGTCTTCAGCTCTTGGCTTCGTCGTCCTTCGTAGGAGCTTCTTCACACAACCATCGCGCCGTTGACCATTTCGATCAGGAACTTCTCCGCGCTCTTGATTTCGGCGTGCGCTGTGGCCAAGGCCCGGCTGTCGCGCGTGGAGAGCCTAAGCGCCGCGTTAGATAGAGTGGATTCGTGCGGTGCGGACAATTGCTTTACCGCACGTTTCATCGCCGAGTGTCCCGACTTGGCGCTGGCGACCGCCTTCAAGTCATCGCCAACCTGCGCGAGCACTTCAGGCCCTGCGAAGACGAGATCTCGCAAGTAGACCAGGTCCTTGGCGCGCTTGTCTGCGTTCGGGTCTTGCTCTGCGAGCGCGGGGCGAGCACCGAACGAGAGCGCCTTGCCGACTGCCCAGGCGCCAAGGGTCGGCACACGTACCTCCCAGCGTTCGTCTCCGATCTGCACCTCCAGTAGGTGGGTGAACTCCCGAAGTACTTGTACATCGTCGACCAGTATTGCGCCGAGCCATCCCTGCAGGTCGATCTGTCGTGGCGACTCACTGTTGAAGGGTCCCGGGCGCTGCATCAGGAACTCCACAACGGTCACGTCGGAATCAGCGTCCATCCAGTCAGCGGGAAACGGCTCCTTTCGTGCAGGGCGAATACCGGCGTCCTCCAGTCGTTCGCGCAGCATCGGACGTCCTGCGGGATCCAACCGCGGTTCGACGAGTACGTCCAGTTCCGTGGTACGCGACGGAACCGTCTGCCAGGTGAGGCCGTCGTACAGGCGATACAGCTCGGGCACCCAGCCGCCGATGATGACGACGTCGGAGAGATACGGCGCGAGGACACCGAGGATCTTCCGGAGTTCGTCACTCATGGCTGAACTCGGCTTCGTCGTCACGGGCTCGCGCGAAGCGCTGGAGGATCGGCCGCCATAGCTGCTCGGCCGTTTCGCGCCCGCGTTCCGGATAATGCCAGAGGTCGAGGATCAGTTGGATGTCGTTGACGACGGGGATGTCTGGTTCACCGGCGTACGTCATCTGGTGCCATGTCGCGTTTCGGTATGCGGGCATCATAAGCACCAGCGAACCCGCGGCATCCTCGATCCATCCTTCACGCTCGGCCAGATCTCGCAGCTCATCGACGTGATTGCATTCCATGTAGATGTGCAGCGAGTCGGTTGGTGCGTATCGAATGCGTTGCCAGGCGCCAGCCAGCAGCGTGAGTGCCCAGCGCCGCTTGCCGGCAGCGCCGGCGATTCGCGAAATCAACTTGTCCATCACTGGACTACTGGCGGCGAAATGCAGCCTCGCGTTTCTGGTATAGCGGTAGATCGCGCTCCACTGGTTCAGCAACGCTTGCGGATCGACGAGTCGCACCTGCAACAAGCGACCACGAGGCCGGGTCGCCACAATACCGGCACCTTCCAGCTGGCGCACCACGTCGGAACTGAGCATCGGCGTGACGCCAGCTGCCTGGGCCAGACCGCGCACATGCCAGGTGGTCCCCGGGTTCATGAGCAACGTGCGGCACAGGAGCGAGGCACGGTCGGCGAAGGGGTCGCGGAGCTGCCGCCCCCGGCCGTTGGGCACGATCCTCGTGTTTGTCATGGCCTGAATATGTTTGCTATTCAGCAAACAGTCAAGAAATAGCAAACATAAAATCAAGGAGAAACAAGAAAACTCCACTTGACATCAGTCACAACAACAGAAATATTGGAGAATCGAATAATCTCCCATCAATGCTAGCCGACCTCGCTGTCATCAAACAGGGCTACAAGCTCTTCGCCGATCGAACGCCATCGCGTGCGCGCGACGGCTGGCGCGTGCTGCAGTTGCGCGATTTCAGCGACGACGGCGAGATCGACTGGACGCACGTCGCGGCGACTGATGCGGCCACGGGCGATCTGGGTCCGTACTACGTCTGCGCCGGCGACGTACTCTTCGCCGCCCGATCACCGCGGCTGGGCGCCGTGCTGCTGGGCGCCGACGTCGAGACGCGGCGCACGGCCGCCTCATCGCATTTCTACCTGATTCGATGCGACCCGGAACAGCTGGTGCCGGAGTACCTGGCCTGGTACCTGAACCATCCGCGGACTCGCGCCCAGTTGCAGGGAGACAACCGCGGCACGCACCTGCCCTTCACACCGGCGGAGGTCATTCGCCGGCTGGATATTCCCGCGATCCCGCTCGCGAGGCAACGCGATATCGGCGCGCTGGACCAGCTGGCCATTCGCGAACGCCGGCTCGCGGCCCAACTCGCCTCGTTGCACGACGACCTGCGCGCCGCCAGCACGTGGGGCGCCGCTCATCCCCGGTGACCACATGACAACGACCGCCACCCATCCCGTCAGCCAGGACGAAATCAACGCTGTCCTGTTCCGCGCCTGCGACACCTTTCGCGGCGCGGTGAGCTCCGCGCAGTACAAGGAGTTCATCCTCGTCATGCTCTTTCTCAAATACGTGAGTGACGCATGGGACGAACACGCCGAAGAGTATCGCCGCCGGTATCCCGGTGACGAAACGCGGGTGCAGCGGATGCTGGGGCGCGAACGGTTCGTCCTGCCCGCCGAGTCGCACTTCCGATTCCTCTACGACAATCGCGACGCCGCGAACATCGGTGAGCTCATCAACATCGCACTGGCTCGGCTCGAGGATACCAACCGCGCCAAGCTGGAGAACGTGTTCCGCGGCGTGAACTTCAACAGCGAACCGATCCTCGGCCAGACCAAGGAACGCAATCGCCGGCTGAAGCACCTGCTGCAGGACTTCAGTGTGCCGGCCATGGACCTGCGCCCGGCGCGCATCGGGACAATGGATGTCATTGGCAACGCCTATGAGTACCTGATTGGCTACTTCGCCAGCGAAGCGGGCAAGAAGGGCGGGGAGTTCTACACCCCCAAGGAAGTGGCGGAGCTGCTGGCGACGCTGATGTCGCCGGAGAAGGGGAGTACCATCTGCGACCCGGCTTGCGGATCGGGGTCGCTGCTGATTCGTGTGGCACGCCACGTGGCCGGGGGTGACTACGATCTGTAAGATCGGAA
>JAJZRK010000184.1 GCA_021802745.1 bacterium
AGCCCCCGCACCCCTCCTCCTCCTTGCTTCTCTCTCTTGCTCCGACTATCTCCCCAATACGCCATGACCATCCCCTCCCTCCCCCCGGACACCCTCGATCCGCCGCTCGTGAGCGGCGAGCCGCGGTTCGGGCCGACGCCGCGGCGCGGCCGCTGGCGTCCACTGCGCGCGATGTGGGAGTGGACGAAGTCCATGGCGACGGCGCTCCTGCTCTTCCTCCTCATCCGCTCCTTCGTGGTGGAGGCGTTCAAGATCCCGAGCGGGTCCATGGAAGGCACCCTGCTCGTCGGCGACTTCCTGCTCGTGAACAAGATGGTGTACGGCGCCGAGGTGCCGTTCACGGGGGCGCGCCTGCCGGCGGTGGATGCGCCGCGCCACGGTGACGTGATCGTCTTTCGCTGGCCGGTGGACCCCACCAAGGACTTTGTGAAGCGCGTTGTCGGAGTGCCGGGCGACACGGTGGGCATGGTGGACGGCGTGCTGCGGCGCAATGGAAGGTCGGTGAAGGAGCCGTACGTCTCGCACACGGAACCGGGCTCCGATCCTGCCGGCGAGGAGTTTCGCTGGCAGCAGCACTTCCTCGTGCGCCGCGCACCGGCTGGCGCCTCGTACCACCCGTCGCGCAACAACTGGGGGCCGCTCGTCGTGCCGCGCCAGCATCTCTTCGTCCTCGGCGACAATCGCGACAACTCCCTCGACAGCCGCTACTGGGGTTTCGTGCCGGACTCGATGGTGAAGGGGCGTCCGCTGCTCGTCTATTTCAGCTACGCGCCAGACAGCGCGTCGCCCGTTCCCTTCTTGACAAACGTCCGATGGCGCCGCCTCGGCACGCGGATTCACTGACGGCGTGGGCTTCCGGACGGTCGGGACGCACGCCACATTCTGCACGGTATGACTGACCCATCAGAGCGCATGGTGCGAGCTCGCGTTCCGGGCGGACACCGCAAGAAGCACCAGTCGGAGGAAGGGTCGCTGGACCAGTACCTGCGCGACATCAGCGTCTTTCCGCTGATCACGCGTGAGGACGAGGTCGACCTCGCGCAGCGCATCCGCGCGGGGGACCAGGAAGCACTCGACAAGCTGGTGCGGTCGAACCTCCGCTTCGTGGTGTCGGTCGCCAAGAAGTACCAGAACCAGGGGGTTTCGCTCTCGGACCTGATCAACGAGGGCAACCTCGGCCTCATCCGCGCCGCGCACAAGTTCGACGAGACGAAGGGGATCAAGTTCATCTCGTACGCGGTCTGGTGGATCCGGCAGGCGATCCTGCAGGCGCTCGCCGAGCAGTCGCGCATCGTGCGCGTGCCGCTCAATCGCGCCGGCACGCTGCACCGCATCGGCAAGCGCGCGAGCGCGCTGCTGCAGGAACTGGGGCGCGAGGCGACGCACGCCGAGATCGCCGACGGGATGGACATCACCGAGGAAGAAGTCGCCCGGACGATGCTCATCTCGCAGACGCACCTCTCGCTTGACGCCCCGATGTCGCCGGGCGAGGACAACCGCCTCCTCGACTATCTCCCCGACACCGAGAGCCGCACCCCCGACGAGGAGACGTTCGAGAAGGCGCTCACCGAGAGCATCCAGGAGGCGCTCCGCGGCCTCAAGGAGCGCGAGGCGAAGATCCTGCGCCTCTACTTCGGGCTCGACGGCGCCGAGCCGATGACGCTGGAGGAGATTGGCGAGGTGCTGAATATCACCCGGGAGCGGGTGCGGCAGATCAAGGAGAAAGCGTTATCGCGCCTGCGGCATATCAGCCGGGCGAAAGCACTGGAATCGTACTTGGGGTCATAGAGAGACAACAGAGAGACAACAGAAAGACAACAGAGAGACAACAGAGGCGCGGACGGGGTTCCGCGCCTTCCTTTTTGCCTCCCGGAGGTTTCGATTTCTAGAATCGCCAGTCGCAGTCCGTACTCGGAATCCTCAATCGCGATCCGGATTCCCAATCCTCAATCAGCCTGAATCATGGCTTCCGCCTACAGCTTTGATGTCACCACCGGCGTGGACCTCCAGGAAGTGGACAACGCCATCAACCAGGCGCAGAAGGATTCGAGCCAGCGCTACGACTTCAAGGACGCGTCGGTGCTGACCATCGAGTTCGCGCGCGCCGACGGCGTCATTCGCCTGCACACCGATCACGACATGCGGATGCGGGCGCTGTTCGACATCGTGCAGTCCAAGCTGATCCGCCGCGGCGTCCCCGTGAAGAACCTCGAGATCGGCGACAACGTGCCGGCCGGCGGCGACACCCTGAAGAAGGAAATCAAGCTCAAGCAGGCGCTCGACTCCGACACGGCCAAAAAGGTGGCGGCCGCCATCAAGGACGCGAAGCTCAAGAAGGTGCAGGCGTCCATCCAGGGCGACCAGGTGCGCGTCAGCGGCCCTGACAAGGACGCCCTGCAGCAGGCGATGGCGCTGCTCCGGAGCGGCGAGTACGGCGTCGAACTGAAGTTCGGGAACTACCGTTGAAGTTTGCCGTCGTCACCCTCGGCTGCGACAAGAACACCGTAGACAGCGAGCGCTACGTGGCGGAACTGCGCGCGCACGGCGGCGAGCCGGTGGTGTCGCTCGACGAGGCGGAGCTGATTGTCGTCAACACGTGCGGCTTCATTGACGCCGCCAAGAAGGAGTCGCTCGACGCCATCCTCGAGGCGGCGCAGTACAAGGGCGACGGTGCATGCCGCACGGTGGTGGCGGTGGGGTGCATGGTCGAGCGCCACAAGGCCGAGATGCAGGAGGCGATGCCCGAAGTGGACCTGTTCCTCGGCTCGTCGGAGACCGATCGGCTGGCGGTGGAACTGCATGCGCGCGGGCTGATCGGCGATCCCGAGACGCTGCACCCCGGCGTGCGCCTCTACACCGGCGACACCCCGTGGGTGCGGTACCTCAAGCTGAGCGAGGGATGCGATCACGGCTGTGCGTTCTGCGCCATCCCGTTGATGCGCGGCCGGCACCGCTCGTTCGCGCTCGACGACATCGTGCGCGAGGCGCAGCTGCTCGAGATGCAGGGGGCGCGCGAGGTCAACCTCGTGGCGCAGGACCTGGCGCACTACGGGCGCGACCGCCGCGACGGCGTGCGGCTCCCCGAGGTGCTGCGCGCGCTCGTACGCGAGACGGCGATCCCGTGGATCCGGAACATGTACCTGTATTCGGCGGGGATCACGCCGCAGCTGCTGGAGGTCATTGCGGGCGAGCCGCGTATCGTGCGCTATCTCGACATGCCCATCCAGCACGCCTCCGACGCGGTGCTGGAGCGGATGCGGCGCCCGGAACGCCAGCGGACGATTCGCGAGAAGGTGGCGCGCTTCCGCGATGCCGTCCCCGGCGTGGCGCTTCGCACCACCTGCATCGTCGGCTTTCCGGGCGAGACGGAGGACGACGTGGCGCGACTCCTCGCCTTCCTCGAGGAAATCGAGTTTGAGCGCGTCGGCGTCTTCGCGTACTCGCCGCAGGAGGGTACGCGCGCGGCGCAGATGGCCGACGATATCGCCGAGGACGAGAAGCGCGACCGGCTGGAGCGGGTGCAGGAGTTGCAGCGGCACATCACCGCCGGGCGCTATGAGTCGCGCGTCGGCGCCACCGCGCGCGTGCTGGTGCAGGAGTCGGCGGACAGCGAGCACCCGGCGTCGGGGCGCCTTCCGTGGCAGGCCGACGACATTGACGGCGTGACGTGGCTCGATCGCGACGTGGCGGCTGGGCGCTTTGCCGAGGTTGAAGTGCTGGACGTGGTTGACGATTACGACTTCCGCGCGCGTGTGGTGGCGGTGGACGATGCGCCGGCGCCGCGCACGGCGGCGGCGACGCGCGCGCTCCCGGTGATGCCGTCGAGCGTCGGGAGCTACGGGCGGTGACCGGGCGCCGGCTCGCCGCGGCCGCGACGCTCCTTCTCATCGGCGCGTGCGTGACGACGCGGCTCGGCGTGCCCACGGCAGACCCGATTCGCGTCATCGGCCAGCCACCCGCGCCGGCGGACACGGTTGCCGCCGCGGTGCCGCACCCCGAGGACGTCCCGCGCGACGAGCCGCCCGACTTCCGCCGCGAGGGCGACCGCGACGTGCGCGTCGCGTTGGCCGTCACCACGCCGGCGCCCGGCGTGGCGGCGACGGGAGCCTGGCGGCTGTTCGATGACCGGGAGAGCGTGCTCCTCCGCGGGCGTCCCGGCGATGCCTGGTCGCTGGAACGGCGCGACGACGAGCTGCGGGCGGTGCGCACCGACGGCGCCGCCACGGCGTGGCGGCGCGCCCCGCTCGTGCTGCGCGTGGATCGTGCCGACGACTTCGTCCTGTTCAACGGCAAGCGCTATCGCGGCGTGCTGCGTTTCTTCGCGGCCGATGACGGCGTCGGCGTGCTGGTGGTGAACGTGCTCGCCGTCGAGCAGTACCTGCGCGGCGTGGTTCCCCTCGAGATCGGCGGCCGCACGGCGGCCGAGCACGCGGCCGTGGAGGCGCAGGCGGTGGCGGCGCGCAGCTACACCTTTGTGCGGCTCGCGGCGGCCGGCGGGAGCGCGGCGCGCCACGCGGACTATGACGTCGTAGCCGGCACGTCCGACCAGGTGTATGGTGGTGCGGACGCCGAGCGTCCGTTTGGCGATGTCGCGGTGGCCGGCACGGCCGGGCTCGTGCTCAAGTACGGCGGGCGCACCGTGGACGCGCCGTACTCCGCCTCGTGCGGCGGGGAGACGGCCAGTCCCGACGAGGTCTGGCGTTCCGGGAGCCAACCGTACCTGCGTCCGGTCAGCGATCGAATACCGGGCACCGAGCGCTATTACTGCGATCCGGCGCCGCGCTTCGCCTGGACGCGCACGCTCGAATCGTCCGAACTCGATGCGGCCCTGCGTCAGTACCTGCGCAATTATGTGAACGTGGCGGCGGGTGGACCGGGGCACGCAACGAGCGTGAGCGTGGAGTCGCGCACGAAGACGGGACGCGTGGCGGTGCTCCGCATTGTGACCGACGCCGGACGCTACGCGCTGCGCGGCAACGACGTGCGCTATGTGCTGCGACCGCCCGGTGGCGAGATACTGAACAGCACCTATTTTTCGGTCGAACCGGAAACGGGACCGGGCGGCGCGTTGCGGCGGCTCGTCATTCGCGGCAACGGATGGGGTCACGGCATCGGCATGTGTCAGTGGGGCGCCATCGGGCGCGCGCGCGCCGGCCAGGACTTCCGCACGATTCTGCGCACGTACTATCCGGGCACGGAGCTGGGCCCGGCCAATTGATCTCCCCCCCATGCTGAGAACCACGCTGCGACTCATCCGTGTTGCGGCCGGCTTCCTCTGGATTGCCGGCGTCGCGGCGTCGTTGCCGGCGCAGGTGGAGCCCACCCGTGGCGACACGCTTGCCGCCCGCCGCCTGACGGTTTCGCTGCTCACCTTTGGCCAAGGCACGCCCGTCTTCGAACGCTTCGGGCACAACGCGATTCGCATTTCCGATCCGGCGACCGGCCTCGATATCGCCTGGAACTGGGGGATGTTCTCCTTTGACGAGCCGAACTTTCTCGGGCGCTTTCTCAGCGGTGACTCGCGTTACTGGGTGGAGGGCTTCGAGACGGTTCCCCTGCTCGCGTACTACCAGGAGAACGATCGCCAGACCGTCGAGCAGGTGCTCAATCTCGGCGGCGCGCAGAAGCAGGCCTTGCTGAGCTTCGTCCGCTGGAACGAGCGCGATGAGAACCGGTTCTATCGGTACGACTATTTCCGCGACAACTGCTCCACGCGGGTGCGCGACGCCCTCGATCGCGTGCTCGGCGGCGCGCTGAAGCGCGCGTGGGGCGACTCGCTCAGCGACCACTCGTTCCGCAGCGAGGCGCTGCGCCTCACCGAGGGGGCGCCGCTCAGCCGGCTTGGCATTGACATCGCCCTCGGGCCGCGCGCCGACCAGCGCATGACGGCGTGGGACGAGATGTACGTGCCTATGCGCCTGCGCGACCGGCTGCGCGGCATCATGGTGCCAGGGGAAGACGGCGCGTCGGTGAAGCTGGTGGCGAGCGAGCGCGTGCTCTTCAGCGCCCTGCGCGACCCCGAGGCGCCGGCGCCGCAGGCATTCCCGGGACTCTACGTCGCCGTCGCGCTGGGCGCGCTCATTCCGCTCGCGCTGCTTGGCGGCCTCGCCTTCATGAGCGCGCTGCGCGGACGCTGGCTGGCGGCCCAACGAGGCGCGCGTTTCGCCATCGCGGTGATTGCGGCGCTCTGGTATCTCGTGTGCGGGCTCATCGGCACGGCCGTCGCCTTCATGGAGCTCTTCTCGGCGCACGTCTTCTGGTACGACAACTGGAACGTGCTGCTGCTGTCGCCCCTGTGCCTCGCCGCCGCCTGGTTCGTGCCGCGTGCGCTCGTCACCGGCCGCGCGGCGAGGATGGCGCGCTGGATCGGCGGTCTGTGCGGCGCCACGGCCCTCATCGCGCTCGTCGTGTCCATCGCTGGCGCGTCGGGGCAGGCCAGCGGTGCCGTCTCGAT
>JAJZRK010000185.1 GCA_021802745.1 bacterium
CTGGGGTTCGGCGGAGTCGCGTTTCCTCCTGCTTCAGCGACCGCCGCCAGGCCGTGCGCCACGCAGGGTTCTCGCTCCGGCCATCGAGGTATAGCGTCAGCGTGAGCGTGTCGCGCAACTCCGCGTCCAGCGCCACCAGGTCCGCATAGGGCATCATCATCGTTCCTCCAAGTACCGGCGGAACGCCCTGGGGGGCCCGCGCCGTTGCGCGGGCGTCTCGCTGGGTTATATAGATGTCCGGGTACGCGTTTCGGCGCAGTAGGGTCTACGCTGGAAAGGGGTAGGGCTTCATCGCACGTAACCCTGACAGGGTTCCGATGACCGCGCCCTACCGCCGGGTGGCGGCGCGGTTCACGGCCGCGCGATACACATTGGCGTAGTCGGCCATCGAGTGATCCCACCCGAAGTCGCGCGCCATCGCACGGCGCATCATCGCCTGCCACGCGGCGCGGTCGTGGAACCGGACCAGCGCGCGATCGAGCGCAGCGTCCATCGCCGGCACGTCGAAGGTGTCGAACAGGAAGCCCGTCTCCTCGTCGGCCACCGTGTCGCCGATGCCGCCGACGCGGCGACCGATCACCGGCGTGCCGTAGCGCGACGCATGCATCTGCGTCAGGCCGCACGGCTCGTACAGCGAGGGCATCAGCACCATGTCGGCGCCGGCCATGAGCTGATGCTCGAGGCGGTCGGTGAAGGTGAAGCTGCACGCCATGCGCCCGGCGTGCGCGGCGACGAACGCCGCGACGGCGTCGCGAATGCGCGCGTCCCCCTCGCCGATCACGATCAGCTGCAACTCCGCATCGCGCAGCCGCACGCTGCGCAGCACGAGGTCGAACCCCTTTTGCGTCGCGAGACGCGACGACATGCCGATGAGCGGCACGTGCGCGCGGCGCGGCAGCGCAAAGGCGCGCTGCAACGCCTGCTTGCACACGACCTTGCCGCCGAGATCGTCCGCCGTGTACGACGCCGCGATCTGATCGTCGCTCGCGGGGTCCCAGAGATGAAGTTCGATGCCATTGCAGATGCCGACGAGACGGTCGCCCAGGTGGCGGAAGGCATCATGCAATCCAAAGCCGCCCTCGGCCGTGCACAGTTCGGCCGCGTGCGCGGGGCTCACCGTCACCGCCGCGTCGCAGAAGGCGAGGCCGCCCTTCAGCAGGTTCAGCCGACCGTACCATTCGAGGCGGTCCATGTGCCACAACTCGGGCGGCAGGGCGAGGTCGGCCATCACGTCCGCGCCGAAGTGGCCCTGGTAGCCCGCATTGTGCACCGACATCACGGTGGGCGTGTCGGCGAACGACGGGGCAAGGTCCGGCTGCGTGTGCATGTAGACCGGCGCCAGCGCCGCATGCCAGTCGTGCGCGTGCAGGAGCAGCGGCCCCGGCACGAACTGCGTGATGCCGTGCAGGGCGGCGCGCGCGAAGAGCGCAAACCGCAGGTGATTGTCCGGATAGTCGCCGCGGACGTCGCCGTAGAGTCCCGGCCGGTCGAAGCAGCCCGGGGCGTCCAGGAAGATCACGTGCGGTGCGCCGTGGCGCGACGCGTCGCGGTAGAATCGCACCTCCTCCACGAGCGGGCCCAGCACCAGTTGCTGCGGCGGCGCGAGCAGTTGCAGCCGCGGCACGGCCTCGCGCACCGACGCGTAGAGCGGGAGAAAGGCGTACACCCGCTCGCCGGCGCACGCCTGCGAGTTCGCCAGCCCGGCGACCGCTTCGGCCAGGCCTCCCGTGCGCGCGTAGCCGTGGTACTCGGCGGTGAGGTGCACGATCGCCCGCCGCGTCGGCATGCGCTCAGCGCCCGGACGCCGCGACGGAACGTGCCGCGCGTCGCGGCTCACGCGCGACGACGCGCCATGCGCCGTGGCCGCCTCGTGCGCACGGCCGACGGACGGCCCCTCCGCGCCCTCACGCGACGGCGGCGCGGCGGCGACAATGGCGCCCTGCTGTTTCACCGTCTGGTCGAGCGCGACCATGGTGACGCTCCCGCCCGGCGCAGCCCCCGCCAGGCCCTTTCCGTCGGCACCGTTCAGCGCCCGGCGACGAGCGGCCTCCCCGCATGATGCACGTTACCAGCGACCGGGGGTTTGGAGTATCGGCAGAACGCCGACGGCGCGAATGTGGAACCCGTAGGGCAACCGTGCGCGTGTCTCCAGGCAAGCCGCAACCAGGCGGTGTCAGTCACTCACCCCTTCCCCCCGCACCACACCGCGCACCCTGCCCCCTGCACCTATGCCGTGGGCGCCTCATCCGGCGTCGCCTCCCCCCTGATGGACGGCACGTAATAGTCGGTCACGTACTCCATCATCATGCGCCGCGACGTGAAGTGCAGCCCGGCCGCGCGCAGCGCATGCCGCATCACCTGGATCCAGCGGTGCGGCAGGCCGCTGGCGTCGCGCGCGTAGAACATGGGTACCACCTCGTTCTCGAGCAGCTCGTACAGCTGGTTCGCGGCGGCCGCGTCCTCCTCGGCGGTGCTCGCCCCCGGCTCGGGGGCAATGGCCCAGCCGTTGTGCCCGTTGAAGCCTTCCTCCCACCAGCCATCCATCGTGCTCAGCTGGGGCACGCCGTTCAGCGCCGCCTTCATGCCGCTGGTCCCCGACGCCTCCATGGGAATGCGCGGCACGTTGAGCCAGACGTCGGCGCCCTGCACGAGCACGTGCGCGAGGTGCATGTCGTAGTCCTCGACAAAGGCGAGGCGCCCTTCGAAGCGCGGGTCGCGCGTGCACTGGTAGACCTCCTGCAGCATCGCCTTGCCCGGATGGTCGGCCGGATGCGCCTTGCCGGCGAAGATGATCTGCACCGGATGCGACGGATTGCTGACGATGCGCAGCAGCCGCTCGACGTCGTGGAAGATCAGGTTGGCGCGCTTGTATGTCGCGAAGCGGCGCGCAAAACAGAGCGTCAGCGCCTCCGGGTCGAGCAGCACACCGGTGCCCGCCAGCCGGGCCGCCTCGCGCGTGTGCTGGGTGAAGGCGAGGCGCGCCTGCTCGCGCATGTGCACGAGCAGCATCCGCTTCAGCTTGGCATGCACTTCCCACAGCGCCGCGGCGTCGAGCGCGAGCACGTCGTCCCACAGCGCCGGATCGTCGGCGCGATTGCCCCACCCGGCGCCGAGGTGCGCGTCGAGCAGCCGCATGAGGGCGTTCGACATCCAAGTCGCGAGATGCACGCCGTTGGTCACGTACGTCACCGGCAGGTCCACCTCGCGCCGCCCCGGCCACAGGACGCTCCACATCTTGCGGGTCACGACGCCGTGCGCGCGCGACACCGCATTCAGGCGGCGGCTCAACCGAATGGCGGCCGCCGTCATGTGGAACCTCCCCGAGTCGTCGCTCGGCACGCGGCCAATGCGCAGGAAGGCGTCGCGGGAAATGCCCAGTTCGTCCCAGACCGGCCCCGTGCACGCGGCCACGTCATCGGCCGGAAACGTGTCGTGGCCGGCGGGCACCGGCGTGTGCGTCGTGAACGTGCCCGCCGATCGCACGGTCTGCACCGCGTCGTCGAACCGCGCCCCCGCCGCCACCCGCTCTCGCACGCGTTCAATGAACATGAACGCGGCGTGCCCTTCGTTCGCGTGCCAGGCGGCGGGATGCACCCCGAGCGCGCGCAGCACCCGTACGCCGCCGACGCCGAGCAGCCACTCCTGGCGCAGGCGCAGTTCCGGCCCGCCCGCATACAGGCGGCTGAGCAACGGCCGGTCGGCGCGGTCGTTCTGCTCGAGGTCGGTATCGAGCAGGTAGATGTTCACGCGCCCCACGCGCAGCCGCCATGCGCGCACGTAGACGTCGCGCCCCGCCATGCGCACCATCGCCAGGTGCGGCGCGCCGCCCGGTCCGTCCATCGGCTCGAGCACCGTTTGCGCAAGGTCGAAGCGCATGTCCGTCTCTTCCTGCCAGCCGTCGGCGCGCACTTCCTGGTCTATGTAGCCGTTGCGATAGAGCAGACCCACGCCCACCAGCGGCACGCCGAGGTCGGAGGCCGTCTTGCAGTGGTCGCCGGCGAGCACGCCGAGCCCCCCCGAGTAGATGGGGACCGTGTGGTGCACGCCGAACTCGGCGCAGAAGTAGGCGATGGTGTCGGTCGCCTGCTGCGGATATCGCTGCATGAACCACGTCTGCGCCGGCGACTGCTCGGCGGCGGCCCAGCGCAGGATCGCCTCGTACTGCGCGAGAAACGTCGCATCGGTCGCGCACTGCGCGAGGCGCTCGGGCGCCACCTGGCGCAGCAACTGGAACGGGTCGTGCCGCAGGCGCGTCCAGAGCTGGTGATCAATGGCGGCGAAGAGCCGGCGCGCCTCGCGGTTCCACGTCCAGTTCAGGTTGCCGGCGATATCCACCAGGCCATCGAGGCGCTGGGGAAGAAATGGAAAGACTGGAGGCATGGCTGCCAAGGTAGCTGGGAGAAACGGAATGTCAGTCCGAGAATCGCGCCGCCCGTGTCACCGCGCAATAGGAGCGTCGGTAGGCCGAACCCTGACCTTCTGAAGTCTCTTTACACCTTTCCCGTGCGGCCGGGCGACATATGCTTCAATTGACACGCATGGACCGGCCGCGGGTGACCGGTGCGGTCAGGAGGAGCGGTGAGAGCGCGAGACGTCATGACGGCGCATCCGTCGGTGATCACTCTCGACGAGCCCGTGCACCGGGCGGCCCAGCTGATGCGCGACCGCCGGGTGGGGATGCTGCCCGTGATTGACAACCTCAGCGACCGGCGGCTGCAGGGCATTCTCACCGATCGCGACATCGTGGTGCGCTGCGTCGCCGAAGGGCACGGCCTGGACTGTGCGGTGCGCGAGGTCATGACCGCGCGCCATCTCACGACGGTGCGCATGGATGACGACGTGAGCGCGGTGGCGCGCAAGATGCGGCGCGACCACGTGCGCCGGATCCCCGTGATGGCCGACGACGAGCGCGTGGCGGGCGTGGTGGCGGTGGTGGACCTCGCCACGCGGCTCCGGCCGGCCGATCCCGCGCTGGTGGAGGGGCTCGAGCGGGCGGTGTCGGCGCCGGCGGAGGCGGGGCAATAGGGCCGTCGGCCAAGCCGGCGATCGCGACCCGGACACACGCGCCGTTCGGCCGGTGCGACTGTGCGGCCCGGGGCCGACGTGCGATCTTCAGAGGTCTCCCACCACTCCCCTTCGATGCTCACTCGCCTCGCACTGCTCTTCGACGCCGCCGAACATCGATGGGAGCGCCCAGCCGGGCGCCGGTTGGTGAGCGCCGCGCTGCTGATCGTGTTTCTCGGTACCGTGGCGCTCGTCGAGGCCGCCTTGGGCGGGCTCACTCCCACGTGGCTCGCCGCCCGCCTTCCCCGCAGCCACTTCGCCGCCGTCTGGGTCGTTTTCACCGCCCTCCTCGCCATCGAGGTCGTCGGGCTCATCTTCGCCTTGGCCCGGTCAGTGGCCGCCTCTGTTGGCAAGCAGCTCGAACTCCTCGCGCTGATCCTCATGCGCGAGGCCTTTGTTGAGCTCCTGCCCTCAAGCGGCGCCGTCGGTGCGTGGGAAAACATACGTTCCGGAGTGCCGGGTGCCCTCGCTGAAATGGCGGGCTCGCTCCTGGTCTTCGCGCTACTCGTCCCGTTTCACCGGATGCAGCGGCATCGGGCTATCACGGCCGACGCCGCCGAGCAGGAGAGCTTTGTCCGCGCCAAGAAGACCGTCGCGGTGGCCCTGTTCGGGGTCTTCCTCCTGATGGGCATCACGGGGGGGGGTGCGTGCGCTCCGGGGCGACCAGGGCGGCGACTTCTATGCCGCCTTTTACACCGTGCTCGTCCTCTCGGACGTCGTGCTGATCCTCCTCTCGCTGCGGCATAGCGCCACCTTCCACGTCGTGTTCCGCAACGCCGGGTTCGCGGCGGCCACGCTGATCATGCGCCTTGCCCTGAGCGCTCCACCGTATGCCAACGCCGCGCTGGCGGTAGCTGCCATGGGGTTCTCGCTCGGCATGGCGTACGCCTACAATGCATGGTCCGACCTGGCACCCGGCAGTGCGCGGGATCATCCGGCGTCCCACGAGACGCAATAACGCATGGCCCCGGAGCGCTGTAGGCATCCCGGGCCATGCGTCAGAGCGGGCGATGGGACTCGAACCCACGACGTCCAGCTTGGGAAGCTGGAAGAAGGGTTCAAAACCACCGCGCAGTTCCGTCTTCTCACTCGAAGATAAGAGTGAGAAGGAAACGAGCAAGAGGCCCGATTCCCTCATTTCCCACACGAACAGGCCCAAACAGGCCCAAGAGGGAAATGGCGCGGTCTCGCCGGCCGAGGGGCCCTCAGTAGGGGGCGCTGAAGGCGCCCAGCCAGCGGAACTTCTTGGCAGAAGCCCGCGAAGTTTTGCGCTAGCGAGCATCGGTAGGCACCCCATCCGACTCGCGGCACTGAGGTACCAGAAGGCGAAGAGCCCGGCTAACCTCAATCGGCTCCGTGATGCCGTCCTTGACACACTGGAGGCACAC
>JAJZRK010000186.1 GCA_021802745.1 bacterium
GACGCGCTGGATGCCGGGGCGGAAAAGGCGCGCGTGATCGCGCGGCAGACCATGGCGCACGTGAAGGAGCAGATGGGACTCGCCTGACACGGGGTGGCGGCGCCGCCGCCCGGGAGCACGTCCGATGATGCAGATACAGGTCAGTGCCCAGTTCCTGCAGGATCTCTTCGTCGGGCTGCGTCTCGAGCTGCTGTTCAAGCTCGCCACGGCGGTCCTGCTGGGCGGTGTCATCGGGCTTGAGCGGCAGATTGCCGGCAAGCCCGCCGGACTGCGCACCAACATCCTGATCTGCATGGGGTCGGCGCTGATCATGGACCTGTCCATCAACCTCACGGGCGCTGACGGGCGCGTTGGCGACCCGGCCCGGGTGGCGGCGCAGGTGGTGACCGGCATCGGCTTCATCGGGGCCGGCACGATCATGCAGTCCAAGGGTACGATCGTCGGCCTCACCTCGGCGGCGACCATCTGGGCGGTGGCCGCCATCGGCCTGACGCTCGGGGCGGGATTCTACATCGAAGGGCTTGGCGCCGGTCTCGTGGTGATCCTCGTGCTGTCGGCACTCGGCAGCTGGGAGTACCGTCTGGTGCGTGCGCACCGCACGGTGCCGGTGACGGTGCGGGCCGACGTGAAGACCGATTTTCGCCCGCTCGAGGAACTGCTCCGCGACTCCGGGCTGCGCGTCATCGAGCGCGAGACGTATGACCATCCGCGGGACCGGGTCTTCGAGATGATGCTGCGCGGTCCGGCGCGGCAATTCGAGGTGGCTCGCGACCTGCTGGTGGAGCGCCCCGACGTCTTTGACGTGACGTTGCACTGACATGCGCCGGCTCGTCGTGGACCTGCGCGCACCGGCCGCGGCCTTCCGGCTACCCGATGCCGCCGCCGCCCGCATCCGCGACAGCGCGCCCGCTGGATGGGAAGTCGTGGACGTGCGCGAGGACAACTACGCGCTCGACGGCTCGCCCCGCGGGCCGGGCGCCGAGGCGCTGGCGGCGGTCGCCAAGGCCGAGGTCTACTTCGGCTGGGGCATGCCCGCCCCGCTCTTTCATGCAGCACCGCGGCTCCAGTGGGTGCAGTCGGCGCTCGCGGGAACGGGAGCGCTGCTCGCCATTCCCGAGTTTCGGGACGGGCCCTGCCTTTTCACCAATGCGGCGGGGATCTACGGCCCACCCATCGCCGAGCATGTGCTCGCGGGGGTTCTGCACCTGACGCGCGCGTTTGACCTGGCCGAGTCGTTGCGAGCGGAGCGACGGTGGAACCCGGCCGCCTTCGGGACGATGTCGGCGATGGTGCGCGAACTCGGCGAACTCAGGGTGCTGGTGGTCGGCACCGGCGGGCTGGGGTCGGAGATTGGCGCCCGGTTCGCGGCGCTTGGCGCGCAGGTCGTCGGCCTGCGGCGGGTGCCGTCGAAAGGATGTCCCGCGGGGTTCAGCCGGGTGGCGGGGATTGAGGCGCTCGAGGCCGAGCTGCGCGCCGCCGACGTGGTGGTGCTGGCGGCGGCGCTGACCGACGAGACGCGCAACCTGCTGGACGCGCGGCGCTTGGCCATGCTTCCCGCGCAGGCGATCGTGGTGAACGTGTCGCGCGGGACGATGCTCGACGAGGAGTCGCTGCATGCCGCCCTCGTCAGCGGGCACCTGCGCGGGGCGGTGCTCGACGTCTTTACCCGAGAACCACTAGCCTCGGAGAGCCCGCTGTGGCAACTTCGTCAGGTTCTCGTGACGCCGCACGTCAGCGGGGTGTCTCCACGCCGATTGTGGGACCGGCTGACGGCGCTGTTCGTGGGGAACTGGCACGCGTACGTCGAGGGGCGTCCGCTCCGGAATCTCGTGGACAAGGCGATCGGATACTAACGGCCCCATGGAAAAGATCATCAAGGCGGCGGTGGATCGGGGGGCGTCGGACCTGCACATCAAGGCGGGCGACGTCTTTCGCGCGCGCATTGATGGCCGGTTGGTGCCGCTCACCAAGCAGGCACTCACCCCGGAGCAGACCAAGGCCATCGCGCTGCGGCTGATCCCGAACGAGGAAGATCGCGCCCGCATTGACAAGCTGAACGACTACGACTGTTCGTGGGGCGCGCCGGGCATCGGGCGGTTCCGCGTGAACATCCTGCGGCAGCGCTCGAGCTTCATGATCGTGATGCGCGTCATCCCGTTCGAGGTGCCGACCTTCGAGAAGCTGAAGATGCCGGAGGTGATGCGCCGCGTCACCGAGGCGGAGCGCGGGATGATCCTGGTGACCGGCGTCACGGGCTCGGGCAAGTCGAGCACGATGGCGGCGATGATCAACCACATCAACTCGACGAAGAACAAGCACATCGTCACGCTCGAGAACCCGATCGAGTTCCTGCACCGCGACCTGCAGAGTTCCATCACGCAGCGCGAGATCGGCGTGGACACCGAGAGCTTCCGCAGCGGCCTGCGCGCGGCGCTGCGCCAGGACCCGGACGTGATCCTCATCGGCGAAATGCGCGACGCCGAGACCGTGGACACGGGCATGAAGGCGGCGGAGACGGGGCACCTGCTCCTCTCGACGCTGCACACGCCCGACGCGCAGAGCACGATCCTGCGCATCATGGCCATGTTCCCGCCCGAGGAGCAGGAAGTGGTGCGCGTGCGCCTTGCCGAGACGCTGCACGCCGTGGTCAGCCAGCGGCTGCTGCCGCGGGCCGACGGGCATGGGCGCGTCGTTGCCGCCGAGGTGATGATCGTGACGGCGACGATCCGCGACCTGATTCTCGAGGGTGAGAAGATCGGCGAGATCCGCGACTACATCGCCGAGGGGCGCGAGCAGTACGGGATGCAGACGTTCGACCAGCACCTCGGCGACCTGGTGCAGGCCGGCCAGTGCACCTTCGAGGTGGCGCTGGCGGCGGCGACGCGCCCGAGTGATTTCCAGCTCAAGATGCAGACCTTCCGGCGCCGTTCGACGACCGTCAAGGCGGCCGACCTGCCGGGCGCCGAGAAGCCCAAGTCCGAGGAAGGATTCCAGACCGGCTCGGGCATGGAGTTCCTGAACGGCTGACCGCCGGCGAGCCGCGCGGCTGCCGATGCCGCGAGCCAGCGCGAACCAACGCGCCCCCGTCAGCCCACCGCCTTCCGTCTCACGTCTCGCGTCTCACGTCTCACGTCTCACTTCTCACGTCTCACGTCTCACGTCTTCCGTCCGTCACACCCATGTCTTCCATCAGATTGGCCGGAGTGCTCGGCCCTGTCACCACGCCGTTCACGGCGTCCGAGACGCCGGATCTCGTCGGCTTCTCCTCCAACATCCGGTCGCACCTTGCGCACGGGCTGCACGGCATCGTCGTGTGCGGCTCCACGGGCGAGGCGGCGCTGCTCGACGAAGCCGAGCGCTCGCAGCTGGTTGCCACGGCGCGCGAAGCCGTTCCTTCGGACCGCCTGCTCCTGATGGGAACGGGCGCCGAGTCCACGAGGCAGTGCGTGACGCGGTGCCGCGACGCCGGCGCCCGCGGCGCCGACGCGGTGCTTGTGGTCGCACCGCACTACTACGGCGCGCAGATGACCGGCGACGCCCTGCGCGCGCACTATCTCCGCGTGGCGGATGAGAGTCCGGTGCCGGTGGTGCTGTACAACATTCCCAAGTACATGCACTTCCGGCTGGAGCCGGAGCTGGTGGCCGAACTCTCGATGCACGAGAACATCGTCGGCATCAAGGACAGTTCCGGCGACCTCGCCCTGCTCGAGGGATACATGCAGTCGCAGGGCGCGTCGTTCACCGTATTGACGGGCAACGGCGGCCAGCTGCTGCCCGCGCTGCAGATGGGCGCGCGCGGCGGCATCGTGGCGGTGGGGCTGTTTGCCGCCGGGTTGTGTGTGGATGTATACGAGGGATTCCGGACCCGCGACCTCGTGCGCGCCACGGCGGCGCAGGAGAAGCTCAAGCCCATGGCCAGTCAGATCGTGGCGGGGTTGGGCGTGCCGGGCGTGAAGGCGGCGCTCGACGCCGTGGGGCTCGTGGGCGGCCCGGTGCGGCTGCCGCTGCTGGCGCTCAACGCCGACCAGGTGCGGGCGGTGCAGGCCCTGATGAGCGCCTGAGGTGCGACGCGCGGGGCCGGGGCGATTTGCCACGGCCCCGCCATCGGCGTAGATTATTACAACGCCCCGCGAGACTGCGCAGGGGCGTTTTTTTGTGACCATCTGGCCCGCCTGCCGCCGGGAGTGGACCTGCAATGTTCGATACGAAGACGCGCGCGATCGTCGTGGTCGGCGCCCAGTGGGGCGACGAGGGGAAGGGGAAGCTCGTGGACGTGATGGCCGAGCGCGCCGACTGGGTGGTGCGGTACCAGGGCGGCGCCAACGCCGGCCACACCGTGCACATCGGCGACCACTCGACGGTGCTGCACCAGGTGCCGAGCGGCATCCTGCACCCCGGCGTGCGCTGCGCCATTGGCAATGGCGTGGTGCTGGACCCCGAGACGCTGTTCGAGGAAGTCGATCAGCTGGTGAAGGACGGCGTGGATGTGTCGGGGCGGCTGTACGTGAGCGACCGCGCGCACCTAGTGATGCCGTACCACAAGCTGGTGGACAAGGAGAGCGCGGCGAGCAAGACGATCGGCACGACGGGGCGGGGAATCGGCCCGTGCTACGAGGACAAGATTGCGCGCCGCGGCGTGCGCGTGCTCGACCTCGCGCACGAGGGGCGGCTGCGCACCCTCGTGGAGCGCGGCGTGGAGCACGCCAACCATCTGCTCATCGGCACCGGGTCCTCGAAGCGGGCGAGCGTGGAGCACACGCTCGAGGCGCTGCGGCCGCTGGCGTCGCGCTTGCTGGCCATCAGCGAAGACGTGGGGCTCGCCATTCATCGCGCGCTCCAGACCGGGGCCGCGGTGCTGTTCGAGGGGGCGCAGGGGTCGCTGCTCGACATTGATCACGGCACCTATCCGTTCGTGACGTCCAGCAACACGACGGCCGGTGGGGCGGCGACGGGGGTGGGCATCTCGCCGCGCGCGCTCGACGCGTGCATCGGCGTGGTGAAGGCGTACACCACGCGCGTGGGCGGCGGCCCGCTCCCCACGGAGTACGACGAGGCGATGGGCGAGCGCGTGCGGAAGCTCGGCAACGAGTACGGCGCCACGACGGGGCGTCCGCGGCGCTGCGGCTGGTTTGACGCGGTGGTCGTGCGCTACGCGGTGCGCGTGAACGGGCTCTCGGCGCTCGCCGTGACCAAGCTCGACGTGCTCGACACGCTGGAGAAGATCGGGCTGTGCACCGGGTACCATATCAACGGCGAGCTGGTGACCGAGTTCCCCGGCGACATCGCCGACCTCGAGCAGATCCAGCCGCACTACGAGTGGTTCGAGGGGTGGCAGTCGTCCACGGCGGAGGCACGGACCATTGACGCGCTGCCGGCGCAGGCGCGGAAGTACCTGGACCGGATTGAGGAGTTGGTGGAGTCGCCGATTCGGTATGTGTCGGTGGGAACGCGAAGGGACCAGATTATCGGGTTCTAACCGCACGCGCCTCGGCGCTGGCGGGCACAGCCCGGACGCTTTGGGGTCTCTTGGGGGGCGTTCGCGAAACGCCTACGGCGCATGCACCCCGACTCATGATCCCAGCACTTCCTTCAGCTTGTGCGACAGGTCGTTGAGTGAGTAAGGCTTGCCAATGAAGAATGTCCCGGCACCGACCGCGTTGTTCAACCCGTCAGCGTCGGCGACGTAGCCGGAGGTGAACAGGATCTTCGCGTTCGGATACGACGCGCGCACGCGTTCTGCGAGGGCTGGTCCGCTCATACCGGGCATCACCACGTCGGTCAGCACGAGGTTAATCGCGCCCGCGTGGCGTGCCAGCACATCCATCGTACTCGCGCCATCGGTCGCCACGAGCACGGTGTATCCCAACTGCTCAAGCATCCGTCCGGCCAGGCGCTGAATGAAGGCATCATCGTCTACCACGAGGACCGTCCTCTGTCCCTCTGCCCGGGCGTCCGGCAGCGTTGCCGGCGCTTGTTCAGACGCCTGTGAGAAGTCGCGCGGAAAGTAGACTTTGAAGATCGTGCCTTGCCCCGGCTCGCTGTAGACCCAGATGTACCCGTTGCTCTGCTTGACGATCCCGTAAACCGTTGCCAAGCCAAGGCCGGTGCCCTTGCCGACCTCCTTGGTCGTGAAGAACGGCTCGAAGATCCGCTGCCGAGTGGCCTCGTCCATGCCAGTTCCGGTATCGCGCACCGACAACATCACGTGCGGACCAACGTGGGCACCCTCATGGGCCTTGCAATACGCCTCGTCCAGCATGGCATCTTCCGTGGCGATCGTCAGCGTCCCGCCATCCGGCATGGCATCACGGGCATTGATGGCCAGGTTCAGCACCACCTGCTGCATCTGTGTGGGGTCGACGAAGACGCTCCCGAGCGCTGCGGCCGGCCGTACGGCAAGCACCACGTGCTCCCCGATCAAGCGACGGAGCATCGGCTCGGTGTCTGCCAC
>JAJZRK010000187.1 GCA_021802745.1 bacterium
GCCGTTCAGGAGTTTCTGCGCGACCGTGCTGATGCAACCCGAATTCCGTCTTGCCGGGCACGCGCCGCGGTTGCTGAACTGACCCCCCACCGGAATCACAGCATGCGCCTTCTTCTCCTCGCAATGCTCGCCGGCACCGTCTCCAGCGGTGCGTGCTCGCTGCCGTCGCGCCTTGACCCTATGCCCGCTCCCGCACCGAGCGAGCCGCCACCGCCAGCGCCGCGCGATGAGCCGCCGCCGCAGCCAATGCCGGCGCCGATGCCGCCGGCGCCAGTTCCCATGCCGAGGCCGGACACGGTGGCGGTGCAGCCCGTCCCGGGCGAACCGCCGTGGAGTGCGCCTGGCCGACCGCGGCCTCGAAATCCGCGGACGGCGACGCCGGGTGCGGGCTCCCCCGCGGCGTCGGTGGCGAGAGATGACACCGTGCGCGTGCAGGGAGATTCGGTGCTGACGGAGGGCGAGCTCTACACGTTCACGCTGGATATCGCCAAGAAGATGCCGCTTGCGTCGCCACGTTCCGGCGGAACCAAGATCCTGGAACAGCGCGCGGTGCAGCCATTTGCCGATTCAGCGCGCGCGTGTCTCGACGGAATTGGCTTCGAAATCACCATGGTGGGCGAGACCACCGGGGTGAGATGCAGCGTCAAGCAGCTCGCTGAGAAGGCGCAGCGCAGCTGGAGCTGGGAGGTTCGGCCGGACACGGTCAACCGCGGGCACGGACGGTCATTTCAGCGACGCACGCTCAATTTCAGCGTCGTGAGCTATCAGAACAGGGAGCGCGACGACTACACGCAAGAGTATCCCGTGGTTGTGCGCATCGTCCCACTCACCGCATTCGAGCGAATTATGCGCGCCGTCACGAGCACCCGGGGACTCCTGGTGGAACTTGTCGCGATCGCCGCGGCCCTGGCCGCGCTCAGCAAGTACCGGCGTCGCAAGCCCGAGGCGGACACGGCGGGTTCGTCGGGGTGACGGACGTTCGGTGCACGCCGTGCACGTCGCATACCCAATGAAGCGCTAACCCCGCGTTAAGCCCATCCTAATCTTCCTCCCGTTGGTCGCCTAATCTTCGCGTCGTATGCTGGCCCTCAGGACGTGCGTTGACGGTCTCACCGCAACCACCATTGGGGGTACACCATGTTCAGCAACCTGCTGGAGTCGAGAGCGCCGCGGCAAACGGGCGTGAGCGGGAAGTTCGCGAGCGGCGCGATGCACCTGCTGCTCATCTGGGGGGCGGTCGTCGCCACCGCCAACGCCGGGCAGAAGGTGCGCGACGTGCGGGAACAGGCGGCGCGCTTCATTGATGTGCGAAAGGAGAAGGTCCCAGAGCCGGCGGAGACTCAGCCCACCGACGTTGCGCTCGCGCGGGTCGTGAAGGGATTCCAGGTGCTCGTAGCGCCGATTGACGTCCCCGACGCGATTCCCGCCATTGACCTCTCGCACCCCGTGACGAACCCGGACGACTTCACCGGCACCGGGACGCCGGGCGGGTTTGCCAACGGCCTCACCGCCGTAGCCCCCGCCGACCCGGCGCAGACGTATCTCGACTTCGAGGTGCAGAAGCCGGTGGTGCAGGTGCCGGGGTCGGCGGTGCCGCGCTATCCGGAGCTGCTCAAGACCGCCGGCGTCGAGGGCGAGGTGCTCGTCGAATTCACGGTGGACAGCACCGGGCGCGCTGAGCCGGCATCGTTCAAGGTGCTCAAGACTTCGCACGAGCTGTTCGCACTCGCCGTGCGGAACGCGATGCCGGGCATGCGCTTTCTGCCGGCCGAGGTGGATGGGCGCAAGGTGAAGCAACTGGTGCGGCAGCCGTTTGTGTTCGCGATCCAGAAGTAGCTTTGCAGGCGCATCGCCGGCAGCTGGCGGAGAAGCACCGGTGAGGGTGAGACTCGACACCAACGTCATCCTCGACGTGCTCCTGCAGCGCGCGCCGCACGCCGAGCACTCGGCGGCGGTGCTCGGCGTCGTCGAGTCTGGGCTGGTGACTGGGCTCGTCGGCGCCACGACGATCACCACCATCCACTCTCTGGTCGAAAAGGCACTCGGCGCACGCCGCGCGCGGGCGCAGGGTGTGGTGACGCGCGACGCGGCGGGCTTCAGGCACGCGCAGCTTCCGGTCTACTCGCCCGGAGAATTCCTGGTCGCGCTGCGCGCACGGCAACGGCGCGGTTTACGCCGTCCCCCTGTCGCAGCAGTGACGTAGCGTGATACACTGAAGCACGCCGCCCCCCGCGAGCCATTCTCTTTCCGGGGTAATTCCATCATGCGATCACGGCTCGCGCTGCGCGTCCTGCTTGTCGCACTTGTCGCCGCGACAGCGAAAGCGCAGACGCCCGACACCGTGAACCTCACCAGTGCCGTCGGCAAAGCAACCGCAACGCGCGCGTCGCCAGCGGCGATGCCGTTGGTCAAGACACCCGCGCCCACGGCGCGACGCTTCTGCCTGCAGGGAAGGCCGCGCGCGCGGTGCAGGGGATTCGCGCTCCTCGAGTTGACGACGCACAGCCATTGGTTCGGCAGCAAGATTGACGATGTCGTCACGCGCCCAGGCACTGGCGGCAGCCGATGGGACGATGCGCTGGCGAGCCACATCACCGGCGATATCGGCGCGATGGTGAACGTTGGAGCGCGTACCGCGATCGGCGGCACCATTACGGGCGGGTCGGTGCGAACCGGCGGCAGACCGCTGCGCGTGCTGGGCGCCACTGTGCGGTATCGCCGGTGGCTCACGCCGGCCATCAGCGCCGACGCGGGAGCCGGGTTGATGCGCATGCAGGTCGGCACCGTGGTTCCGTCGTACGGGGGGCCCCGACGTGAGAATGTCCCACGACCGGCGCTCGTTGCGGATGTGCGCCTCGGCTTCCACGACCTGCTTTCGGCCACCGGGCGGTTCATGGTGGCCTCGGACGGCGAGGGGCACACGCACACGGCATTCTTCGTCGGCGCGGCCACCGGCTCCCAGGTGACGGCGGTAATTACCGCGACGGTTACCGCCGTCCTTGTGGTGGTTGCGTTCGTGGGCCCGCGGGGCGACAAGGTCACGGTACAATAAGGGTGGCCGCGGCCGCCGGCGTCGCATACCTTCAACCCCCACGTCGCGACGGGCGACGAAAGCGGAGGGCGACATGCAGCTCAAGTTCATCAGCCTCATGGTGTCGGACCAGGCGCACGCGCTCGACTTCTACACGCGCGTGCTCGGCTTCGAGAAGATGGCGGACATCCCGATGGGGGAGTACCGCTGGCTCACCGTGACGTCGCCGGACGGGTTGGCTGGCGTCGAACTCGTGCTCGAGCCGACGGCCTTTCCGCCCTCGAAGGCGTACCAGAAGGCGCTGTTCGACGCGGGGATTCCGGCGACGGCCCTCATCACCCGCGACATCGAGGCCGAGGTCGCGCGGCTCACGGCGAAGGGGGTCACGCTGCGCGGCACACCGACGCGCATGGGCCCGGCGACGGTGGTGCTGTTCGAGGATACTTGCGGCAACCTGATCAACCTGGTGCAACCGCACGAGTAATCGACCCCCACCTCGCCCCCACATGACCCTCGCTCCTGACGCCCTCGCGGCCATTGGCAATACGGCGCTCGTCGCGCTGCAGCGCGTCGTCCCCGCCGGGCACGCCCGGATTGTGCTCAAGCTCGAGAGCGGCAACCCGACGGGGAGCATGAAGGACCGCATGGCGCTGGCGGCGATTCGCGGCGCCATCGCGTCGGGGCGGCTGCAGCCGGGCGGACGGGTGGTGGAATACACCGGGGGAAGCACCGGCACGTCGCTGGCTTTCGTCTGCGCGGCGATGGGCTATCCGATCACGATAGTCACGTCCGACGCCTTCAGCCTCGAGAAGCGCAACCACATGCGCGCGCTCGGCGCGACGGTGGAGGAGCTCGCGAGCGACGGCGGGCGCACGACCCGCGAACTGATCCAGCGAATGATCGCGCGCGCTACCGAACTGAGCCAGGAGCCCGGCACCTTCTTCTGCGACCAGTTCAACAATCCCGATGCGTCGTCGGGCTACGCGTCGCTGGCCGAGGAACTGTGGCGGCAGTCGAATGCGCGGGTGGACGCGTTCGTGCAGTCGGTGGGAACGGCCCAGTGCATCCTCGGGGTCGCGACGACCCTGCGCGCATTCGACCCCGGCATGCGGGTGGTGGCGGTGGAGCCCGCCGAGTCGCCGGTGCTCACCGGTGGTTCGCCCGGGGCGCACAACATCGAGGGCGTGGGCCCCGGTTTTGTGGCGCCGCGCTGGACGCCGGACCTCGCCGACGAGATCGTGCAGGTCTCCACCGAGGAGGCCAAGGCGATGGCGCGGCGCCTGGCGCGCGAGGAGGCGATCTTTGCGGGCACGTCCACCGGGGCCAACGTCGTGGCGGCGCTGCGCGTCGCGGCGCGGCTTGGCGCGGGACAGACCGTGGCAACACTGGCCTGCGACAGCGGATTGAAATACCTGTCCACGGACCTGTACCGCTGAAGTCGCGACGGCGTTCGGTGCATCCGCCGCCCTGAATCGGTATCGTATGGACATGCTCACCAACCTCGCGCTTCTCGCCGGGCTGCTCATCGTCCCGTCGCCCGCCGGCCGCGCGCCGGCCGCCGCTCCCGCGCAACCGTGCACGTCGCCCACCACCGCCTGCGAACAGTGGATCGTGCTCGGCGGCGGGCCGGCGCGCTCCATGACGTACAGCTCGTACCCGCTCGACAGGAAGAACGCGACGGTGACGCGCGCGCTGATCATGGTGCACGGCGCCGGGCGCAACGCCGATCACTACTTCTCCACGGCGCTCGCCGCGGCCTTCCTCGCCGGCGCGCTCGAGAACACGGTGATCGTCGCGCCGCATTTCATTGCGGGGGCCGACAAGCCGCAGGAGAACGAAGTCCTTTGGACCAATACCTGGCGCTCCGGCGGCAACTCGCCGTCGCACCCGACGCTCAACGCGTTCGACTTCATGGACGAGATCGTCCGGAAGCTCGCCGACAAGAACGTGTTCCCGAACCTCACGCAGGTTGTCGTGGCGGGACATTCGGCGGGCGGCCAGGTGGCAACGCGCTATGAGATGGCGAACAAGATGCACGATGTCGCGGGCGTGAAGCTCAGCTACGTGGTTGCGAATCCCTCGACGTACGCGTGGCCCGCCTCGGTGCGCCCGCTCCCCGTGGGCAACGCCGACCCGGCGACGGCCGACAAGGAGGCCCTTGGCGACAACGGCGAGAAGGTGAACCTCGATTTCACATTCGGGCCGTTCGATGCGGCGAAGGCGCCCAACTTCGACCGCTGGCCGGCGGGGATGCAGCAGCTCAGCGGCTACACGGCCGCAATGACCGCCGATCAGCTCCGGAAGCAGCTGGTCGAACGTCCGACGACGTACCTGCTGGGGCAGGTGGACATTCTCCCGCTCGGCGGCTTCGACGGCTCGCCCAACGCGATGGCGCAGGGCCCGACGCGGCGCGCGCGCGGCGAGGCGTTCTTCAAGTATGTGACCGAGACGCTCGGCGCGAAGCACCAGGCGATCATCGTCTCCGAGTGCGGCCACAACGACCGCTGCATCTTCACGACCGACGTGGTGCTGCCGGTCATCTTTCCGAAGGACTAGGCGGACGCGTGCCGCCAGCGGCCGGCGCCTGCACGGGGCGGCCGCTGTAGCGCCCGGCGCCACCACGGGACGGCCGCTGTAGCGCTCGCCGCACTCTTCGAGTTACGTTCTTGCCGTTCGCAACGCGCCGCGGCCCCCTGCGCCCTCCATGCCCGCGGCCACCTGCACCACTTGCATGGAGAGCATTGTGTCATCGCCACGCCTTTTCCGTCGCGCCGTCGCCGGCGCCGCCGTGTTGCTGGCCGCCGCCAGCGCGCAGGCCCAGACGAAGCTCCTTCGCTTCCCGGCTATTCATGGCGATCGCGTCGCCTTCACCTACGCGGGCGACATCTGGACGGCGCCGGTGGCGGGTGGAACGGCCACCCGCATCACCGCGCACCCGGGCATCGAGGTCTTCGCGCACTTTTCCCCCGACGGCAAGCACATCGCCTTCACCGGACAGTACGACGGCGACGAGCAGGTGTACGTGGTCCCGTCGAGCGGCGGCGTCCCCAAGCAGCTGACCTTCTACCCGGCGCGCGGCCCGCTCACGCCGCGCTGGGGATGGGACAACCAGGTCTACGGCTGGACGCCCGACGGCAAGAAGATCGTCTTCCGCTCGGGGCGCGAGTCGTGGACGATGAGCAACACGCGCCTCTTCACGGTGGCGATGAACGGTGGGCCGTCCGAGCCGTTGCCGATGCCCGAAGCGGGCGCCGGCGACCCGAACGCCGACGGCTCGCAGGTGGTCTACTCGCCCATCTTTCGCGACTTCCGCCCCGAGAAGCGCTACGGCGGCGGCATGGCCAACGACCTCTTTGTGTTCAACACGAAGACCAACGAC
>JAJZRK010000188.1 GCA_021802745.1 bacterium
CCCTGCGCCGTCTTCCGCACGTGGTTGTACATGGCGAGGTTGGGCCCGATGGAGACGTCGTACCACGAGGTAAACCAGAGCCCCGGAATGTTGATGGGCATGTTGTCGTGCCAGAGCCCGCCCTTGTACCAGGCGGGATCGTTGGGCGCGCGCTTCATCATCGCGCCCCGGGTGGGCACGGGCATGGAGTCGGCAAAGATGCCGTTCGGCCCGCCCGCCGCCTTGATCAGGTCAATGGTCGGCAGGTGCCAGAACGTCGTCGCCCAGTCCACGGGCGGCGCATGCTCGGCGAGGTCGAACAGCTTCGACGCGGCGATCAGCTCCCGCTGGGTGGTGCCGCGCGGGAACATGGGGCGCACCTGGTTCTGCTCGCCCGTCAGCCAGCTGATGAAGAGCATCTGCACCGCGCCGCCACGGTACCAGTTGCCCTGCTCGTAATACGGCCCCACGCGCCCCACCCCCGCGCCGAAGCCCTGCACGTTCATCGCCGCAAAGCCGGGGTTGCCGAGCGCCGCCACCGCCGGCTGCCATTCGGCGGTGGAGGAACAGCCCGTGGTTCCGATCTTCCCGTTCGACCACGGCTGCGTCCGCAGGTAGTTCAGCTCGTCGTCGCCGTCGGAGAGCGGCGCCCCGAGGATGTCGTAGTTCCCCTCGGAGAAGAAGTGCCCGCGCTCCTGCATCTCCACGTAGGCGTAGCCGCGCTTGACCGCCGTCAGCGCCGTCGTCATGTCGCGCGGCACGCCGTTGTGGATGTCCCACCAGTTGAAGTTGTAGGGCGTGCGCGACCAGATGGCGGGCACTTTCCTTTCCGCGTTGCGCGGATAGTAGATGTCGGCGGCAATGCGCACCCCGTCGCGCATCGGGATCATCACCTTGCGCTCGACGACGGCGAGCGCCTGCAGTTCATTCTCGATGGCCCACCGCCGCGCCTTCACGCTGTCGGGGAGCGCACCGCCCCGCTGCGCCCCTGCGGGCATCGCGATGAGGGCGGCAACGAAGGCCAAGGTAAGGCGGCGTACAGGCAACTGGTGCGTCATCAGCGACTCCGAAAGGTGGCGAACCCAAAGGTGCCGCCTCGACGCGGGGTGTGCCACTCCTCCCCGTTCGCCCCGTCGATGGCACCCAGCCCGCCAGCGCCCCGTCCCGTCTGTTGTTTCTCTGTTGTCTCTCTGTTGTCTCTCTGTTGTCTCTCTGTTGTTTCTCTGCCGTTAACGCGCAACGGCGGGGGGAACCCCTCTCCCCCCGCCGTTGCGGTGACACTGAAGCCGCCAGCCTGCTAATTCGTCTTCATGTTCGGGTTGTTGTCCCGCTCCGTGCGCGGCAGCGGATAGCACGTCTGGTTGCCGACGCTGGCGTACCCCGGCTTGAAGTACGTGCCGCCCGTCGGCGTAATGCCCGACATCGCGGCGGGCACGCGGCGGTAGTCCGCAATCCGCTTGCCCTCGAGGTAGAAATCAAACGCCTTCTGGACCATCAGTTCCTTGAGCACGCTGGCGGCATCCACCGCGCCGGCATACGCCGGCTGCCCGGCAGACGCGCGACGTGCATTGATGAGCGCAAGCTGCGCCGTCACGTCGCCACCCGCCTCGGCGGCGATGTAGTCCGCCTCGAGCTTCGAGGCGAGACGCAGCGGCGAGGCGTAGCCCGGGAACTTCGTCTGCTCGTAGAACCCGCCCGGCACCGCGTCCTGGCCCGTCAGCTTCGTGACGCCAGGTCCCTTGTACGGCACACGCGGGTCGTTGGCGCGATAGAACGGCGCCACGCTGATGGACGGACGGTCGAAGGTGAACTGGTAGATGCGGTTCGACAGGCGCGTGCGGTTGGACAGGTCGTCCGTCATGCGCAGGTCGAAGTTGAAGCCCGCCGGCACGAGCGCGGCGTCGGCCGCGGCGCCCGCCTTGTCGCCCTTCTGCAGCTTGGCGCGGGCGCGCCCGACGAGCGCCGCGTTGGCCAGCGCCGTGCCGTCCGTGGAGGCGGCCGCCTTGCCGATGTCCACGCCCTTCGTGAAGTACACGATGGCCGAGTCGAGCAGCTGCGCCGTCGTGAGCTCCGGCCCTGACGAGAGCGCGCCGGTGCAGAAATCGGTCGCGATCATCAGGATCGAGAAGCCGCGGAACGTCGCGGCGCGGGCGTAGTTGATGTTGGACGTCGCGTTCGGCAGTTGGAGATCCATCACCGTCTTCGTCGAGGCCGCCGCCAGCGAAATTGGCGCCCACACATCCGCGGACAACGAGCCGTTGAGGTCGGTGATGGTGCGGAACCCGAACTCGTTGCGGGTCGGGAACGTGTCAGACACGTTGGCCTCCTCGGTGAACCAGCCGCTGTACATCGCCAGCCAGCCGTAGGCGGTGGCGAAGTTCTGCTGGGCCGAGAGGGCGAGCGTCGTGGCGCCCGACGTCGGATCGACGGTTGCGGCGTCAATGACGTCGGGGTTCGTCACCTCGACGAAGCTGTTGGAGCAGGCGGCGGCCAGAACGAGCGCCGCGCCCGCAGTCGTGCGCGTAACCGCGCTTCGGATCGAAATCATGGCGATCATCTCGCGGTTAGAAGGTAAGGTTGACGCGGATTGTCTGCTTCCGCGGATTCGGGACCGTCAGGAAGTCCTGGCGCGAGAAGGCGCCGGACTGCGAGTTGATCTCGGGGTCGGACCCGCTGTAGTCCGTCCAGATCTTCACGTTCTGCATCGCCCACGTGATGGACACGCCATTGATCGTGTTGCGCAGCGTCCGCAGGTACTTCGTCGGCACCGTGTACGTCGCCGACAGCTCGCGCAGGCGCACGAAGTCGCCCTTTTCGAGGAACGCCTCGCGCACATCGTTCACCGTGGTCGAGCGGCCGTTCTCCTGCACGAACGCCGGCTGGCCCGGAGTCAAATTGCCGTAGCGGCGGAGCCGCTCGTACTTGCTGAGCACCAGCGTGTCGAGGCGCAGGTTCGAGCGCACGAGCTGCGTCTCGCGGAAGAACGCCGTGAAGTTCTGGACCAGGAAGTCGCGCTTCGCGTCAACCATCGCCGACACGCGGAAGTTCCGGAACAGCGTCACCGTGTTCGTGAGGTTCCACTCGAGCGTCGGCCAGAGGTTGCCGATGGGCGCCAGCGTGTCGGTGACCGTCACCTTGTTGTTGGCGACGTCAATGGACTTGATCTTCTTCGACACGAAGACGCCGAGCTGCTGGCCGACGATCGTCCGGCCGGCCCCGCCCAGGTTGAACGGCTGCACGTCGCCGAGACTGAGGAGCTCGTTGTGCAGCGTGTTGGCGCCGAGGCGGACGTTCCAGTTCACGTTGTTCATCCGCAGCGCGTCGTAGTTCACCGCCAGCTCCACGCCGCTGTTCTCCACCTCGCCGATGTTGTCGAGCGGGTTGGAACGGTAGCCCAGCGACGGCGGAATCGGCCGCGCGATGATCATGCTCTTGGTGATCTTGCGGAAGTACGTCAGCTCCGTGGACAGCCGGTCATTGAAGAAGCCGGCGTCCAGCCCCGCCTCGAATTCGGTTCCCTTCTCGGGGTCGAGGTTCGGGTTGCCGGGGTTGCCCGGGATCGCGCCGGCCTCGGTCGTGCCGGTGATGTTGTACGACGCGGCCGACAACGTGGTGAGCGCGTCGCCGGGATTCGGCGAGCGCCCGGTCGTGCCGTACGAGGCGCGGAGGCGCAGCGTGTTCACGTAGCGCGCCCAGCGGTCGAAGAACGACTCCTCCGAGATGGCCCAGCTGCCGCCGATCTTCGGGAGCAGGATGGACGGCGCCGAGGTGCCGAAGGACGAGTTCTTGTCAATGCGCGCGCCGACCTGCAGGAAGCGCTTGTTCTCGTGCCCGATCTGGAGCTGGCCGAGGTACCCGAACTGGCGCTGCTCCGTGAAGCCGCTCGAGCCGGTGGTCGTCGCCGCCGAGTTGATGGAGTAGTTGGCGTTGGTCACGTAGCCCAGGCCGGTGGCGTTCGTGTTCGAGTTGCGCGTCGAGATCACCTGCAGCCCGAACGAGCCGTTCACCTCCCACGCCCGGCCGAAGTTGCGCTTGACGTTGCCGAGGTAGTCGAACGTGTAGCGCTCCGCGTAGCGGAACGTCTGGTTGTTGCTTCCCGTGTTGAGCGCGCCGCCGTACCACGCGCTGTCGTTCTTCGGGAAGAAGGACCGCTGCTCGTCGCCCACGAAGTCCATGCCCAGCGTGACGCGGTTGCTGAACGACGGAACCGGCAGGTAGGTCGCGGTGAGGTTCGTCACCACGCGGTGCGTCTTGAGCTGCCGGTAGATGGACGCCAGCGCATTGTAGTGGCGGTTGGCGCCGTACCAGCCGTCGAACGACGTGCCGGCGTCGTTGCGGGTCAGCGGGCTGCCAAGCATCGAGCCGCCCAGCCAGCCGTAGATGTTGTTGTCGTTGTCCGGCAGCTGCGTCTCGCTCTGCGAAAGGCCGATGCCGGCGTCAATCGTGAGCTTCTCGGTCGGCACGTAGTTGAAGTTCGTGCGGACGTTGTAGCGCGTGAACTTGTTGTTCGGCAGCAGGCCCAGCGAGTGATCCTCGCCGTACGACAAGTTGTAGCCGTAGTTCTGGCCGCCGCCCGTTCCATTCCAGCTCACGATCCGGTCGGAGCCGTCGCGGAAGCCGCCGACGCGCACGATCGGATTGTCGCTGACCAGCGCGCCCACCGCCTGGCCGCGGCACAGCGGATTGGTGCTCGTCGTCGCGACGAGCGCGGCCGTGCAAGTGGCGTAGTTCGCCGGCGGCGTCCACTGCAGCTGCGAATTACCCATCTCGAAGCGCACCGACTGGCGCATGCCACCGGTGCTCCCCGCCTTTCCCTTCTTGGTGATGATCTGGATCACACCCGCCGAGGCGTCGGCGCCGTACAGCGTGGCGGCGGCCGGCCCCTTCACGACCTCGATACTCTCGATTTCGTCGGGGTTGATGTCGTTCAGGCGGTCGTACACCTGGCCCGACTGGCCCGAGGCGACCTGCCCTTCAATCGTGCGCACGCCGTCTATGAAGACGAGCGGCTGGTTCGACAGGTTGATGGACGACGCGCCGCGGATGCGGATCGTCGTGCCCGTCCCCGCCGTCCCCGACTGGGTCGTCAGCGCCACGCCCGGCACGCGCGACTGCAGCAGGTTGGCCACGGTGGCGATCGGCGCCGTCTCGATGACGCTCTTCGCGGAGACCGAGGCGACGAGGGCCGCCTGCGCCTTGCGCTCGAGGTTGCCCGCCGTGCCGGTGATGACCAGTTCCGACAGCGTCACGAGCGAGGCCGTCATCGCGAGGTTGACCGTGGTCGCACGGCCGGCCGTCACGGCGACCGTGTCGGACGTCGCCTTGTAGCCGATGTGATAGACGCCGACGATCAGGCGGCCGGGCCGGACCGCAGCGAAGCGGAACTCGCCTTGGTCGTTGGTCCGGGCCTCGAGGGTCGTGCCGGGAATGACGACACGGGCTTCGCTGAGGGGCCGCTGCGTGGCCTTGTCAATAACCTTGCCGGTGATGGATCCCGTTTGCGCGGATGCAGCCGCAAATGGAACCGCCAGCAAGGCGACCAACAGAAGGCCCACGCGGCGAACTGCGACGGGCACACTGACGATCATCGCATACTCCGGGGTGGGGGTTTGGGGGGACGTACGGGGTGAATCACACGAGCGAGCGGTTCCCGCCGTGCTGCAGAGCGGCAACCGCGCGACAACCTGGGAGCGAAGGATAAGCCTACGTGACCGTAAGGCAACGAGGAGGAAAAAAGGATCGGTGCACGATGTCAATCGAGTGCCGAGAGACTTAATGAAACTCACATGTTCTACCTCTTCTCCACTGACACTGTCACAGAACGGACCATTCTAGATAGAGGCGCCTGTAGGTCATTACCCTACAGTACCACCATTCGCGCGACGTGCCTAGGGCCGCGCTCAACAGCGAAACTCATTTGTTCGCGCGAGTTGCTTACCGGTCGGCAGCTTCCGTCGAGGGGCGATGCGTCGGCGGCCGACGATGATGCGTGGCCTGCTCGAAACCGTACGCGAGGCGGATGAGCGCCCCTTCACTCCACGCGCGACCGAAGAAGGTCACCCCGGCGGGCAGGACGCCGCGGGTGTACCCCATGGGCACGGTGATCGCCGGGAAGCCGGTGAGCGGTGAAAAGAGCTGGCTGTTGTCCCCGTGCGGCGTGTTGAGGTCGCCGATCAACCGCGGCGGGTTCGACCAGGTCGGATAGACGAGGGCGTCGAGCTTCAGCGAATCCATCATCGCCGTCACCGCCACGCGGAATCGCGCGCGCATCGCCTCGCGTGCCTGGCAGCCCGGCGACGCCTCGGGCGGTGTGGTCACCGCCTGCGCCGCCTGCAGGCGCGCT
>JAJZRK010000189.1 GCA_021802745.1 bacterium
TTCCGATCGCGACAGCTGGCCTGTCGCGGCCGGCCCCGGGTTTACCTACCCGGCGGTCGAGCCGACCGAGCGGATCGATTACGTGCTTTTGTCACCGCAATTCCGCGTGGTGGCCGCCCGCGTTTCCGATACCAAGGCGTCGGACCACCGCTCCGTCGTGGTCGATGTGATCCTTGCCTCACCGCGTCGATGATGGCGCGTCCTTATCCACCCCAGGAGGAAGCAGTGCGGATACGAACCCATGCTCAGGCACTTCTGCGCATCGGGTGGCGACTGGCCAGTGCGCTGGCGGTCGTCGCCTTCATTCTCAGCGCCCGGCCCGCCTGGGCTCAGTCGGGCACCGTCGAAGGCCGCGTTACCGACGCCGGTACCGGGTTGCCGCTGGCGATGGTGCAGGTCTCGGTGACGGGCACGCGCGTCGGCGCGGCGACCGGACCGGATGGACGATTTCGCATCACAGGCGTCCCGGCCACGGCGCACGAGCTGACCGCGCGGCGCATCGGGTACAAGCCGTCGACCGCCACGTTCACGCTTGATGCAAAAGGCAGTGCGACGGTCGCCATCGCGATGACCGTCAGCGCCACGACGCTGGAGGCGACGGTGGTGACGGGCGCCGTGGGCGACACGCGCAAGCGCGCCATCGGCAACTCCGTGGCCACCGTGAGCGCGTCGGAGGCCGTGGGCAAGATCGCCGTCGCGAACCTCACCGAGCTGATGCAGGCGAAGACGCCGGGCCTCACGTTGATGCCCGGTTCTGGTTCCGCGGGAACCGCCACCAACTACCGGCTCCGCGGCGCCGGCTCGCTCTATGGCAACAACACGCCGACCGTCTATGTCGACGGCGTACGCGTCAGCTCGCGTGACCAGGGTTCCTACAACGCATTCGGACAGACCGTGTCGTCGCTGGATGCCATCAACCCGGGCGACATCGAGAGCATCGAGGTGATCAAGGGACCGGCGGCCGCAACGCTGTACGGCGCCGAGGCCGCCGCGGGCGTCATCCAGATCATCACCAAGCGGGGACGCGCGGGCACCGTGAAGTGGGATGCGCGTTACGAAATTGGCGCCTCCGACTGGGACAAGAACCTCCGCCCGATCAACTACGGCATCGCGACGGCGGCGAAGATCGCCGATCCCGTGACGTGGCCCGGGTTCAAGGGCAAGCCGGTGGGCGACATCATCTCGTTGCGGCCGATGACGGACGGCCGCGCGCTGCGCACCGGCAAGATGTCGAAGCTCGCGGTATCGGCGAGTGGCGGCACGGACCGGTCCAACTTCTTCGTGTCGCTGGGCGCCGACAAGGAAGAGGGGACGTACTTCAACAACTTTGCCAACCTCAACTCGATTCGCGGCAACTTCTCGTTTGCGCCGACGAACAAGCTGAGCTTCAGCACGAGCGTGGGCATCAGTCACAACCACGTGCGCCTGCCGCTCAACGACAACGCGGCACAAGGCATGATCATCAGTTCGTATCTTGCCATGCCGGGGCGCGCCTACGCCTACCCGGGCGGCGAGGGGTACTTCACCATCACGCCCGAGCTCGCGAATCGCTACGACAACCAGACGGTCGCCGACCGCTTCATCGTCGGCATGAGCGCGGACTACAATCCGGTGCCGTGGTTCCACAACAAGCTCCGGGCCGGCCTCGACGTCAACGTCGGCGCGGCGACGCTGTACTTTGCCCCGGACGCCAAGGCGACGTACGCGCCGCGATTCAGCATGGACATCGACAACTCCAAGGGCTTCCTCGCCGAGGGGCGGCCACTCAGCAAGAACCTGACGCTGAACTACGACGCCACGGTGTCGTACGACCTGTCGACCGAGCTGAAGAGCAACTCCTCCTTCGGCATGCAGTACCTGGCCAATCAGTACAAGCGCACGGACGCCATCGGCACCGATCTGGGGAGCGCCGGCATCAAGTCCGTCTCGTCGGCGGCCGTCACCATCAGCTCGCAGGATTTTGCCGAGCAGAAGTCCTTCGGCCTCTACGCGCAGGAGCAGCTGGCCTGGCGCGATCGCCTGTTTGCCACGGCGGCCGTGCGCATGGACAACAACTCCGCATTCGGGTCGGATCTCAACCGCGTCTTCTACCCGAAACTCTCGCTGTCCTACGCCATCTCCGAGGAACCGTTCTTCCGGCTGCCGTATGTCGACGAGCTCCGCCTGCGCGCCGCGTGGGGCCAGGCCGGCAACTCGCCCGGACCGCTCGACGCACTGCGCTCGTACACGTCGTCGGTGGTCACGACCGCCACCGGAACCCAGTCCGCGCTGCGCTACAGCACGGTGGGCAATCCGGGCCTGAAGCCGGAACGCGGGAATGAGATCGAACTCGGATTCGAAACCAGCTCATTCGATGGCCGCCTCGGACTGGACGTCACCTACTACAACAAGCGGACCAACGACGCGCTGATGCCGGTCGCGAATCCGCTGTCAACCGGCTTCTCCGGCAGCCAGCTCGTCAACCTCGGCACGATCTCGAACAGCGGCTTCGAGATGCGGATCGACGGAACACCGTACCGCAGCAAGCCGGTGACCGTCGAAGCCACCTTCACGCTGTCGACGAACCGGAACCGGCTTGTCTCGTTCGGCGACAACCGGCCACCGATCATCTACGGGCAGTACGCGCAGTCGCAGCGCCACCAGGTGGGATACCCGCTTGGCGGGTTCTGGGCGCAACGGGTGAAGCGCAACCCGGATGGGACGCCGACGCTCGTCAGCGGCCGACCCGTGATCGACCCCGTCAGCGTCTACATGGGTCCCTCGGCCCCGACGCGTGAAATGGCCTTCTCGCCGAACATCACCATCTTCGAGAAGTTCCACTTCAATGGCCTGCTCGACTACAAAGGCGGACACTACCAGTTCAACGTGAAGGACTGGCGGCGTGACCGATCGGGCGTCTCGTGGGCAACGGTCAACCCGAAGGCCGACCCCAACGACGTGATCGTGCGGCAGTTCGCCTCGCAGACGTTCATGCACATCCAGCAGGCGGATTTCGTGAAGCTCCGCAGCCTGTCGCTGAGCTACGACCTGCCCACGCGGCTGCTCCAGAAGTACATCGGCATCGACAATGCCACGTTCTCCGTGGCTGGCCACAACCTGAAGATCTGGACCAAGTACGGCGGGGCAGACCCCGAGGTGAACTTCAACGGCACGTCCACGTTCTATCACGACGATTCATGGACCGTGCCGCAGACCCGTCGCTTCTCGGCCTCGTTCGCGGTGAGGTTCTAATGCACACCACTTCAAAGGCACTTATGCGCCGAGTCGGCGTGGCTGCGGCCTGCGGCCTCTTGCTCACCGGATGCTCGGACATCCTCTCGGTCTCGAACCCCAAGGCGCTCCAGGAGGAGCAGCTTCTCAACCCCGCACTCGAGCAGTTCATCGTGAACGGCTCCGTCGGCGAGTTCCAGTACGCCTACGGGTTCTATTCCATGTGGTCCGGCGTGCTCGCGGACGAGCTCTATACGGACCATACGACGGTCGGCATCCGCGAACTCTCGCTGCACAACTTCCTCGACTCCAATGGCCCGAACCAGTCGGTGTTCGAGTTCCTGTCGCGGGCCCGCACTTCCTCGGACGACGCGGTCACGCGTCTCAAGCCGATGCTCGGCACGTCCGCCGGCAGCAGCCTGAACATTGCGAAGGCGCTGGCCTACGGCGGGTATTCCTACGTGCTGCTCGGCGAGGGTTTCTGCGAGGCGCCGGTTGCGCTCGGACCGGGACTGTCGTCTGGCGAACTCCTCAAGCGCGCGGTGCAGCACTTCGACAGCGCCGTGACGATCGCACAGGCATACGCGGCCGTGGCGGGCCAGTCCGCCGCCAACATCGCCGCTGCAAACGACATCATCAACATGTCGCGCGTCGGCGCCGCGCGTGCGTCGCTCAAGTCGGGCGACAACGCCAAGGCGCGCGCGTACGCCCTGCTCGTCCCCGAGACCTACGAGAAGCTGTCCTACTACTCCTCGAACTCGGTGCGCGAGAACAACTACGTGAACAGCGGCCTCCGCAACCCCGGCGGCTGGCTCAGCATGGCGCCGCCGTTTGCGAACATGAATGACCCGCGCATTCCGCAGGATCCGGCGAAGCGCACGGGCCTCAACTCCAACACGCTCTACATGCCGCTGCGCCCCCTGCAGTACGTCGGGTGGGTCGCCTCGGGCACGGCGCCGACCATCGACATCACGACGAGCGTCAAGATGGCGAGCGGGTTCGAGGCCAAGTACATCATCCTCGAGGTGGACGGGCCGAACGCGGCGATGCTCACGTTCGTGAACGAGCGTCGGGCGGTTGGCGGCAAGCCGCCGGTGAACCTGACCGGCGCGGAACTGCTCGCCGAGTTCCGCATGCAGCGTGGCATCGACCTGTACCTCACGGGACAGCGCCTCGGCGACCTGCGCCGGTACAAGGCGGCGGGCGTGGACCTGTTCCCGAAGGGCAAGTATCCCGTCTTCGTGGATAACTACGGCACGAACACCTGCTTCCTCGTGCCGCTGAACGAGAAGTCGGGGAATCCGAACTACAAGTAGTCGCTGGATGCGGTGCCGGCGGCCTCCTCTTGCCCAAGAGGAGGCCGTTGGCATTGTGCCCCTGTCCCGCACGCGGGTTGCCGTTGCCGTGGCGGGACCGTCAATTCGTCCGTACTCGCGCGCTAGGATTTCTCACCGGACGCCGCAGTGGAGGAAACATGCAGCGGGTGTCGCAACCTGGCGGCCGAGGCGCTCCTGGCGCCGACGCCCTCACCGGGAGGGCGGCGGCGAGACGAATGCTCGCCGTGGCCGTCCTTGCCGTTCCGGTCGCCGCCCCGCCGCGCGCCCTGGCGCAGGACCCGGCACCCTGGCCGGCAGGCGTGCCGCCGACGCACCGCGCCGCACTTGTGCGCGTCGTCGACGATTCCGTCAAGAGCGCGGCGCTCGGTGGCCGGTGGATGAAGTATCGCGTGTGGCTGCCGGCGACCTACGATGTCGGTGCGCGCCGCTACCCGTCGCTGTACCTGCTGCACGGCTATGGCGGCGCCTTCAGCAACTGGGAAACGCACACGCGACTTGCCGATCACTTGGCACCCTACGACCTCGTCATCGTGCTGCCGGAAGGGCAGAACTCGTATTACGTGAACGCCATGGCATTTCCGGCCGAGCGGTTCGAGACGTACATCCAGGACGATCTGGTGAAGGATGTGGAAGCCAAGTACCGGGTGATGCCGGCCCGGTACGCGCGTGCCATCGGCGGACTCTCTATGGGTGGGTACGGCGCACTCAGGTTCGGCCTCCGCCGCCCAGCCCAATTCGCCGTCGTGGGCAGCATGTCGGGCGCGGTGGGCGCCGGCCGTTCGGTGGAAGCCACTGCACCCCCCACGAAACCGGCATCGCCCGCCCAGGTTGCGGCGAGGGAGCGCACCAACGCTCTGCTTGGCCCGCCCGGAAGCCCCGAGCGCGCCAGCAACGACCTGTTCGCGCTCGTCGAGTCGTCGGATGCCGGAAAGCTCCCGTACTTGTACCTCGACTGTGGCACAGAGGACGCCCTGCTCGACGCGAACCGCGAATTCACGGCGCTGCTACTCCGGCGCAGGGCAGCGTACGAGTATCACGAGCTGCCGGGCGGTCACACGTGGGACTACTGGGACCGCCGCGTCGTGGCGTTCCTCGACGTGCTCTCACGCCGGATCCCGATCGGCGGACCGCTGCGCTAACTCGCGCTCCAGCCCCCCAAACGCCGCTGGGCCCGCCACCGACAGGTGACGGGCCCGTGTGCTTGGACGCCATCCTACTCCTGGTCGTCCGCCCCCAGCGGCGACAGGTCGTCGGCCACGGACGGGAGCGGGCCAAGGTCGCCCAGCCCAAACTCGGGCTCGGGGAGCGTCGGCACCTCGACGTCCATGTCCACCTGCTGGTACCGGTACATGCCGGTGCCGGCCGGGATGAGATGGCCGATGATGATGTTCTCCTTGAGGCCGAGGAGGTTGTCCTTGGCGCCGCGGATCGCCGCATCGGTGAGCACGCGCGTCGTCTCCTGGAACGACGCGGCCGAGATGAACGACTGGGTCGTGAGGCTCGCCTTCGTGATGCCGAGCAGCAGCGGCTCGGACGTCGCGGCGATGAGTTTCTTCTTCTTCGACTTGTCGTTCGCGTCGCGGAAGACGGCCTTGTCCACGTGCTCGCCCTCGAGGAATTCGGTGTTGCCCGACTCGAGGACGCGCACCTTCTGCAGCATCTGGCGCACGATCACGCCGATGTGCTTGTCGTTGATCTTCACGCCCTGCAGGCGGTAGACCTCCTGCACCTCGTTCAGCAGGTATTCCTGCACGGCGCGGGGGCCCTTGAT
>JAJZRK010000190.1 GCA_021802745.1 bacterium
CGTGACGAACGCCGACGTCGCCCCGAGGTGAATGACGCCGCGCGCCGCCGGCGCGGCATCGCCGAAGGCATGGACGTGGGCCATGACATCGTGGCGGAAGCGCTTCTCGTACGCCGCCGCCGCGGGGAAATCAATGTCGTCGAGATGCGCCCGCATGTCGGCCAGTGCGGCCGCCGGAATGTCGACGCCGAGGTCGCGCTCCGCCTCCGCCAGCGCCAGCCAGAGCCGCCGCCAGAGGCCATAGCGTGAGGCTGGCGACCACAGCTGCAGCATGGCCGCCGAGGCATAGCGCTCGGCCAGCGGCGAACTCCACGCGGCGTTCTCGGTCATCGGATCTGGAAATCAATGGGGTAGAGGAAGCCGCCGCGTTCGACGATCATGCGGATCGGACCGCGTCCCGTCATCGATTCGAGCAGGCGCCCCGCCTGCTGCGCGTCGCTGACCGCCGAGCGGTTCACCTGCACGATCACGTCACCCGTCTGCAGGCCGAGCTCCTCGGTGACCCGCGGCGACACCTTGTAGACGACGGCGCCCTGGCTGGAGCGCACGCCGCGCTCGGCGCGAATGGCGGCCGTCAGCGTCACGAGCTCGATCTCCTTGAGCACCGACACCTTCTGCGCGCTGACCTCGGGCAAGTCGGCAATGCGGACATTCACCGTCCGTTCGCGCCCCGCGCGCCGGATGCGCACCTCGGCCTGGTCGCCGACGCGCATCTCCAGCAGTTCGGCTTCCCAGTCATACGCATTGCGCACCACCCGATCCCGCGACTGCACGATGACGTCGCCGGGCAGCAGCCCCGCCACCGCCGCCGGCGAGCCCGGCGTGACGGTGCGGATGATGGCGCCGCCGCGCAGGGCGTCGCGGTTGTTCTGCTGCGGCAACTCGATCTTCACGCCGATCCAAGGGCGCCGCACGGTGCCGTGCGCCAGCAGGTCCTCGGTGACGCGCTTGGCGCGGTCAATGGGAATGGCGAACCCCAGCCCGACGGAGCCGCCGGTCGGCGTGTAGATGGAGCTGTTGACGCCGATTACCTCGCCCGCGGCGTTGATCAGCGGGCCGCCCGAGTTGCCGGGGTTGATGGACGCGTCGGTCTGGATCATGTCCACATAGACGCCCTGGCCCTCGCTCTGCCCCACGAGGTTGCGTCCGGTGGCGCTGATCACGCCGGCGGTCACCGACGGCTCCGAGTTGCCGAGGAGAAAGCCGTACGGGTTGCCGATGGCCACCACCCATTCGCCGATCAGGAGGTCGCGCGAGCCGCCGAGCGGCGCGGTGGGCAGGTGGCGCGCCTCGATCTTCAGTACGGCGAGGTCGTTCATCTCGTCAATGCCGACGACCTTGGCGGGATACGTGGTGCCGTCGCGCAAGGCGACGCTCACGTTGGACGCGCCGGAGACGACGTGCGCGTTGGTGACGATTACCCCGTTCGGCTGCGTGATGAAGCCGGAGCCGATGCCGGAGCGCGTCTGCGTGCCGCCCTGGTTGTTGCCGAAGAAGAACGCGAAGGGATCAACCGGCGTGCGGAAGACGGTTTCGGTCTGCACGGTGACGACGGCGGGGGCGACGCGCGCCACGGCCTCGGTGATGGCGGACCGGCGCGACTGCGCGATCTGGGCATTGGCATCGCTGCGCGCGGCCACGCCCTGCGCGGCGGTATGCGATGGGGCCGCGCCCTCGCACGCGAGCAGGAGGGCGAAGCAGAAAGGAGAGAGACGGCTCATGGTCATCGCGGGCGGCGGGGCTTGGGACGGCGGCTGATCTCGCCGAGGAACCGGTCGAAGCCGCGGTCGGTGAGCGGGTGCTGCAACAGCGCCTTGAGCACGTCGGTGGCCAGCACCGCACCGTCGGCCCCGGCGGTCAGCGCATCGGTGAATGCGCGCGCACTCGCCGGGCCGGCGGCGATGATGTCGCACTCGAAGCCGAACCGGTCGAAGATCACGCGCGACTCGGAAATGGCGAGCGTCGGGTCGTCGCCGACGTGCGCTGCCGCGTCCACGGCGATGGTCACCAGCGCCGCACCCGCCTTGGCGGCGAGCGTGGCCTGCGCCGCGTTGTGGACGAGTGTGGCCGCCACCCGCACGCCCTCGGCGCTCAGCCGCTTGATGGCCGGGAGTGCATCCTCCACCAGCGGAATGGCGACGATCACCTGTTCGGCGAGGCGCGTCAGTTCGCGCGCCCCCTTGTAGAGGTCGTCGCGGTTGACCGCGCGCGCCGAGGCGATGACGGGCAGGGGGACGGCGGACGAGAGCTCCTGGACGAGTTCCCGTGGATCGGCGTTTGGCAGCTGCGACGCGATGACGGCCGGCGTGGCGACGATGCCATCAATCAAGCCGGCGGCGAACGCCCAGCGAATTTCATCAAGGGCGACGGAAGCGTGGAAGATGCGCATCAGGCGGTGAGGTACAAGGAGGCGGGATAGGTGACCTGCTCGAGGCAGAGGCCGCAGGCCGGGGCCGGCGGCGACACCTCGTCGTTGGATTCGGCGACAAGCAGCGCGGCGAATTCCTCGTGCGGGCGCTGGTGAGTGGCGACCTCGAGCATCGTGCCTACGAGGAACCGCACCATGTGGTGCAGGAATCGGGTGGCCTCGATGTCGAAGACCAGCCCGCCCGGCACCGCGCGCCAGCGCGCGAAGCGAACTTCGCAACGATGATCGTCATCGGCTGGCGCCGTGCCCCGGACCGCAAACCCGAAGAACCGATGCTCCCCGAGGAGCGCGGCCGCGCACCACGCCAGCGCGTCGCCATCAATGGGCTTCTCGACGGGCCATTCCCAGCGCCGCCGGAAAGGCGAGCGGGCTGTTTCGTCGAGCCCCACTGTGTAGCTATACCGCCGGCTGGTCGCGCTGAATCGCGCATGAAACTCCGGGTGCATCTCGTGCACCGCTGCCACGTAGACGTCGTCGGGAAGCCGTGCATTGAGCACATGCCTCAGGCGATCGGGCGTCCAGTGCAACGGCACTTCCACTCCGGCCGCCTGGCCGCGGGCATGCACCCCCGCGTCCGTCCGGCCCGCTCCCGTCACCCGCACCGGGCCGCCGCACAGGCGTTCCAGCACGGATTCAAGGGTCCCCTGCACGGTTCGCGTCTCCGGCTGCACCTGCCACCCGGAAAAGTCGGTGCCGTCATAGTGCAACACGAGCTGAAGCACGCGTCCCGCCATTGCGCAAAACATACTCCGTGGCACGGGTCCGATCAAGCAAAAGTGCCCGCGCCCAACCGATTGACATAACACGACGTAGCCCTCACGTTCCCGCTGGCGGTCGCGCGGGCCTTTCGGGACCTCGACGCCGCGTTCTGCAGCTCAATCACGCCCCGCCGCCGGATGCAAGAGTCCACTCTCGGTTCCCTGGCCCATGCGCTCGCTGCCGCCCCCAACCTGGAGGCGGCCTTCGTGGCGCTGTCCGAGGGGCTGGCCGAACTCGACCGCGCGGTCGCCATCGCCTACCTGCAGGTGGATGCGCGGGCGGACCAACTCGTTTCGTGCATGAGCTGCGACGGCGCCCGCACGCACCAGGTGCCGCTCGACGTCTCGCTGCGCCAGTTCCCGGAGGGCGTGGTGGCTCGCGTGCAGGCGGGGGGCTCTTTCATAGACGTCGGCGACGAAGCCGGCACTTTCGCGCGCATGCTGCACCTTCCGGCGCTCACCGAGCCGGCCGACCTCGCGCTGCGCGGCATTCAGTTCGACGGCGAGCTCGCCGCCGTGCTCGCCCTGCACGAACCGCGGCGCATCTTCGGCGCGCGGGCCACCGAGGGCGCCAGCGCGCTCGCCGCCCTGTTCGAGCTCTCGCACAGCCGCTTCGCCGAGCGCAGTGCGCGCGCCGAGGCGGCCAGGACGCTCGAGGATGTCACGCAGCGGGTGCACGGCGAGTACATCTCGCGTCTCACCGACATGCAGCAGCAGCTGCACATGGCGCGCGGCGCGGCGGAGGCGGCGCGCGCCGGCCAGGCGGTGCAAAAAGAGCGCGAGGAGGCGCGCCTGGCGGAGGAAACGCGGCGCACGGCGGCGCGGTTGCGGGCGCTTGAGCAGCAGGTGACGGCGGCGGTGGGGCAGCTCGAGCAGGCGCACATCGAACTGCACCGCCGCAGCGAGGCGCTGCGCCAGCGCACGCGCACCATCTATCTCCTCGACCGTGTGCTCGAGCAGGCGTCGCACAAGGTGGACCCGCGGCGGCTCGCCGAGGGATTGCTGGCGCTCGTGGGCGACGACATGCAGGCGTTGCGCTGCTCGCTCTTCCTGCGGGCGCCGGAGCCGAATACCCTCTACCTCGCCGCGTCGCGCGGCCTCGCGCCGCACGTGCGCGAGGGCTCGCGCATCACCGTGGGGCAGGGCGTGGCGGGACGGGTGGCCGAAAGCCGGCAGCCGCTCCTCGTCGTGGATGCGTCCGACGCCCAGGCCCAGCCGCTGCTGCGCGACGAGTACCTGACGACGGGCTCCTTCATCTCCTTCCCGCTCGTCGTCCGCGACGAACTCGTCGGCGTCGTCAACCTCACCAACCGGGTGCAGCGCGGGCTGTTCGTCGAGGAGGATGTCGAGCGCGTCCGCCTGCTGGGCCTGGTAATTTCGCTCATCGCCACCGAGGCGCGCCTGCCGGAGCAGCTGCTGGACCGCATCCATGACTAGCAGCGCGCTGCATGCCGCCATTCTCCGGCTGGCGGCGGGCGAGTCGCTTACGCGCGACGAGGCCACCGATGCCTTCGGCGCCGTCATGCGCGGCGAGGGCTCCGACGTGCACGTGTCGGCGCTGCTCATGGGCCTGCGCGTGAAAGGCGAAACGCCGGAGGAACTGGCGGGCGTCGCCGCCGCGCTGCGCGCGACGATGCAGGTGCTTCCCGACGCCGAACCTGACCGCCTCGTGGATACCTGCGGTACGGGCGGCGGCACCTTGACGACCTTCAATATCTCGACCGCGGCGGCGCTCCTTGCCGCCGGCGCCGGCGTGCGTGTCGCCAAGCACGGCAACCGTTCGTTCACCTCGAAGTCGGGCAGCGCCGACGTGCTCGAGGCGCTGGGGGTGCGCATTGACCTCTCCGTCGAGCGCATGCGGGAGGTGCTCGAGCAGGCCGGTATCGTGTTCATGTTCGCGCCGACCATGCATCCGGCCATGCGCCATGTCGGGCCGGTGCGGCGCGACCTCGCCATCCAGACCGTCATGAACCTCGTCGGCCCGCTCGCCAACCCGGCGCGCGCGGGCCGGCAGGTGATTGGCGTTGCCGACGCCCGCCGACTCGGCCTGATTGGCGGCGCGCTGCAGTCGCTGGGGACGACGCACAGCCTCGTCGTGCACGGCGAGCCCGGCCTCGACGAGATCTCGCCGCTGGGCCGCACGATGGTGCTCGAACTGGTGGATGGCGAGGCGCGGTCGTGGACCATCGAGCCCGAGCGCCTCGGCGTGCCTCCCGTGACTTCCCTCGACCTTGCCGGCGGCGAGCCGTCAGAAAATGCACGGATCGTCGATGACGTGCTCTCCGGACGTGGACGCGCCGCGGCGGCGGCGGCGGTGTCGCTCAATGCGGCGGCGGCAATCTATGTATCCGGGCTGGCCCGCGATTTTCCGTCGGCGCTCGACGTGGCGCGATCCGCGCTGCGCGACGGCGCCGGGCGCACGGCGCTCGACAAGCTGCGCACGGCCTCGGCCCGCGCGGACCGGTAGCTCGGCCGGGAAGCGGCGAGCGTCAGTTGCCGCTCAGAACTTCCGCATCACGCCAACCACCACGCCTTCAATCCGGATGTCGTCCGTCCGGTCGAAGTACATGGGGGCGAGCGCCTCGTTGGCCGGCTGCAGCCGCACGCGCCCGTCGCGCTCACGGTAGAAGCGCTTGACCGTGGCCGCCGAGCCGTTCAGCATGGCGATGACCATCTCCCCGTTCTCCGCCGTCTGCCGCTGGTTGACCACCACCAGGTCGCCGTCGGTGATGTGGTCGTCCACCATGGAATTGCCGCGCACACGGAGCACGTAATGCGTGCCGCCGCGCCGGATGAAGTCATCCGGTACGGCGACGGTCTCGCCGCTCGACGAATGCTCGATGGCGGTGCCGGCGGCCACCGCGCCAAGCAGCGGAAGCTCAATGGACTGGGGAAACGCCTCCGAGGGGAGAATCTCGATGGCGCGGCTCTCGTTGTAGCTGCGCTTGATGTAGCCCTTGCGCTCGAGATTCGTGAGGTGTTCGTGGACCGTCGCCAGCGAGTTATAGTTGAAGTGCGCGGCGATCTCCTCGAAACTGGGGGCGTAGCCGTGGTCGCCCTGATACCCCTGCAGGTAGTCGAGAATCTGGCGCTGGCGCTTGGTGAGCGGCATGGCGACG
>JAJZRK010000191.1 GCA_021802745.1 bacterium
TGATGAAGAGATGACCAACATGATCAGGTTCCAGCAGTCGTATAATGCAGCGGCCAGACTGGTTAGCGCCATGGATGAGATGATAGATGTGGTTGTAAACAGAATGGGTTTGGTGGGGAGGTAAGAGTGGAGAAAGGAGGACGAGGGACGAGGGGCAGACCTCATCCCCCTTCTCCTCTCTCCACTCCTCCCTCCCACCAAACCCCTGCACCCCTCCCCAATCCCTTGCGGTAATTGTTAGTACATCCTAACTTCATTTCGTGTCCTCTCCTACTCCAAATCCCCCCGTCCCCGAAGCCTCCTCCGGCGGCTTCCGCCGCGCGCGCACCGCCCCGTCGCTGTCGGAGTCGTATCGCACCATCCCGGTGGATGGCACCACCTGGTTCCGCAAGCTCCTCGCCTTCGCCGGCCCTGGCTACCTCGTCGCCGTCGGCTACATGGACCCCGGCAACTGGGCCACCGACCTCGCCGGCGGCTCGCGCTTCGGCTACACGCTCCTCAGCGTCATCCTCCTCTCCAACCTGATGGCGGTCCTGCTCCAGGGATTGGCGAGCAAGCTGGGCATCGTCACCGGACGCGACCTCGCGCAGGCCTGCCGCGACCATTACTCGCGGCCGGTCTCCATCGCCCTCTGGGTGCTGTGCGAAATCGCCATCGCCGCCTGCGACCTCGCCGAAGTCATCGGCTCGGCCATCGCGCTGCACCTGCTCTTCGGCATCCCGCTCACGTGGGGCATCATCATCACCGCGGTGGACGTGCTCCTGCTCCTCCTGCTGCAGCGGCGCGGCTTCCGCGTGCTCGAGGCGCTGGTCATCGTGCTGATCGCCACCATCGGCGCCTGCTTCCTGTTCGAGATGGTGCTCTCACGTCCGGACGTCGGCGCCGTCGCGCGCGGCTTCATCCCGAGCACCGAGATCGTCCGCAACCCCGAGATGCTCTACATCGCCATCGGCATCCTCGGCGCCACCGTGATGCCCCACAACCTGTACCTCCATTCGTCGGTCGTGCAGACGCGGCGCTACGAGGAGACGGCGCAGGGCCGGCGCGAGGCGGTGCGGTTTGCGTTCATTGACTCCACCATCGCGCTGACGACGGCGCTCTTCATCAACGCCGCCATCCTCATCGTCGCCGCGGCCACGTTCCATACCTCGGGCAACACGCAGGTGGCTGAGATCCAGGACGCGTACAAGCTGCTCACGCCCCTGCTTGGCGTCGCCGGCGCCTCCACCGTCTTCGCGCTCGCGCTGCTGGCGAGCGGCCAGAACTCCACGCTCACCGGCACGCTCGCCGGGCAGATCGTGATGGAAGGCTTCCTCGACCTGCGCCTCCGCCCGTGGGTGCGGCGCTCCATCACGCGCGCCATCGCCATCATTCCCGCCGTGATCGTCAGCGTCGTCTACGGCGAGAGCGGGACGAACCGGCTCCTGATCCTGAGCCAGGTCATCCTGTCGCTGCAGCTCTCGTTCGCCGTCTTTCCGCTCGTCATGTTCACCTCCGACCGGCGCAAGATGGGCGAGTTCGCCAATCCCGCCTGGTTGAAGATTGCGGCATATTCCGTGGCAGTCGTGATTGCCTCCCTGAATGCGTGGCTGCTGGTGCAGACCGTCGCGGAGTGGATCTCCTGATGTACACCCGCATCCTCGTCCCGCTCGAGAACACGCGCACCGACCGTGTGATCGTTGCCCACGTGCGCACCCTCGCGCAGCAGTGCGGGGCGTCGGTTGTCCTCATCCACGTCGCCGACGGCTTTGCCGCGCGTAACCTGGCGCAGCTCGACCTGCGCGAGAGCGAGGAGATGCGCCGCGACCGCGCCTACCTCGATGCGGTGTGCGAGGAGCTGGTGGCCGAGGGGCTCCCCTGCGAGGCGGTGCTCGCCTGCGGCAATCCCGCCGACGAGATTTCGGCCGCCGCCGAACGTGAGCACGCCGACCTCATCGCCATGGCCACGCACGGGCACCGCGGGCTCAACGACCTCATCCGCGGCAGCGTCGCCAGCGAGGTGCGCCATCGCACGCACGTTCCCGTGCTCATGGTGCGCGAGGGCCAGCCCAAGGGGAGTGCGTGACACCGGCGCGCCATCGCGACAAGCCGTCCCCGGCACTGACGCGCCAGGCCGAGGACTACCTCAAGACCATCTACGAAATCGAGCGCGACGGCGAACCGGCGGGCACCACCGCCATCGCCGCGCGGCTCGGCATCGCCTCGGCGTCGGCGAGCGGGATGATCCGGCGGCTCGCGCGGCAGGGCCTCGTGGCGGTGGAGCGCTACCGTGGGGCACGACTGACGGCGCGCGGCCGGCGCGTGGCGCTGCAGATGATCCGGCGCCACCGCATCCTCGAGAGTTATCTCGTGACGCGACTCGGCTTCGGCTGGGACGGCGTGCACGACGAGGCCGAACGGCTGGAGCATGCGGCGAGCCCCGCGCTCATCGAGGCGATGGCCGCCGCGCTCGGGCATCCCACGGTGGATCCGCACGGGGCGCCCATTCCGCGCGCCGACGGCACCGTGGATGATGCGCGGCTGCGGTCGCTCGACGACGTGAAGGTCGGCATGACCGCGCGGGTGGCGCGCATGAGCGATCGCGATCCGGCGCTGCTGCGCTATCTCGGCGAACTGGGCATTCGTCCCGGCGCCTCGCTGCGGCTGGTGGACCGGGCGCCGTTCGACGGGCCGTTGACGGTGGGGGTCGGCCGGGCGCGGCATGTGATTGGGGCGGCGGTGGCGCGGAAGGTGTACGTACGGTGAACGCCGAACTGCGGTGCGGGGTGCAGGGTGTGGTACAGGGTGCAGGGTACGGGGTGTGGTGCAGGGGGCGGGGTGTGGTGCAGGGTACAGGGTACAGGGTACAGGGTACGGGGTGTGGTGCAGGGGGCGGGGGTGGCACGTGGGGGCGTCGCCGGCATGCAAGACAGGCCACTTGCAGAAATCTCAGTACTAAGCTAAGATTCACGCATCCCCCTCCGGCCCCCCGGCCCAGGTCAGCGTCTCCCCCACCAGATGGAGCAGTGCAGATGCGTGGTATTGCAGCTTGCGTGTTATTCGTTGCCACGGCGGCCGGCGCGCAGGAAGCCAGGTACGTGAAGGACGCGGTGCACAGCGAGATCAACTTCGTCGCCGAGTCGCGGCTGCTGGACGCCCACGGCTTCTGGGACAAGTGGGACGCCGACATCACGTTCGATCCCGCGGCGTGGGAGAAATCGTCGGTGAAGATCGTCATTGACACGAAGAGCATCAACACCCGCGTGGCGGCGCGCGACAATCACCTGCGCAGCAACGCCTTCTTCGCCGCCGACTCGTTCCCGCAGATCACGTTCGTCTCGACGATCGTCAACAAGCTCAGCGACACGAAGGTCAACATCACGGGCGACCTGACGATCCGCGGCGTGACGAAGCAGGTGACGGTGCCCGGCACGCTCGTCTTCTGGGACGAGAAGACGCGCACCGGGCGGATGAAGGGGCAGTTCACGATCGTGCGCTCGGACTTCGGCGTGAGCTTCAGCCCGGCAATGAACCCGATCGCCGATGAAGTGCCGGTGAGTTTCAACATCACGTTCAAGCCGGTGCAGCCAGTCAGGTAGCAGGATGGAGGAGGAGTGCAGGGGCTTGGTAGGAGAGACGAGTGAAGTGAGGAGGGGCGGGTGGGGAGTTGCACTCCCTCCTCGCCCCTCTCTCATTCCTCCACTCCTCTCCCCTCACCAAACCCCTGCACCCCTCCTCCCCCCCATATTGTAGTGTGCTGACCATCCACCACTCCGACAATCTCGAGGCCCTCGCCGCCTACCCCGACGGCCACTTTGCGCTCATCTACATTGACCCGCCCTTCAACACGGGGCGGTCGCAGGTGCGGACGAGCTCCAAGGCGACGCGCGTGGCGCGCGGCGGGCGGGTGGCGTTCAACGGCAAGCGGTACGCGCAGGTGACGACGGGCAGCCGGTCATTCGACGATACGTTCGACGATTACGTGGCCTTTCTCGAGCCGAGGCTTGTCGAGGCGCGGCGATTGCTGGCGCCCACCGGATCGCTGTTCGTGCACCTCGACTACCGCGAGGTGCACTACGCCAAGGTGCGGCTCGACGCGATTTTCGGGCGTGCGTCGTTCATCAACGAAATCATCTGGGCGTACGACTACGGCGCGCGCACGAGCAAGCGGTGGAGCCCCAAGCACGACAACCTGCTCTGGTACGCGCGCGACCCCAAGCGCTACACCTTCAACCAGGACGCGGCCGACCGGGTGCCGTACATGGCGCCGGGGCTGGTGGGGGCGGAGAAGGCGGCGCGCGGAAAGGTCCCTACCGACACGTGGTGGCACACCATCGTGAGCCCGACGGGAAAGGAAAAGACCGGCTACCCGGCGCAGAAGCCGCTGGGGATTCTCGAACGCATCGTGCGCGTCCACTCGCAGCCGGGCGACCGGTTGCTCGATTTCTTCGCGGGGAGCGGATCATTCGGCGACGCCGCCGACCGCAATGGGCGCGACTGCGTGCTCGTGGACTCGAGCGCGGCGGCCATTGCGGTGATGAAGAAGCGGTTCCGGGGGCGGGACGTCGAGTTCGTGCGCGGGCGTCGAGCCAGGTGACTGCGACAACGGCTTTACCACGAAGACACGAAGGGCACCAAGAGCCACGAATTGCCCATGGGGGAACGACCGCGCGCCACGCTGATGTTTCCGTGGCGCGCGGTCGTTCCGCATGGGAAGACTTTGTGCCCTTGGTGCCTTTTGTGGTGGGCTGTTGTCCGTCCCACGCCCACGCACTCCACAGCAGTCGTGCTTACCTGCGCGTGCCCGCCTTCGCCCGCGCTGCTTCCCACGCGCGACGTAGCTCCGCCACTTCCTCCCTCTCGCCGCCGCGCATCAGCGACCAGACCATCGGCGGCATGAACGTCACGCGTCGGCCCAGCTCGGTGGGCTCGGCGAAGGTAATCGTGTAGCGCTGCGGGTTCGACATGCTCGGTCCGCTGATCTTCTCGATCTCCGTGAGGGGCACGCGAATCTCGGTGCGGTAATTCGAGATGACCAGTTCGTCGTCGTCGAGCTCAATGCGGGTGAGGTTCCCGACCGTCCACCACATGATCGCCGCGACGACGCCGGCGACGGCGAGCATGAAGTACCACGTGTGCTCGGGCCGAAAGCCCGGCGGCAGGTTCTGCCCCTCGGGGTGCACGCGGGCGACGAACGCGCCGACGCCAATCCCCCCGACGACCAGCAGCGGGAGGACGAACTTGTAGAACGGGGTCCAGCGGGACGAGAGTGGCGTGGGCATTGGCTGACGTGTCTAACCGACTTCGGGGTTGGTGGAACTGAGCAGACGGTGCGAGTCGTGGTTCATCATCCTCCGCTCCTCGACGATTGCCAGCGGGCCGTGGTGTGCCGTCCTTCGCGCCCTTCACCCTGCGCGGTAGCAGCTACGGCTTCAACCGCGCCACCAGCCAATCGGCCAGCGTTCCCATCACTTCGCCATCAACGTGCCCGTTGGTCAGTTTCGCATAGCCGCCCGGGAACCCGCTCGGATCCTGAAGGAACAGGTGGTTGCGGTCCTTGAACACCCTCATCGTCACGTCCTTGTTGCCGCCGGCCTTGAACGCCTGCTCGAGCACCGGCGCCTGGTCGGGCGTCACCTGCTGGTCGGTGCCGCCCTGCAGGATGAGCACGGGCACCAACACCTTCTTGGCCGTCGGGACGGGATCGTAGGTGAGGAAGTACGCCATCCACGGCACCTTCGCCGTGGTGGAGTCGAACGCCGCGACCGATGCCTTGAGCGCACTGTCCTTGCTCTCCGCCGGAATCTGCTCGGCGCCCATCACCCCGTTCCTCAACTGGAAGTCAATGATGCGGCGCCCAGTGTACGCCGGCCCCGCCATCAGCACGATGCCGGCCAGCTTGGGGTCGGTGCTCGCGACGAGCGGCGCAATCATCCCGCCCTCGCTGTGGCCGACGAGCGCAATGCGCGCGCCGTCAATCTCGGCGCGCGCGCGCAGGTAGGCGACGCCGGCGCGAATGTCATCGGCAAAGTCGGCGCTCGTCGCCTTCAGCACGTCGCCGCCGCTTCCATTGATGGCGCGATCGTCGAGGCGCAGCACCGCGATGCCGCGGCGGCCAAGCGTGTCGGCCACCTGCCGGAAGATCCGGTACCCCGGCACGAGCGGGATGTACTCATCGCGATCTTCCTGCCCGCTCCCCAGATCGGA
>JAJZRK010000192.1 GCA_021802745.1 bacterium
ACAACAGAGAGAAAACAGAGAAGCAACAGAGAGACAACAGAGAGGGGGGACTGGGGCGGGGGCGGACTGCTGTTCGCGCCGGCGACGGTCCTCTGTTGTCTTTCTGTTGTCTTTCTGTTGTTTTTCTGTTGTTTTTCTGTTGTCTCTCTTGAACATCACAAATGTGTGCCACGCGCACTGAGAGTGGATTCCGCTCGATTGCCTTTTCTCGTCTTCGCTCGTCCACTCATTGGTGCGATACGCGCCGACGCGTATATTTCCGCGTCCGATCTTGCGCCCCCTGAACATCGCGACGGAGCCGACCTCGCATGCCATTGAACTTCGAACTCGAGACGAGCACACCGGTCAGCGGCGCCCGCATGAAGGTGGTGGGTGTGGGCGGCGGCGGCGGAAACGCCGTCAACCGCATGATCGAGGAGCAGCTGGAGGGCGTCGAGTTCATCTCGGTCAACACCGACGCGCAGGCGCTGCTCAACTCGAAGTCCGACGTCAAGATCCAGATCGGCAAGAAGCTCACCCGCGGACTCGGCGCCGGCGCGCGCCCCGAGATCGGCCGCCAGGCCATCGAGGAAAACCGCGACGAAGTCGCCCGCGTGATGAGCAACAGCGACCTCGTCTTCGTCACGTGCGGCATGGGCGGCGGCACCGGCACCGGCGCGGCCCCCGTGGTCGCGGAGCTGGCGCGGGAGTCGGGCTCGCTCGTCGTCGGCATCGTCACCAAGCCCTTCCTCTTCGAGGGGCGCAAGCGCATGCGCCAGGCCGAAGAGGGCATTGACGAGCTGCGCAAGTACGTGGACACGATGATTGTCGTTCCCAACGAGCGGCTGCTGGCCGTGGTCGGGAAGAACATTCCGTTCCAGGACGCCCTCAAGAAGGCCGACGAAGTGCTGCTGCGTGCCACCGAGGGCATTTCGGGCCTCGTGACGAAGTGCGGCATCATCAACGTGGACTTCGCCGACGTGCGCACGGTCATGAAGGACGGCGGCGCCGCCATCATGGGCACCGGCGTCGGCTCGGGGGAGAATCGCGCGGTCGAGGCGGCGCAGATCGCCCTCTCGAGCCCGCTGCTCGACAACGTCTCCATCGCCGGCGCCACCGGCGTGCTGGTCAACATCACGGGCGGCGACGGCGAACTCAGCTTCACCGACTTCACCACGGTCGGCCAGATCGTGCAGGAAGCGGTGGGCGAGGAATCCAACATCATCATCGGCGCCGGCGTCGAACCGGCCATGGTGGGGCAGGTGCGCGTGACGGTGGTCGCCACGGGCTTCGAGCGCGCCAACGCGCAGCAGCGCCCGGGCATGCAGGGGCGCGCCGGCGCCACGCCGGTCATTCCGATCACCGATGCGGGCTCCCGGCCGCGCCCGGTCATCGGCGGCGCCTATCAGGGCGGCTCGGCCGTCCCGGCGCCGCGCCAGCGGCCCGCGGCTGAGCCGCGCCGCATCGAGGATCTCAGCGACATGGAGATCCCGACGTTCATTCGGAGACAGATGGATTGACGCGCTTCGCTCGGCGTGCCGCCGTCGCGATGGTGGCGGTGGCTGGCGCCGCGCTGGCGCTGACGTACATCCCGCGGCTCGCGCCGTCGGGACGCGTCCCGGCTGAGCGACTTGGCCTTGATCGGTGGCATGCGAGCGACACCCTCGGGCCGGGGGAGTCGCTCGTGGCGCTTCTGGGGCGCCGCGGTCTCGAGGCGGCGGACGCGGCCGCAGCCGTCCAGTCGCTGGACGGGCTCCTCGACGATCGGCGCATTCCCGCCGGGCTCAAGGTCAACGTGCACGGCGACACGTCGAGCAGCCGGGCCACCGACGTGGAGCTGCTGCTCGGCGACGACCGGATCATCCGCGTGCACCGTGCCGGCGAGGAGTGGACGGCCACCGAGGACGCGGTGCCCTGGGTGACCGACACCGTGGTCGTGCGCGGGGTGGTGCACACCAACCTGTACGACGCGCTCGACACGGCGGGCGCCGGGCTGCTCTCGCAGTCGGCGCGCATCTCGCTCGCCTGGGAGGTGGCCGACATCTACGAGTACCGGGTGGACATGTCGCGCGAGTTGCAGGACGGCGACAGCGTGCGCGTCCTCTTCGAGCGCGCCACCAACCCGTCCGGCATCAATCGCATCGGGCGCGTCTTCGCCGCGGGGCTCGAGCGCGGCGGGCAGGAAATCACGGCGATCCGCTTCGTCCACCCGGACGACAAGGCCGAGTACTTCGACGCCGGCGGCAAGTCGCTGCGCGCGTCGTTCCTGCGCGCGCCGCTCTCGTTTCGCCGCATCTCGAGCGTCTTCGGCCGGCGCAAGCATCCCATTCTTGGCATCTGGCGCCAGCATGCGGGGACGGACTATGCCGCCGCGTCGGGGACGCCCGTGCGCACGATCGGCGACGGCGTCGTGATCTTTGCCGGGCACAAGGGCGGCTATGGCAACGTCCTCGAGGTCCGGCACCGCAACGGCTTTGTGACGCGCTACGGGCACCTGAAGGGCTTCGCCAGGGGCATCGTGCGCGGCCGCTCCGTCACGCAGGGACAGACGGTCGCGTATGTCGGCGCCACGGGGCTCGCCACCGGGCCGCATCTCCATTTCGAAGTGCTCGTCAACGGCGTGCAGCGCGATCCGCGCACGGCGCTGCGGCAATCGGCGGCGGTGGCGCTGGGTGGGCGGGAGCGACAGCAGTTCGACGGCATGGCTCGCGTGGCGCTCGCGGAGCTGAACCGCGCGGCGGGCGTGGTGCGCGCTCCCGCGCCGGCAGACTCCGGGCGCTGAGGCGACGGGCGCCGACGCGCTGCTCCCTGAGCACTGGGCCCGGGCGCTACGTTTATCAACGATGACTTCCTGGCTGATCGCCGGCGCCGCCGGAATTGCCGCGGCGGTGGCGCTGTACGGCCGCCGGCTGCCCACCGACGCCTATCGCCGCATCCTCGTGGCGCTCCGTGCGCTCGCGGTGCTGCTCGCCGTCGCGCTGCTGCTCGACGCGCCGCTCGGGGCGCACGGGCAGGCGCGGGCCCTCACCGCGCTCGACGTGTCGGCCAGCTGGGGGCAGAATGGGGCGGGGCGCTACGCCGAGGGTGTCTCGCGCGCCAAGGCGTCCGCCGGCGACCTCGTGTTGTTCGGCGATTCGCTGCGCGACGGCGCGCCGCCCGCGCAGCCGTCGGACGCCGCCACGCGCGTCGGACCTGCCGTGGACCGCGCCAGCGCGCTCGGCCGCCCGCTCCGCGTGATCACCGACGGGCAGTTGGCGGATCCGGAGGCGCTGGAAGCCCTCCCCGCCGGCTCGACGGTCGAAGTGCTGCCGTCCGCCGAGGCGGTGGACGCGGCCGTTCGATCGCTGGAGCTGCCGGCCAGCGCGTCACCGGGTGACTCGCTCGAACTCCGCGCACTCGTGGCGAGTGGCGCCGCCTCGGTGCCGGCGGTCGCCATGACGGTGCGTCTCGCCGATGGCACGCTGCTGGCCACGGCGCCGCTCGGCGCACTCGCGCCGTGGAGCGAGCGCGAGTGGCGCGTGCGGCTGCGCGAGCCCAACCGTCGCGGCGCCGTCGTGCTGCACGTGATCGCCGCGGCGGCCGGCGACCGGCAGGCCCGCAACGACACGCTGACGACCGTGCTCGAGGTGCGCGGCGGACCGACCGCCGTCTTCGTCTCCACCGCGCCGGATGAGGACGCCCGCTTCGCGCTGGCGCTGATGCGCGGCGCGCTGGCGTTTGGGGTGCGTGGTTTCCTGCGCGTTGCGCCGGGGCAGTGGCGCGAGGAGGGCACGCTCGCGCGCGTCGAAGAGGCGGTGGTGCGCGATGCGCTCTCGCGCTCGCCGATTGCCGTGCTGCACGGTGACACGGCGCTGTTTGGTGCGCCACGGGCGCTGGGCCACGGTGCGCTCGCGCTGGTCCCGCCTCCGGGAGACGACGACGGCGAGTACTTCACGGAGCAGGCGGGGGCATCGCCGCTCGCGCCGGCGCTGAGCGGCGTGCCATGGGACTCGCTGCCCCCCATTGCCGTTGGCCCCGCGCCGGTGGGCACGTCATGGAGCGCCCTGAGCACGCGCCGGGCGCGCCGGTTCGACGAGCGAGTCGTCGTTGCGGGCTATGACGCGCCCCGCCGCATCGCGGTGCTCCCGGTGCGCGGCCTGTGGCGGTGGCAGTTCCGGGGCGGCCGCTCGGCCGACGCGTTCGCCGCCCTCTGGGGCAGCGTCTTCGACTGGCTGGCGGAAGGCGGAGCCGATGACCGTGCGGCGCTCGTCGCTTCGCCGTGGCTGCGCGAAGGGGAACCGGTGACGTGGCGGCGCGGCGCCGCGCGCGACTCGCTGATTCGCGTGACGCTGCGCCGCGACGGCGCGGCAGCCGAGGCGCCGACGACCTTGCGATTCAGCGACGCGCTGGGCGTGGCGACATCGCCGCCGCTCGCCGCCGGCATCTGGCGCGCGACCGTGGCGGGCGGCACTTCAGTCTTTGCGGTGAATGCGTCGGCGGAATGGATACCGCGGCGTCCGGTGGTCTCGCGCACGGCCGTGAGCGGCACCCTCGCGTCCGAGGAGCGGCCGAGCGTGCGCGACGGCTGGTGGTGGTACGCGCTGGTGCTCGCGCTGCTGTGCGTCGAGTGGTTCATGCGGCGGCGCGTCGGGCTGCGCTGAGCGGCTGTCGGGGAGCCGCGCACCGCGCGTGCTTGGCTCGCCGACTCAACTTGAGGTTGCGCCCTACATTGCCTGATCTGCCCAAACGCTAGTTTAACCGTACCGGCACGTGTCGTGCCGGTGCCGATGGCCCAGCGGCCAGGGAGTCGCACATGTGGCGCGAGGAAACGCCCCCCGCCATGGACGCCGTTCGCGAGATTCTCGAGTCCCACGAACGCGATCCGGGCGAGCTGCTGCAGATCCTCATCAAGGTGCAGCACCGCTACCACTACGTGCCGGATGCCGCGGTCGAACTGATCGCCGAGCATCTGCGCGTGACGCGCGCGCACGTGCGCGGCCTCGTCGGCTTCTACTCGTTCCTGAACGACGCCTACCTCGGCGAGTACGTCGTCTACGTCAGCGACAACATCACCGACCGGATGCAGGGGAGCACGGGCCTCGCCACGTATCTCTGCAACCGCCTCGGCGTGAAGCTCGGCGAGACGCGCCATGACGGGCGGGCGAGCGTGCACTTCACCTCGTGCACGGGGATGTGCGACCAGGGCCCGGCGGCGCTCATCAACGGACTGGCGCTCACGCGCCTCACGCGCGTGCGCATGGACCTGATTGCCGAACTGATCAACGCGCGCACGCCGGTCAGTGCGTGGCCCTCGGAGCTCTTCCTCGTGGAGGACAACTTTCGCCGGTCCGACGTGATGTTTCGCCGGACGATCGACCGCGGGGCGGCGCTCAAGGCGGCCATGCTGCGCGGCGGCGACGAAACGCTCAAGGACATCCACTACGAAGAGGCGGTGGATCCCTCGTCGGGACACGCCTGGCGGCGCGGCGCCGACGAGACGCTCAAGGAACTCTATCGCTCCGACCTGCGCGGGCGCGGCGGCGCCGGCTTCAAGGCCGCCATCAAGTGGGAGACGTGCCGCGACCTTTCCGCGCCGGAACGCTACGTCATCTGCAACGCCGACGAGGGCGAGCCCGGCACGTTCAAGGATCGCGTGCTCCTCACGAGTTACGCCGACCTCGTGTTCGAGGGGATGACGATCTGCGGGTACGTGGTCGGCTCGTCGCGCGGCATTCTCTACATCCGCCAGGAGTACTGGTACCTGAAGCCGCACCTCGAGGCGGTGCTCGCCGCGCGGCGCGAGGCCGACCTGCTCGGCCGCAACATCCTCGGCACCGGCTTCGCCTTCGACATTGAAATCCACTGGGGCGCCGGCGCGTACATCGCGGGCATGGAGACGGCGCTCATCGAGTCCATCGAGGGGCGGCGCGCCAAGCCGCGCAAGCGGTGGCCGCTGCCGGTTGTGGCGGGGCTCAACCGCCGGCCGACGGTGGTGAACAATGTCGAGACCTTCGCCGCGGCGGCGATGATTGCGCTAAAGGGCGGCGCCTGGTTCGCCGGGCACGGCACGCCGCACTCGGCGGGAACCAAGCTCTTCTGCGTCTCCGGCGACTGCGAGCGTCCGGGAATCTACGAGTATCCGTTCGGCGTCAGCGTGCGCGAGGTGCTGCGCGACTGCGGCGGGCTCGACGCGCAGGCCGTGCAGGTCAGCGG
>JAJZRK010000193.1 GCA_021802745.1 bacterium
CGGGCCGTACACGAACACGGGATAGCCGTGCCGCGGGAACGCCTTGTCGGCGATGGTGAAGCCCACGAGCTTGCGCGGCACGCCGGCCGCCTTCTGCGCCTCGAGCGCCGCCTTCCCCACGAAGTCACCTTTCTTGAGCTTCACCAGCCAGCCGAGGTTGGCCTCGAGCGGCGTAACCGTGTCATCAATGTCGTTGCCGTAGAGCGCCATCCCCATCTCGAGGCGCAGCGAATCGCGGCAGCCGAGCCCCACCGCCTGCACCTGGCCCGTGGCCATGATCGCGTCCCACACCGCCTTGGCGTCCTTCACGTCGTGGTAGAGCTCGAAGCCATCCTCGCCCGTGTACCCCGTGCGCGAGATGATCATCGGCCCCACGCCGGCCACCTTGCCGTCGGTGAAGTGGTAGTACTTGATGGCGTCGAGGTTCACGTCGGTCAGCGTGGCGAGGATCGCCTGCGCCTTGGGCCCCTGCAGCGCGAGCAGGGCCACCTGGTCGCTGATATCCTCGAGCTTGCAGTCGAACTTGCCCACGTACTTGCTGATGTGGGCAAAGTCCTTGTCCTTGTTGGACGCGTTCACGACCATCATCACGTGGTCGTTGCTGCGGAAGTAGACGAGGCAGTCGTCCACGAAGGTGCCGTTCTCGTAGAGGATGCCCGAGTAGTGCACCTGGCCGCTGGCGAGCGCGGCGACGTTGTTGCTGGTGACGTAGTTCACGAACGCCATGGCCTGCGGCCCGGTGATCTTGAACTCGCCCATGTGGCTCACGTCGAACAGGCCGCACGCGTTGCGGACGATGTTGTGCTCGTTGGTGATGCCGGTGGGGTATTGGACCGGCATCTCGAAGCCGGCAAAGGGGACCATCTTCGCGCCCAGCGCCACGTGCTCGGCGTAGAAGGGCGTCTTCAGCAGGGTGGCGTTTTCGGCAGACACGGCTAGTCGCTCGCAGCGGGCGCGAAGCCCGGGGTGTGGGTCGGAAGAGGCGAGTGAGCGGGGGCCCTCGCTACGATGAAATATGCCGAAGTGGCAGGGGAGGGGCTAGGAGTTTCGAGGCTACTTCTACCACGAAGGTGCGAAGGACACGAAGGGGCGCGACGGCGAATCTTGGGGAGTGGTGGCAGTTGGTTAGCGCACCGCGTCAATGGCGATGACGCCGAAGTCCTCGCCGCCATGCCCGCCCGCAATCAGCGCGTCCATACGCGCGGCCACGCCGGGCAACGCGGCCAGCGGCCGCGCCCCCGCCGTCTCGATCATCAGCTTCACGTCCTTGCGCGCCATCGTCAGCTCGAAGCTCGGCGTGAAGTCGCCCTTGGCCATGCTCACGCCGCGCGTCTGCACGATGTTGGCGGGGTCGAAGAAGTCGAACAGCGACATGGCCTGCTCCGCGCTCACGTTGGCGCTGCGCGCGATGGTCATGAAGTCGGCCATCACCGCGCCGGTGCCAATGAGATAGGCGTTGCCGATGAGCTTGATGACCGCGGCGAGGTCGGGGCGCTCACCATAGTACACGACGCGCGCCGCCTGCCGCTCGAGCGCCGGCTTCACGGCGTCAAACAGCGCCTGCGGCCCGGCCACGAGAATGTTCCCGCGCGCCTGGCGCGCCGCCGCCGGCCCAACAAACACGGGACAGTGCAGGTACTTCACCCCCTCGGCGTTCAGCCGAATGGCCCGTGCCGCCGTCAGCGCGGGCTGCGTGGTGGTGTGGTCCACGACGATCGCGTCCTTGCCCAGCGCGTCGCGGCACTCGGCGATCACGCTCTCCACGGCCGCGTCGTCCTTGAGCACGAGGTGCACGCGCGACGCGCCCCGCACGGCTTCCGCGGGGGTCGCGGCCACCGTCGCGCCGAAGGCGGCGAGCGCCTGCGCCTTCTCGGGCGTGCGGTTCCAGACGGTCACACGGTCGCCGCGGCCGAGCGCGGCTTCGACAAAGCCGGCGCCGAGGCGGCCGGTGCCGAGGAAAGCGATATGTGCGGGCATTGGGGTCATGGAGTGGGAGACCCCCGATAATCTAGCCGCGGAACCAGAGCCCCATGATAGGGATGAGCAAGGACGCCCAGGCGGCGAACAGCCAGCACGATTGTTCCGCGAAGCGGCGCTCCATCTTTGCCTCGAGCGCCGCCATGCGCTGCTCCCACTTCACTTCGAGCGCTGCCATGCGCTCCTCCATCCTCGCCTCAAAGGCGGAGATCCGCCGTTCGACGCGAAGTTCGAACTCCGCCATCCGCTGCTCGATCCTGAGCTCAAACTCCGCCATTCGCTGCTCGACCTTGAGCTCGAACTGCGCAAAGCGCTGCTCGAGCTTCGCGTCGAAGCGCGCGAAGTTCAGCTCGTTGAGTTCACGAAGGTCGCTGCGGTAGGTTGCGTTCACGGCGTTGAACCACCCCACGAGTTCGTCGGCGATCTGTTCGCCGAGGCGGTCATAGAAGAGCCTCGACCGCTTGGCGGTGACCGGCATGGCTCGCTCCCACGGAGGTTTGCCGGTACGCTACACGATACGCTCGGCGCCCCCGGCACCGAAAGAGCCCGCCGAGTGGCGTTCGCTTGCCTTGGGGGGCTCCATCGGGTTGCTTCTACGGCATGACGGCGCCCCCCGTTGGCTCGAAATCGAAGCCCTTCGACCGCTCCATCGTCGAAGGGCCTATTCTCGCCGCGGTCTGGCTGATCGCCTGGCCGAGCGTGCTGCAGAACTTCATTGGCGGCATGCAGGGGGTCATTGACCACGCGCTGGTCGGCCACCTGGTGGGCTACGCGGGCAACGCCGCCGTCGGCGTGTCGTTCCAGATCTTCCTCGTCGTCATCACGTTCATCATGTCCATCTTCACGGGGATGGGCGTGCTGGTGGCGCGTCACGCGGGGGCCGGCGATGCGGAGGCGGTGAACCACGTCTCGTACCAGGCCTTCCTCGCGTCGGGGGCGATGGCGCTGTGCATCATCGCGCCCCTCGGTTGGTTCCTGTCGCCCACCCTGCTCGGGCTCGTGCACCCCACACCCGAGGTACGGGCGCAGGCGCTGCCGTACCTGCGCACGCTGTTCGTCGGCGGCATCGGCATGATGCTGTTCTTCATGCTCAGCGGAGCGCTGCGCGCGGCGGGCGACGCCAAGACCGGACTGCGCCTCGGCGTGCTCATGACCGTGCTGAACCTCGTGCTGAACGTGACGCTCATCCGCGGCCTTGGCCCCATTCCCGCCTTCGGCACCATGGGCGCCGCGCTCGGCATGTGCATCGCCATGGGGCTCGCGAGCGCGGTCGGCTTCTGGCTGATGGGGCGCGGCGGGCTGGTGATCCACTGGCACGTAGACATGGACAAGCGCTGGGACTGGCCGGTGATCAAGCAGCTCTTCCGCTTCGGCCTGCCGGCCGGTGTGCAGGGCGTGGTGATGAACCTCGGCGGCGTGATGCTCCTGCGGTTCATGGGGTCATTGCCCGACAGCGGCCACGTGCAGGCCGTGTACGCCGTGGGGTATTCGGAACTGTTCTCGTTCATCACGTGGACGTCAGTGGGGCTGATGGGCGCCGCGGCGACGGTGGCGGGGCAGAACCTCGGCGCCAAGAAGCCCGAGCGCGTGGTGGCGGCCGTGCACACGGCCAACCGGCTTGGGCTCGTCATCGCCGTGTTCGTGGGCCTGCTGTTCATCGTGATGCCCGGCACCCTGTTCGGGCTGTTCGGCATGCGCGACGCCGCCAGCCTCGCGCGCGGCACCGAAATGCTGCGCTGGCTCGCCGTGTCGGGCTTCTTCATCACGACGGCACTGACGTACACCGGCGGCCTGACGGGAACGGGCGACACGAAGGGGCCGCTCTACATCTCCATTATCTCACAGGTCCTGCTTCCCATCGGCCTGCTCGAGATCCTGAGCGCCACGACGACGCTGCAGGCGCACCACATCTGGATGGCGATCGTCATTGGGCACTTCACGCGGGCGACGCTGAGCATCTGGCGGTTCCGGCTCGGGAAGTGGCGCGATATCCGGATTGATACGGTCGCCAAGCCGGGGTGAGGCTCGGTCGCACGGGCTGGCTGGCGAATGCAAGCTCGCCCGGCGGTCGACGCGGCGTTCTTGACTAGTCTGGTCAGACTAGATATGGTGCGGGCATGAAGAAAGACCAGTACTCGCTCTACGAAGCCAAGGCCAAGCTGTCGGCGATCGTGCGCCGCGTGCGGGAAGGGCACACGGTGGTGGTGACCGTGCATGGTGAGCCGGCGGTGGAGATTCGGCCGGCGGCGAAGAAGGCGACGGGGATCGAGGCGCGGATGGCGGAACTTGAGGCACGAGGAGTACTCATACCGGCCAGAAGCAAGCGCCGGAGGTTCAAGGCGGTCATCCACCGCCCCGGTGCCCTGAAGCGCTTCCTCGAGGAACGCGATTGAAGACGGCGTACGTCGACACGTCCTGTCTCGGCGCGATCGCATTCGACGAGCGCAACTCGGCAGCAGTTCAGCGACGTCTCGCGAGCTTCGACGAACTTGTGGCCGCACCGCTCCTGGAAGCGGAACTGCGCGCGGCGCTTCGTCGGGAGGGGAGCCAAGGCTCGTTGCCGCTCGACGAACTGCTCGAACCGATTGTCTGGATCGCGGCGGAACGCGCCCTGAGTGCAGAGATCGCGACGGTGCTGGCCGCCGGTTACGTGCGCGGCGCCGACTGCTGGCACCTGGCGACCGCCCTGTATTTCTCGCCCGAGCCTTCGGACATCAGCTTCCTGACGCTCGATGTGCAGCAGGGTGCGGTGGCCCGCGCGCTGGGGTTCGGCCGGTAGCACCCGGAGGCGAGTGTTTTGGGGTACATGTAATTGCCTTCATGTATTACATGTACTATATTGATCTCATGGCCAAGCGCTCCCTTCCCACGCCGTCACGCGTCCGCGAGCCCGTCCAGGTCTATCTCGGGGCGGACGACAGCGCGCTGCTCGCCCGGCTCTCCACCACCGCCGGCCTGTCAAAGGCCGAGGTGATGCGCCGGGGGATGCGCGCCTTCGCGCGTGAACAGGATATGGAGAGTCCAATGCTCCGTTTCGTCGCCGACGGGCTCGACGCGGCCTGGCCGGCGAACGTGGCCGCCGACCATGACGCAGTGCTGGCCGAGTCGTACACCGGCCGTCGTGGCAGGCGTCGGTGACCGGCGCCTTCCTCGACACCTCGGGCTGGTTCGCCGCGCTCAGCCCCAGGGAGGCGCGGCACAAGCCGGCCCTCGCCGCGTACCGCCGCCTCATCGAGCGAAAGACGACACTGGTGACGACCAATCTGGTCGTGGCCGAGATGCAGATCCTGATCAGTCGCTTTCGCGGCCCCGCCGAGGGCGTCCGGTTCCTCGACAGCCTCTATCAGGATCCTTCGCATGAGGTGGTGTTCGTGGACCGCGACACCGAGCGTGCGGCCGTGGACCGCTGGCTGCGCCGCTTCACGGACCAGCGCCTGAGCCTGGCCGACGCGGTGAGCTTCGAGGTCATGAACGCCCGACGCCTGCGCCACGCGCTCGCCCTGGACGCGCACTTCGAACTGGCCGGGTTCGAACTTCTGCCGTAGCAGAAGCGTTAGGTTGGGAGTATGCGCTCCCTCCGCATCATTCTCACCCTGCTGCCATTGGTGCTCTCGCTGCTGCGCGACCGCCGCCGCTGGCTGTTCTGGGGGGCGCCGCTCACGCGCACGGCCGAGTTCCACCGCCGGCGCGCCGAGCGCATCGTCGCGGACATTGCCTCGCTGGGCCCGACCTTCGTGAAGCTCGCGCAGGTTTTCGCGGCGCGCGCCGACCTGATTGGGGAGCCGTACATCAGCGTGCTCGGCACGCTGCACGACCAGGTGCCGCCGGTGCCGACCGCCGAGATTGATCGCGAGATTATCGCCGCCTACGGCCGGCCAGCCGAGGAGATCTTCGAGCGCTTCGACCGCGCACCGGTGGCCGCCGCCTCGCTCGGGCAGGTGCACCGCGCGCTGTACAAGGGGCGGGACGTCGCCGTGAAGGTGCTGCGCCCCCGCGTCGAACAGGTGATTGACCAGGACCTTCGCATCGCGCGCCGCATCATGCGGTGGGTGGCGTGGCAGTGGCCCAACCCGCACGTGCGCGGCGTGGTCGCCGTGATTGACGAGTTCTCGAATCGCATTGCCGAGGAGATGGATTTTCGTCTCGACGCCTCTGC
>JAJZRK010000194.1 GCA_021802745.1 bacterium
CCACTCGATAGTGTCGTACGTGTCCGTCGCTTCGTCCGTCTGGCCGGGCCCCGACGGATGGTCAATGATGGGGCGCACGTTCATCCACTTGCCCTCGCTCATGAACCGGCCGCGCACATCCTGGTACACGACGATGTACTTGTCGCGCATCATGAAGCGGTTCGGGCCGAGCTGCGCCGGGTATTCGGTCTCGCCGTAGGGGGCGATGGAGTAACAGGTGCGCTCCATGACCATCGGATAGATGCGGCCGGGCCCGGCGTCCTTTGGCACATAATAGATGTGAACAGCTTCACGCCGTCGCGCATTGGGATGCGCACGACGTGCTTGGTGTAGTTCGCCTTGATGAATGCGGGGTCGGACTCCTGGGCCGGGAGGGCCGGGGCGGCGAGCAGGAGCAGCGCGGTGAGCGCGCGGACGAGTGTCATGGCAGCTCAGGTTGGGGTCGCGGAACGATCTGTCGAATGTGACGGATGACGGCGCCCGAAGAAAGCGGCCCGCGGCAAAGCCAACCCCGTCGCGGACGCCAGCCACCTCGAGAGGCGGAAAGGGTATATGCACTGAAAGACCAGCCTGCCAGTTGACGCACGCATTCCATTGAATAAGTTACTGACCAGTCAGTAAGGCTGGGCTTCACGCCCAGCCTTTCTATGTGTGCCACCCGACCCGACGGTCATCACGCGAGGGCCGCGAGTGTCCATCACCCAGACTGCCCCCGATCCACGCTGGCGCCGCCTTCCCGGCGAGCGCCCGCACCAGCTCATCGAGGCCGCACTCGACGTCTTTTCCCAGTTCGGCTACAACGCGGCCAAGCTCGATGATATCGCGCACCGCGCCGGTGTCTCCAAAGGGACCATCTACCTCTACTTCGCCAGCAAGGAAGAGCTCTTCAAGGCCGTCGTGAACGACGTCATCGCCGCGCAGCTCCGCGACGCGCATCAGGGGCCGCCCGCGCAATCGGCAAGCGCCGCGCTCGAGCGCGCGCTTCGTGCGAACTGGGCCTTCACCACCCATCCGCGGTTTGACGGCTGGTTTCGCATTCTCATCGCCGAGCTTCCCAAGCATCAGGACCTGCTCGCGTTCTATAACCGCGAAGTAATTGACCGGGCGTGGGCGATGCTCGAAACGGTCATCGCGCGCGGCGTCGCTTCGGGCGAATTCCGCAACATCGAACCCCGCCTCGCCGTCGGCCTCGCCAATTCGCTCGTCATCATGCACCGGCACTGGATCAGCGCCTGCTCGATCCGTCCGGAGTATCAGTCGCGCGACCGCCAGCAATTGATTGACGTCATCGTGGACTTCGCACTCGCCGCGCTCCGCAATCCCGCGTTCAACCGCCCCGCCTCATGATCCGGACCCGCTCTCTCCTTCGTGCCGCACTGGTGCTGCTCCCCGGCGCCGCGGCCGCCCAGGCCCCGGTCACGCTCACGCTCGGCGGCGCCGCCCGCCTCGCCGCCTCGCAGGGCGGCGCCGCGACCATCGCGCGCACGCGCGTCGCGCAGGCCGATGCCCGCGTTCGCCAGGCGCGCTCGCTGCTCTTCCCCACCATCTCCGCCAGCGCCGGCCGGAATCAGCGCAACCAGAACACCGCCACCTTCGGCTTCTCGTTCCGCGACGCCACCGGCAAGCCGGTTTTCGACCCGAACGGCGAGATCATCCCGCCGGTCACGGTGCTCGACCTGCGCGGCCGCGCCCAGGCGAACCTCCTCGACTTCTCCGTCGCGGCGAAGCTCGGCACCGTGCGCCAGCAGGTGCGTGTGGCGGAAGCCGAGGCGGCCGGCGCCGGCGACCAGGCCGCGGCGCTCGCCGCCGCCATGTACGTCCGCGCGGTGCGAGCCGACGCCGTGCTCAGCGCGCGCCTCGCCGACTCCACCCTCGCCGCCGAGCTGCTCGCCATTGCCCGCGACCAGGTGCAGGCCGGAGTTGGCGTGGCGCTCGACGTCACGCGCGCGCGCAGCCAGCTCTCGCAGGCCCACGCCCAGCTGATCGGCGCCCGCGCCGATCGCGACCGCGCCCGGCTCGAACTCCGCCGCATCACCGGCCTCGATGCCGGCGTCGAACTCGTGCTCAGCGATTCCCTGATGGCCCTGCCGTTCGACGCGACCCTACCAACGGCCGACGAGGGAACGCGCATTGCGCTTGCGCATCGCGCCGACATCCGGGCCGTGGACGAGCAGAAGATCGCTGCCGAGCGTACCGTGGCGGCAACGCGCCTCGAACGCCTCCCGACGCTTGGGGTGTTCGGCGACCAGGGGGTGATCGGTCCGTCCAGCGCGCACCTGCTCAACACGTACACATGGGGCGTGCAGGTGTCGGTGCCCATCTTCGACGGGTTCCGGCGCGAGGGCCGGCTGCAGGAGCAGCACGCGCAGGTCCGCGAGGCCGACGCCCGGCGCCGTGACCTCGAGGCTCAAGTCGCCATTGACGTGCGCGCCGCCCTGCTCGACCTCGCCACGGCGCGCGAGATGCTCGCGGCGGCGGATGACCGCCTCGCGCTCGCGCAGCAGGAGCTCGACCAGGCGCGCGCCCGTTTCACCGCTGGCGTCTCGGGCAACGCCGACGTCATCACCGCCTCGCTGGGCATCAACGCCGCCCGCACGCTGGTCGTGGATGCGCGCGCGTCGTACCAGGCCGCGCGCGTGACGCTGGCGCGCGCCGAGGGCACCGTCACCGACCTGCCGTAATCGCGAATCGTGATCATCAATCGCCGTACTGAATCGCAATCCTGAGTCCCAATCCCCCAATCGCATGAAGAAGCCCCTTATTCCAACCGTTGCCGTCGCCGTCGCTGGTGTCCTGTTCTGGGTGGGCAAGACCACCCTGTACAACCGGGCGCACGAGAGCACGGACAACGCACAGGTGGACGGCGCCATTGTCCCCGTGCTTGCCAAGGTCGGCGGCTACGTGTCGCAGCTCTCCGTCGGCGAGAACCAGCCGGTGAAGGAAGGCGACCTGCTCGTGCGCCTCGACACCGCGGAGTACGCCGTGCGCGTCGAGCAGGCGCAGGCCGAGTATGACGCCGCGGCGTCGGTGGCGGGCGGGCGCGGCGTCAGCGGCCAGGCCGATGCGCAGCTCACGAACGCGGCGAGCCAGCGGCAGGTGGTTGCCGCGCAGATTGACGCCGCGCGCGCGCAGGTCGCCAAGGCCACCGCCGATCTCGCGCGTGCCAAGGAACTGGTGGGGCGGCAGATCGTGAGCCGGCAGCAGCTCGACGCCGCGCAGTCGGCCTACGACCAGGCGACGGCCAGCCTGCTCGCCGTCGAACGGCAGGCTCGGTCGGCCGATGCGCAGTTCACCAGCGCGCAGGCCGGATCGCGCCTCGCCGACGCGCGACTCGCCGGCGCCCGCGCCGTGCTGGAGAACGCCAAGCTGCAGCTCGCGTACACGAGCATCCACGCCCCGCTCACCGGCGTCGTGTCGAAGAAGCAGGTGGAAGTGGGCCAGCTCGTTTCCCCGGGGCAGCCCCTCCTGACCATCGTGGACGCGACGCACACGTGGGTGACGGCGAACTTCAAGGAGACGCAGCTCGCCGACATGCGCATTGGGCAGCCTGTGGAGCTCGAGCTCGACACGTACCCGGACTGCGACGCCGAGGGCAAGGTGGAGAGCGTCGGCGCAGCCACCGGCGCGCGCTTCGCGCTGCTCCCGCCCGACAACGCCACGGGGAATTTCACCAAGGTCGTGCAGCGCGTGCCGGTGCGGATTGCCGTGACCAAGGCGTGCGGCGACGACCGTCCGTTGCGCCCCGGCATGAGCGTCATTGTGCACGTGAGGGTAGACGGTGGACGGTAGACGGTCGACGGTCGACGGTCGACGGACGACCGTCCACGCCGGGGCGTCTCGCACCCTCGGTTCGCCACCGACCGTCCACCGTCTGCTGTCCACGGTCTACCGTCCACCGTCTACCGTCCACCGTCCACCGTCTACCGTCCACCGTCTGTCTCTCTCCATGCCCCCCACGCCCGACCGCTACCAGCACAAATACCTCATCGCCGCCGCCGTCACGATGGCGGCGGTGCTCGAGCTCATTGATACGTCCATCGTGAACGTTGCCATTCCCCACATGATGGGAAACCTCGGCGCGACGCTCGACGAGATCTCATGGGTGAGTGTCGGCTACATCATCGCCAACGTCATCGTCATCCCGATGTCCGCCTGGCTCTCGGCGTATTTCGGGAGGAAGCGCTACCTCACCGCCTCGATTCTCCTGTTCGTCACGGCGTCGTTCTTTTGCGGCGCCTCCACGACGCTCTGGGGGCTCGTCCTCTGGCGCGTCGTGCAGGGGATCGGCGGCGGCGCGCTGCTCTCCACCGCACAATCCACGCTCTGGGAGGCGTTCCCGCCGCACGAGGTGGGCATCGGCCAGGCGATCTTCGGCGTTGGCGTGATGGTGGGGCCGACGCTCGGCCCGACGCTGGGCGGCTACATCGTGGACAACTGGAACTGGCCCTGGATCTTCTACATCAACCTGCCGCTCGGGCTCATCGCCGCCGGGCTCGTATGGACGTACGTCACGGATTCCGAGCATCAGGTGCGCGCCGACAAGGTGGACTGGCTCGGCATCGCCCTGCTCACGGTGGCCATCGGCTCGCTGCAGTGGATGCTCGAGCGCGGCGAACGCTACGACTGGTTCGACTCCGGCTTCGTGACGACGCTGGCCGTCGTCTCGGCCACCGCGTTCAGCTGGCTCGTCTGGCACGAGCTGCACACCGATGAGCCGGTCATCAACTTCCACCTGCTCAACAACCGGCAGCTCTCCACCGGCGTGCTGATGGGGGCCGTCCTCGGCTTCGCGCTTTTCGGGTCGGTGTTCGTGCTCCCGATCTTCCTGCAGAGCCTGCACGGACTCACCGCCAACCAGACCGGCCTCGTCATCCTGCCCGGCGCCATCGCGTCGGCGGTCACGATGGCCATCATGGGACGCCGCCTGCGAATGCTGCCGGACGGCCGGCCCGTGATCCTGCTCGGCGCGTCGCTGTTCGGCGTCTGCATGTACCTGCTCGCGTTCCTGTCGCTCGACAGCGGTGCGCACGACCTGTTCTGGCCGCTGATCCTGCGCGGCGTGGCGCTGGGCATGATGTTCATCCCGCTCAACGCCATTGCGCTCGCCGAACTCGCGCCGCGCGACATGGCGAACGGCACGGGGCTGTTCAACCTCACCCGGCAGCTCGGCGGCTCCATCGGGATCGCGGTGATGGCCACGACGCTCAGCCACATCACGAAGTCGAAGAAGGCCCTCCTCGCCGACCACCTCGTGGCCACCGCGCCCGACGTGCAGGCGCGCATGGACGTGCTGACCCACGCCCTCGCGGCCAAGGGGGCGAGCCTGCCGGTGGCGCACCAGCAGGCGTTGATGATCATGGACCGGGCCGTCGGCGTGCAGGCGAGCGTGCTCGCCTTTTCGCGCATCTACTGGATCAGCGGTTTCGTGCTGCTCGCGTCCATGCCCCTGATGCTCTTTTGGCACAACGGCAAGCCGCGGGGCATGGTGCTGCAGGACAGCGGGCACTAGTCCAGCGCTCGACCCCCCTCGCGCGTTGGACCGGCGGCTGGCATTCTAGTCTCGTACCCTGACGCGGCCCCAACGGAGAGGCCCCGTGCATATCAATCGCACCCCGCTAGTTCTCGCGCTCATCGCGCTTCCCGCGCTCGCCGGCGCCCAACGCGGCGTCAACATCAAGGGCGAGCGTGCCGGCGACATCGGCGGCCGCGGCTTCCAGATGCCCCGATCCTCCGACCTTGCCGACCACAGTCCGGTCGGCGTCGTGCTCGAAAAGAAGAAGAAGCTCGCGCTCACCGATAGCCAGGTGACGGCCCTGAAGGCCGTCGCGAAGGGGCTGCAGGAGAAGAACGCGGCGTCCTATCGCGGCTGGGATTCAGGGCGCGTCACGATGCGCGCCGCGCGCGCCCACATGATGAGCCTGCTGCGCGTCATTCGCGAGCATGACGAGTGGTCGCGGCAGGCTGCGCTCAAGCTCCTGACCGTGGAACAGCAGCCGAAGGCTGAGTCGTACTGGAAGGACGACGCCGATGGCTTTGGCCGATCGCTGCCCGCCGCCGGCACTCCGGGGGGCGGTCGGCCTGACGGGTGGCGGCCGCCGGCCC
>JAJZRK010000195.1 GCA_021802745.1 bacterium
TTCCGATCTTTGCCACGACGACGTCCACCGACAACGCCGGCACGACGTACACGTGCTCGGCGGTCAACGGCGCGGGCCTGACCGCCGCGCAGTCGGCGTTTGCCAAGCGCGACGCCACCAAGCCGGTCATCGGCTACAGCGGCAACGCCGGGAGCTACACCGTGGACGAGTCGGTCGCGATCACGTGCTCGGCGAGCGATGCCATGTCGGGACTCGCGTCAAACACCTGCGCCAACATCGGTGGCGACGCCTTCACCTTCGCCATCGGCACCAACAGCCGCTCGGCGTCGGCGAGCGACAACGCCGGCAACTCGAACACGGCTTCCACCAGCTTCACGGTATCGGTGACGTCGGGCAGCCTGTGCTCGCTCGTGCAGCGCTGGGTGAGCAACGCGGGCGTGGCAAACTCGATGTGCGTGAAGCTCCGCCAGGGCTCGTACGGCGCCTTCCGCAACGAACTCTCGGCACAGGGCGGCAAGAAGTTCCTGAGCGCCGAGCACGCGGCGATCCTGCTGCGGCTCGTCAACGTGCTCGGGTAGTTTCAGCGAAGCGAAGCTGCGAAGCAGGGCCCCTCCAACGAGGGGCCCTGTTTCGTTCGTGCTACCTCAGCCGTGGCGATGCCAGCAACCTAGCGCTTTTCGGCAGAGAGCCCCCGGTTGGCCAGCAGGGGCCCGATCTCGGGGTCGCGCCCGCGGAACTGCCGATAGATGGTGGCCATGTCGCCGGTGCCGCCGCGTGAGAGAACCAGGTCGCGGAAGCGCTGGCCGTTGGCGCGCGTGAGCCCGCCGTGCTCCTCGAACCAGGCATAGGCGTCGGCGTCAATCACTTCGCTCCAGATGTACGCGTAGTAACCGGCCGCATAGCCGCCGCCCCAGCTGTGCGAGAAGTAGCTGGTCTTGTAGCGCGGCGGAACGAGCGGCAGGTCCACGCCGAAGCGCCTCAGCGCCTGCGCCTCAAACGCATCCGCATCCGTCGGGTGGTCGTTGACCGTCAGCGTGTGCCACGCCATGTCGAGCAGGGCTGCGCCGAGATATTCCGTGGTCGCGAAGCCCTGATCGAATGTCGTGGTGCGCCGAATCTTGTCCACGAGTGCGGCCGGCATCGGTGCGCCTGTCTGGTAATGCTTGGCGTAATGCGCGAAGACGTCGGGATGCAGCGCCCAGTGCTCGTTGAACTGCGAGGGCACCTCCGTGAAGTCGCGTGGCATGTTGCCGGCGAGCCGCGGGTACGGCGCGGCGTTGAGAAAGCTGCTCAACGCGTGGCCAAACTCGTGGTACATCGTGGTGACGTTGTCCCAGGTGAGCAGGGCCGGCTGGCCCGCGGCGGGCTTGGTGAAGTTGCAGTTGTTGATCACCACCGGACGCGTACCGAGGAGCGCGGAGCGGCTCACGAACCCGCTCGACCAGGCGCCGCCGTTCTTGTTGTCGCGCTTGTAGTAGTCCGCGTAGAACAGCCCCAGTGACGAGTCGGCGTCAAAGACCTCGAAGACGCGCACGTCGGGATGATAGACCGGAATGTCCTTTCGTTCCTTGAACGTCAGGCCATAGAGTTGCTGCGCCGCAAAGAAGACGCCGTCGCGGAGTACGCGGTCGAGTTCGAAATACGGCTTGATTTGCTCCTCATCCAGCGCATACTGCGCCACGCGCACCTGTTCGGCGTAGTACTGCCAGTCCCACGGCTCGAGCGCGAATGTGCCTCCCTGCTTGTTTACGAGCGACTGCATGGCCGCTGCTTCACCCCGTGCCTTCGCCGTGGCGGGTACCGCGAGCTGCTGGAGCAGCTTCAGCACGTTGTCCGGCGTCTTGGCCATCTGCTCTTCGAGGTTGTACGCCGCGAAGGACGGATAGCCGAGGACCTTGGCGCGCTCCGGGCGGAGCTGGGCGAGGCGCAGGATGATCTGGCGCGTGTCGTTGCTGTCGCCGCGCGCCGCGCGGAGGATGGATGCCTCGAACAGCCGCTGGCGCAGGGCGCGGTTCTTCAGCGACGACTGCGCCGGCTGCTGCGTGGTGTTCTGCAGGGGGAGCAACCAGTGGTTGGTCAGGCCGCGGTTCGCGGCAGCACCGGCGGCGGCCGCGATCTCGCCCGCACTCAGGCCATCGAGCTGGGCGACATCGTTGACGACCACGCCGCCGGCGCGCGTGGCCGCCATCAGACGCCGGCCAAACTCGTTGGTGAGCATTGCCTGTTCGCGATTCAGCGCGCGCAGGCGATCCTTGTCGGCGGCACTCAGCAGGGCGCCGGCGCGCACGAAGTCGCGGTAGTAGCGCTCCACCACCAGGCGCTGCAGCGAATCCAGGCCGAGTGTGGCGCGCCGGTCGTACAGCGTCTTGATGCGCTGAAAGAGCGAGTCGTTGAGACTGATCGCATCGCGATGCGCGGCCAGCTTGGGCGCGAGCGCGCGCTGGATCGCCTGCAACGAGTCGTTGGTGTTGGACGAGGTGAGCGCGCCGAAGACGCGTTGGACGCGCCCCAGCAGCTGCCCGGCGCGTTCGAGCGGGAGAATGGTGTTCGCGAAGGTCGGTTCCGCCGATTGGCGGATGACGGCCGACACCTCGGCGAGCTGCTGGCGCATACCCTCTTCGATGGCCGGCTGGAAGTCGGCAATGCGGATGCGCGTGAAGTCCGGCGCCTGGTAGAGCAGCGGACTCGGCGTGGCGAAGGGGTTGGTGCTGGGCAGCTGCGCAGTGCCGGCGCTGCCGCAGGTGAGCAGGGCGAGCCCGAGCGGGATCGCGAGACGGCGGAGGTTAAGCATGGGAGACCCGGTGGACAGGAGATGACCGGGGGCCGTCCCCGTAGAGTCTACGGAACGCGGCCGATGCGCGCGAGGGCGATGCACGAGGGCGATGCGGCGCTCGCCAAGGACCGCGAGGCGCTCGCCGGAGCGATCGCCGATCTCGTCGCCGGTATCCACACCAGCGACGCCGCGCGGCTCGAGCGCATGCTGCATCCCGAGGTCGCGATGTCCGGTTTCGGCGCGTTCCCCGGCGCGAAGCCAGCGATCAACCGGACCCGCTACTCCGGGATTGTCGAGCCGGCCCGAGCGAAGCTGATGCGCGTCGTGCCCGAGGACGCGCGGACCGCGCAGACACGAATCGTGGACGTAATGGATGGCATGGCCTTGGCGGAAGTGGCCATGCCCAACGCCTTCGTCGTCCTCCAACTTGCGCGACTGGACGGTGAGTGGCGGGTGTTGAACATCGTGAGCGAACGGATCATGCCGGGGCGGTGACCGCCTCGAACGCCAAACCCCGCACCGGCTGACGCCGATGCGGGGTTTTCGTTTTCGTGCATGGGCCATCGAGGAGTTGAACCTCGGACCTCACGCGTATCAGGACCCCGTAAATGCGCACGAATTGTGCGCGAATGTTCACTTAGTTCGCGCTGGACGAACATCCTGCTCAGTTTCTCGTCACAATCTGTGCAAGTTGCGCACTTCCCCGAACATCTCGCGCGCGCGAATGGACACCAGCAATCGCAGCCGGCCGTCGCCTGTCCTTACTGCGGAAGCTCCAGGCGGGCTTCGATCTTTCCGCGCACGCATGCAGCAGCGTTCCGCACGGAGAGTGGCACGGACTGTGACGACGCCACTGCATTGAGACGACTAACGGCAGACCGGAGCGTGGCCGCCGTCAGTTCGGTCTCCTTGGTGAGAGCCACCGTCCCCGTCAATCCCGTGCCGCATCCCGGAGCTCCACCGATCGCTCCATCCCAGTACATCACGAGCATTCCATCCGAGATCTGACTAGCAACCGTGAACGTCATGGCAATCCGCGAGTTCGCCGTCGCGGAGTTATCACTGATGACGTCAAGCGCAGCAAGCAAGAGACCTTCATCCACAATCTCCCACGTCGGCACCAGCGCCTTGAACAGCACGGCAGTATCCGCCTCCGTGCGCAAAGAGCGGACCATGGCGGCCAGTGCGGGCACGGCGTCTGCCAGCGGGCAGCGTGGGGCGACGGCCAGCGCCCATGCTTCCTTCTTCGCCGGATGCCCTTTCTCCACGATACGCAGCGCCGACCGGCACTCTTTCCCCGTCGGTGGATCCTGCTGCGGTACCTGAGAGTGGAGGCGCACGGAGAGGCAGATCACCAGTCCACCGATGACCGCAGCTCGGCTTCGAAGCATCGCCTTCGTACCCTGCGGCATAGACGTCGGCATCATCTTACGGGTCCCTCGACGTGAAGTCCCAGCGGCACGGAAAGATGCCCGTTGGGGCAGGAGAATACCACCGAGCTTGGTCGGTACGCTCCAACTGGGCGTGCGCCGCTGCGGTCAATCGCCATGCCATCATTTCATATCTGTCCTTCGCACGCGCGCGAAGAACAGTATCGGCCCGCGTGGCAGTGGGGCCACAGGAGATTACCTGCTCAACAGTGCTGCCAAGCGAGCGGTCCGCACCACCGAAAATGCCTTGGTGGGAATTCGCTGCGAGTCCCACGCCTTCGTGGCGCTCTACTTCTTGAATGAAGACCGGTACCTGTGTGCTATCACAACGGGCAGTACTGAACGTTGGATCGGTACCGCCATTCTGGTCTCTTCGCCACGCCGAGCCTGGATCGAGATCTCGGTTTCTCCACCACGGGGCGCGGGGAAGCGTTGGTATGCTCGTGAGAAAGGCAAGGCGCGCGTTCGGGCCTCCTGTCAGATACGTGACGTCGCCCACACGGATAGCTAGACGACCGAGATCGGTGACCGCGGCGTGCCCCGGGCCCGGGGTCGCATCGATAGCGAGAGGAGGAGTCACGTACGGTGCAAGTCGCGGTGGTATCGAGTCGAAGGGATCGGGCTGCGCAGAGAGCCCGGGCCTTGGGGAGAAAGTCCACTGCCTGGGGTTCACCACGATTTGGCGCTCTGGCGTGACACGCACCTGGAAGCCCGTGCCCTGATCGTTGGTCACGGCACCGTACGCCCGGAGCGCCGTCGCTGTGACCATGATGCCGCCAATCGAGACAGTGCCGCCAGCGGGTTCGTTGCGAGGAGCAGCAAGGAGTTGGTTGCGGACCGTATCGGCGTTGATGACGGCCACGGCGACGATGGAATCGACCCGAAACGGCACAGACGTCGACGCCGTAATCGTGCACGTGGCCGTCGTGCCGCGGGTCACCGCCGCTGGACACGAGAGGCCCAGCGTGCCCGCAGGCACTGCCGGGACGAGGCGCAGGCTGTAGGAGACGTACTCGTTTGGAGGCGGCACGAACGTCAGGCGTGCAATCTCCCCGGTAAAGACATGGATGGGCTCCGTCAGCGTCCCCGGAGGTGCGAAGGGATATGAGTACGCTTCGACGACGGCACCCGACAGATCGTACGAAGTAACCACGTTGCCGGCGAAGCTCGGGTCATGCACCGTCACTTCGACGGCCTCGACGGGCGCACTGAACGAGAGGTCGATGGTCCCCATCACGCCGGACCCGGGCTCAAACTGAAAACCGCCAAACACGCCGCCCCAGAACACGGGTGCCGTAAACTGGTAGACGAGTCCACTGCACGCCGACAGGTCGGCCTCCACGTCGAGGGCGCAGCTGAACGCGATGAGGTTGGCAAAGCGTTCATCTGAGACGTCACGCCAGGGACGCGTCGCTTCCTCTACCCTCGAGCGACCGAAGAGCCGTTGGACCAGACGAAACGTCCCGGTTGGTCGGTGTTGACCACGGCGCGTCAGTTCGTACCGCACCATTGCCGTCCCTGACGCCGCAAAGTGCAGCACGGTTGCTGAAGCGAGGCGGGATAAGGGGATTTCCGTGCGCGCACCGCTCGCCGTGACCCGAAGTACCACCGCCTCGCCGACAGCACTCGCAGCGGCAGGCGACATTGTCGCGTCCAGCATCAGGCTATCGCCAGCCGACACGGACAGCCGCACCGCGGCCAAGAAGACGGCGCCGTCCGCGGAGTCCGCCGACGTGACGGTCAACCGCAGGGGAAGAACGTCATTCACCAACACGCAGACGGAGTCGCACGCCTCGTTCGACGAACTGACAGCGAGAGTGGCAAGCTCAGTCGCAGGAGACGGCCAAGCATCGGGCGCTGCCGGAGATGGCCTCGCCTGATCGCATCCCGGCACGGCAAGCACGGTCCCCACGAACGCGACGGCCCATG
>JAJZRK010000196.1 GCA_021802745.1 bacterium
GCCGAAGAGGTTCTGCAGGATGTTCGGAATGCGGATGGCAGCGCTGAAGGCATCGCCGGCGTCGCCGGTTCCGAGGAAATGTCCGAGCAGGCGGTTGCGGACGAGGCCGAAGATCCGGCTCAGCAGAATGCCGGCCGCCACGTATGCCGCGCCGCCGGCCCGGCGGGCGGTCACGCGCCGCCGAGCAGCTGCGCCGCGTGCGTCGCCGCGCCGGCGCGCAATTGGTCCATCAGCGCCTCGCCGTGTCGCGCGACCAGCGGCAGTGGATTGAGCACACGCTCCTGGCGCTGCCCTTCTGGCATCAGCGCCGCGCGCACGCTCCCGAGGTCGCGCACCTCGGCCGGCTCCGCCTTGAGCGCGGCCGTGCGATAGCGCCGCTCGAGCCGGTCCACCCGGAACTTGAGCTGGTGTCGCGCGCCTTCGATCGCGGACGGGTTCACCATGGACGCCCCATCGCCGTCTTCACGCAGCGCGTTCAGCCGCGCGTCCACATCGCGCCGCAGGGCTTCCAGCGTGTCGCGGATGAACGGCGGCATGGCACGGTCGCCGAGTCGCCGCTCGGCCTGGTGAGGCGGCTTGATGTCATCAAAGGTCATGCCGAGGCGCCCCAGCATCCGGTCCACGACCGGTTCGACAATCGTCGCCGACCAGCGCGGCAGGACGAGCGGCGCCGGGGTACCCAGCGCCTCGGCGACGGCGCCCACCTGGGCGAAATAGGCCACCTCGCCCGGACCGCCGAAGTACCCGACGGTTGGCAGGATGGCCCGTTCGACCACCGGACGCAGCAGCACGTTGGCCGAGAGCACCATATGCGGCTGTAACGCCACGTCACCTGCCTGTGCCATCGGAATTCGTTCCTTGACTCCATTCGACGAGACACGGAACACCAACGACAGCTTGGGCACGCGCGCCACCTGGGCGCGGAAGCCGGCGCGCTCAATGGCGACGCTGCGCAGCGATACCGCCTCGTCCACCGTGGCGGCGCGGCGCAGCGCCTCCACCAGCGTTGGCCGCGCGGCATCGCGCACGCTCGGGTGCCACGCATCAAGCACCGCAATGCCCATGGGCTCGAACAGCGCACGCAGCAGCGTCACGTACGCGCTCCCCACCGTGGCCTCGCCGTGGTACGCGTGCCGCGCGTGTTCGAGAACGTCGAGGTGAGGGGCCGATCCGGCGGAGGCGGCAAGGTCCTCAAGCTGTCGGCTCACGTCACCCAGGGGCTGGGCGGCCATCACCTGGCCGTCAAAGCCGAGGCGCTCGATGCGCAGGCGACGCACCTCCTCGTCGAAGGCCACGGCGGTCCAGCTGGCCTCGGCAAAATCGGCGTCATCGGTGGCGGCCCAGAAGACCGGCGCGGCCGGAATGCCCGTCGCCTGTTCGATGCGATCGGCGAGCGCCCGCGCGCTGAGCGCCTTCAGCCACGTGTAGCCCGGCCCGCCGAACAACCCGGGCTGCTGACCCGTCGTGACGACGACGCCCCGTCCCTGCGCCACCGACTCCAGTCGCCGCGCGGCGGCGCCGTGGGCGTTGAACGCCGGCGCGAGGGCAGTGAGCCAGTCGGGATTGGACTGCGCACGCACTTGCTCCGCGTGCTCGCGCCACCCCGCCGCGCCCTTCGGCCGAGCCGCATACCACCCCGCGGGGGTGCGACCCTCGACGGCGGCACGCGCCAGCGGTCCGCCCCCGACCGGCTCCGAGACGACACGCGGTGGAGTCATCTACACTCCCCGCCCCGCCACGCCACGCGCCGGTCTCCCCACTCGCGATCGCCCGTACACTCCATGCGCTGTCCGCCTCCAGTAGGCGCGGCGAACGCCGCGTGCGCCGCGTCTTAAGCTAACCGCCGAACCGGGGAGGGCGGAATGCGCCCGCCGTCACTTGTGGTAGGGTTCACGCCGGACAATCGTCCCCGCGCGATAGAGCTGCTCGGCCAGCACCAGCCGTGCCAGTTCGTGTGGCAGGGTCCACGGGGCAAGTTCCAGTCGCACCGTGGCGCGCGTCAGGAGAGTCGGGGCCAGCCCGAAGGCGCCACCAATCACAAACGCCACGTCCCGTCCGGCCTCGCGCTGCCCCTGCAGCCATCCGGCGAAGGCCACGGAATCCAGCCGCCGTCCGCCCGGGTCACAGCAAACCACCACCGCCGCTGGCGGGAGTTTCGCGGCCAGTCGCTCGCCTTCCCGGGCGCGCACCACGTCGGCGCCACTCGACTTGGCCGGCTCCTCGCGCACCTCCACAGCGGAGAGTGGCCAATAGCGCGCGGCACGCGTCTCATACTCGGCGATCGCCGCCGACAGCGTCGCACTACGCGGCTTGCCGACCGCCACCACGAGCACCTGCATCGCGGTCCGTCCGCTACGCGTAGATGCCGCGCAGCTTGTGCACGGTGGCCACGCGGTTGATGGAGAGCATGTACGACGCCGTCCGCATGTTCACCTTGTGCTGCTTCGACAGCTGCAGCACGTCGCGGAACGAGTTGACCATGATCTCCTCGAGGCGCTCGTTGACCATCCGTTCGGTCCAGTAGTATCCGCTGCGGTTCTGCACCCACTCGAAGTACGACACCGTCACGCCGCCCGCGTTGGCGAGAATGTCGGGAATTACGAAAATGCCCTTCTCGTCCAGCAGCGCATCGGCGCCCGCCGTGGTGGGGCCGTTGGCCCCCTCGCAGACGATCTTCGCCTGAATGCGCGAGGCGTTCTTCGTGGTGATCACGTTTTCGAGTGCGGCCGGCAGGAGCACGTCGCACTCGAGTTCCAGCAGCGCCTCATTGGTGATCGCCTCTCCGACGTTGTACCCGTCGAGCGTGCCGTGCTGCTCCACGTGCCGCACCGCATGCGCAATGTCAAATCCCTTCTTGCTGTACCAGCCGCCGGTGCGGTCGCCGATGGCGATGACGCGGCACCCCTGCGCCTGCAGCAGCTCGGCCGCAATGGAACCGACATTGCCGAAGCCCTGCACGACCACCCGCGCTCCCTTCATCGGCAGGCCAAGGTGGACCAGCGCTTCTCGCGTGGCAAGCATGCAGCCGCGTCCAGTGGCCTCGCGGCGGCCGAGTGAGCCCCCCATCGCCACCGGCTTGCCGGTTGTCACCGCATTCACCGTATGGCCGACGTGCATCGAGTAGGTGTCCATCAGCCAGGCCATCACGCGCTCGTTGGTGTTCATGTCGGGCGCCGGCACGTCGGAGTCCGGACCGAGCGTCGCGATAATGCCCGCCGTGTACCGGCGCGTGACGCGTTCGAGTTCTCCCATGCTCAGCGTCAGCGGGTCGCAGATGACGCCGCCCTTCGATCCGCCGAACGGAATGTTCACCACGGCGCACTTCCAGGTCATCCACGCCGCCAGCGCCTTCACCTCATCCACCGTCACGTGCTGGTCGAAGCGAATTCCGCCCTTCGCCGGACCACGCGAGGTGTTGTAGATGCAGCGAATGCCGGTGAAGACCTCGACATCCCCGCTGTCCATCATCACGGGAATGGAGACGATGACCGTCTTCTCCGGATTGCGGAGCACCTTGTACAGCCCGGGCTCGAGGTCGAGCAGTTCGGCGGCGCGATCGAAGCGCGCCATCATCGCCTCGAAGGGATTGGCCTCGCTCAGGCTGAGGAACCGGTCCTTGTCGGGATGAACAATGGCGTTCGTCGGAAGTCGAAGATCAGCCATGGAAGTTGGTCCTGGGAACGCCGCATCCGGCGTGGGCGACTAGCGGGCGGCCAGACGGTCGAGCATCGCATGCACCGCCGGTGCGCCGGTCTCAAATACCACAGACTGAGAAAGATACCACAGCGCCGGGGTCCGCGCGTTCCACCGGTCGCCCAGCTTGACCGCATCCTTGAGCGTGCAGACCACGCGCGCCGCGCCGGCCGCGCGTCGCGCGATCGCCTCTACGTCCGCGTCGGTAAACGCGTGGTGATCGCCAAAGGCCAGTGACTCCACGGTCGCGCCCGCGGCACGCAACTGCGCTCCAAAGGCGTCTGGCGCACCAATCCCGGACACGGCGACCACTCGCTCGTTGGCCAGCGCACTCACGGGTTCTTCGCTCCCGTCGCTCCAGCGACGGAGGCATTCGGGCGCAAGATGCGCCACGGCCAGCGGCACCGACACGGCGACGGCACCGAGTTGGTGCGACACTTCTGAGGCGCGCTCCCGCGTCGCCGCCTTGCGGGTGACGACGATCAGCGATGAGCGCCGCAGTGCGGTGAGCGACTCGCGAAACGGGCCCGCCGGCAACAGGCGCGGTGGCGCGTCGCACCAGAGGTCGGCGCTGACCACGACCACGTCCGCGTCGCGCGGCATCTGCCGATGCTGGAAGGCATCGTCGAGCACCAGCGCGTTCGCGCCTCGCGACACGGCGGCAGCAGCAGCCGTGCGTCGATCCGGATTCACGAACACCGGCACCCGCGGGTTGAGTCGCGCATGCACGAGCGGCTCATCGGCGCCGTACCCGCGTATGAGCAACGCCGGCGATCGCCCCCGTCGCACGAGCTGCGCGGCCACCCAGGCCGCGAGCGGCGTCTTGCCCGTGCCGCCCACGGTGATGTTCCCCACGGAGACGGTCGGCACCGCAGAGCGTCCGGCGTCCCGCGCACGCCAAGCGCCCGTGACCACGCTCGCGACGCCATACATCCACTCGAAGGGCGTCAGGATGGCCCGGGCCGTGATCGCGGCGTACCCGTCGCCATACCAGAGGCGGCGCACCAAGGCGTCACGCACGGGCCATCGCCTCCGTCGCATCCATGGCGGCGATGAACCGCTCGGCCTCGCCGGCCGCCACATCGCCCTCAGTGAACTGCGGGACAAATGGTGCGCCAATCGTCACGACGACGCGCGCAAACGGCTTGGGGATGGCGTATCGATCCCAACTCCGCAAATGCCATACACGCCTCGCGTGCATGGACATCGGGACGATCACAGCCCCGGCCCGACGCGCCGCCACGAAGACACCAGGTTGGGGAACGCGCGCCGGTCCACGCGGGCCATCCGGAGTGAACGCCACCGAGTGCCCATCGCGCAGCGCCGACACCATCGTCATCAGCCCACGCACCCCGCCGCGAGTGCTCGACCCCCGCGCCGGCGGGGCGTAGCCGAGTCGTTCGAGAATCCGCGCGATGATCTCGCCATCCCCGTGTTCGCTGGCAAGCGCCACGATGCCGCGGCCGCGCTGCGACCAGATGGGTGCCAGCATCAAGCCGTGCCAGACCGCGACGACGACCGCCTGCCGCACGCCATTCGCGGTCGGCCAGTTGGCCTCGCCGCGCACTTCGAGTCGCCAGGTGCGGGCTACCACCTGCACCGCCCAGTAGCCCAGACGCGACAGCCAGCGCACCTTGCGCGCCCGCCGTGCTTCCACGGCGGCGGCATCCCGGGCCGCCGTGGTCGTCACGTCGTCCTCGCGACGTCGTACATCTCCGCGGCCATCGCAGCCACGCGCTCGGCCGCGCCGGGCGCCCCGAGCCGACGTCTCACCTCGGCCATGCCGTCGAGCATTCGGAGCCGCGCGGCACTCGTGCGATCGAAAAGCGGGTCGAGCGCGTCGGCCACCGCCGGCGTCGTAAAGGCATTCTGCACGAACTCCGGCGCCACCTCGCGACCGGCCACGACATTCAGCAGTCCGATGTGCGGAATGCGCACGAGGCGCCGCGCGATTTCGTACGTGATCCGGCTCGTCTTGTACACGACGGCACACGGGCAGCCGGCGACGGCGGCCTCCAGCGTCGTGGTGCCGCTCTTGCAGAGCGCCACATCGGCGGCGCGAAGCACATCGAACGACTGGGCGCGTACCATTGGGTACGGCAGCTGCGAGGCGTCCAGCTGAATGGTCGGCGCCACGCTCACCACGACCTCGAGTCCGGGACGCCGCCGCTGCAACTCACGCGCCACCGCTTCGAAGTCGCGCACGTGGCGCGCAATCTCCTGCGCCCGGCTTCCCGGAAAGAGCGCGAGCACCTCACGATCCGCCGGCAAGCCGAGGCGTTGCCTCGCCTCGTCCCGAGCGGGCAACCCCTGCGCACGGTCGAGCAGCGGATGCCCCACGAAGGTCGTGTCGATGCCGGCGTCGCGCAGGAGAGGTTCCTCGAACGGCAGGAT
>JAJZRK010000197.1 GCA_021802745.1 bacterium
AGGTCGCCGTCGCCGAGCGCGCGCGCCGCCTCCGCATCCGGCGTGAGGAACTTGGCCACCGGCCCCTCAAGCTTGCCGTCGGCCTTCTTGACGCGCAGCAGCCCGCCCGCACCGGCACTCTTCGCGATCGCCTCCAGCTCATCCACCTGCTTGCGGCTCCAGGCGGCGCCGCCCGGCACGCGAAGGCCGCGCACGCGTCCGCCCCCCGCAATGGCCGACGTCGTCACCCCGAACTCCAACGGACGGAACGCCTCCGTGAAATCGTGGAGTTCGAGCCCGTAGCGCAGATCGGGACGGTCGCAGCCGTAGCGCTCCATGGCATCCGCGTACGACATGCGCTCGAACGGCGTCGGCACGTCATGTCCCGCCTCGCGCCAGATCGCCGCCACCATTCCCTCCGACAGCGCGATGATGTCCTCGCGCCCGATGAACGATGCCTCGATGTCGATCTGCGTGAACTCGGGCTGGCGATCCTGCCGCAGGTCTTCGTCGCGGAAGCAGCGTGCAATCTGGAAGTAGCGGTCGAATCCGCTGCACATGAACAACTGCTTGTAGATCTGCGGCGACTGCGGCAGGGCGTAGAACTCACCGGGGTGCACGCGACTCGGCACCAGATAGTCGCGCGCCCCCTCGGGCGTCGGCTTGGTGAGGATGGGCGTTTCGAGTTCGAGGAAGCCGCGGTCGCTGAGGTAGCGGCGCGTCACCTGCAGCAGGCGATGGCGCAGGACCAGGTTCGCCTGGAGTTCCGGGCGCCGCAGGTCCAGGTAGCGGTGGCGCAGGCGCAGATCTTCCGCCGGCAATTGGTCGTTCTTGCCGCGCGCCACCGGAATCGCCGGCGTCACCGCCGGACCGACGACACGAATGGACGTGGCGCGCACCTCGATATCGCCCGTCTCGAGGTGCGGATTGCGCATCTCGGCGGGACGCGGCGCAACCACGCCCTCGACGATCACGACCGACTCCACGCCCACTGCCGCCGCATCGGCGATCGTCGCCGCGCTCGACCAGTCGGGATTGAAGCTGACCTGGACGAGCCCGGCGCGGTCACGCAGGTCGATGAACACGAGACCACCCAGGTTGCGCGAGCGATGCACCCACCCGCCGAGGGTGACAGCCACACCGGCATGTTCGGCGCGGAGGGCGCCGCATGGATGCGTGCGCTGCGACGTGGCGAAGACGTTCCCTTCTTTCAACGCTCAAACTCCCGGCGCCGCAGCGCCAACGCGGCGAATGCCGCGGCGCCGATCACGGCCCCGGTCGCATCCGCCAGAAGATCCGACAATTCCATCGCCCGACTGGGCAGAAAGTGCTGCTGCAACTCCGTAAGCGCGCCAAACACGATGGCGCCGGCCGCCGCCGGCCACACCCGCCGTCCCCTCACCCGAAGCGCCCACGCGAGCAGCACCGCCTGTCCCGCAAAGAGCGCCGCGTGCGCGAACGTGTCGAGACTCAGTCCCAGCAGTCGCTGCGACACCGTCGGCGGTGACGGCCAGAGCAGCAGCACTTCAATCAACACCGCCCACCCGACCGCCCACGCATCCGGCCGTCGGATCACGCCGCCTCCGCGCGCGCGAGCACAGCGGCAAACTCCACCGCGCTGGACGCCCGCATCAGCGCGCTCCGCAGGGCGTCGTCGCGCATCAACCGCGCGAGCCGACCGAGTACCTTGAGGTGCACGCCCGCGCCAGACTCCGGGGTCAGCACCAGAAAGCAGGCGCGAACGGCGACGCCGTCCGGTGCCGCGTAGTCCTCGACACCTTCGACGATGCCAGCCGCCATGCGGATGCCCGTCACGGCTTCGGTGCGGCCGTGCGGCACCGCGAGTCCATCGCCGATGGCCGTGCTCACTTCCGCCTCGCGCAACAACACGCCTTGAAAGGCCGCGTCGAGGACGGCGGGGTCGCCCTCCGGGAGCGCGAGTTCCACAAGTTCGCGGAACAGGGCGTGTCGAGAGTGGCTTCCCAACGGAACGCGAATTCGTGCCGGGGGGAGCAGTGCGGTGAGCAACCGGATCTCCGCAGGGGTGTAAGCAGTGTAAAACTAACGGAGAAAGCAACTTGGTGGTAGCAACCCGACGCTTGACCCTCCCCCGCGGCTGGGGTATCCTGCGCTGATGCTCCGACGCGCCTCTCTAATGTTCGTCGCGGCGCTCCTGCCCGGAGTGCTCTCGGCGCAATTGGTGCCGGGAAGGGATCTGCTCTCGTTCCCGATCGGCCTGACGGCCGAGGCGCCCGCACTCGGCACCAGCGCTGGGTTTGGCCTGTGGAACCCCGCGAGCGTCAGCATCCCGGCGGGAAGCCGCCTCCGACTGGCGGTCGGCACGATGAGCGCGCCGGTGGACGTGGCCATCACGGCGCAAACGGCGACCGTCGCTGCACGCTGGCGCGACGGCACGACGTTCGCCGTCGGACTGGCGCACGCATCGGTGAACGATCTCCTGCGCACCGACTCGGATCCGCAGTCCATGGGCGATGAAATCGTCTACGCCACGACGCTCCTCTCGCTCGCCGCGGCGCGTCCCGTGGGGCCCCTCACCGTCGGCACGGCGCTGCGCGTTCGCACGGGCACACTCGACGACGTCGTCCGCCACTCGCTGTCCGTGGATGTGGGGGTCATCTCGCGGGGGCTCGGCGAACGCGACGTGCGGTTGGCGGCGTCCACGTTCCTCGCGAGCCCGTTCTCGCGATCGCGCGAGCACGCGGAGCTGCTCCTTGGCGCAGACGCGCGGCTCACCGGCACGGATTCGCTGCGCACCACCCGCGTCGGCCTGAGCTACACGGCCGCTGACGGAATGCCACGCGAGTCCTTCGGGTACATCGGCACCCGGTGGCAGCGGCTGGAGGGACGGCTTGGTGCCGCGCGCACCGAGGCGTACGGCCGTAGCAACTGGCGCGCGCGCCTCGGCATCGCCTTTCATCACCGCGGCTACGTGATTGGTGTCGCGAGAGAGGAGAGTCCCAACCACCTCTCGGCGACGTATCAGTTCACGCTCAGCTCCCTCGTCAAATGACGACGCGCGTGAACCTCCTCGATCTTGCGCCCACCGAAGCCGAGGAGCAGCTGCGGGCGTTTGCCGAGGCGCAGGGGGTCGGCGCGTATCGTGGCAGTCAGGCCGCGCGGCATCTCTGGACGACACCGACGCCCAGCTTCGACGCGATGTCCGACCTGCCGCGCGCATTCCGGGCCGAGTTGGAGCGGGCCTTCTCCATCCCGCGACTCGAACTGGCAGCCGAGCAGCGCTCGGTGGACGGGACGCGGAAGTTCCTGTTTCGACTGCACGACGGCCAGACCATCGAGACGGTGTCCATTCCCGACGGCGATCGCGTGACCCTCTGCATCTCGTCGCAGGCCGGCTGTGCGCTGCAGTGTTCGTTCTGTGCCACCGGCCTGATGGGGTTCTACCGAAACCTGCTGCCGTCGGAGATTGCCGGGCAGGTACGCGAACTCGCCCTGCTCCCCGAGCCGATCGCGCCGACGAACATCGTCTTCATGGGCATGGGCGAACCGCTGATGAACTGGAAGGCCGTTGACGTCGTGCTCACGATTCTGAACCACCCCAAGGGGTGCGGCGTCGGCGCGCGGCACATCACCGTCTCCACGGTCGGCGTGCTCCCCGGCATCGAGGCGCTCGCGCGGCGCCCCGAGCAGTTCCGGCTCGCCATTTCGGTGCACGCGCCGACAGATGAGCTGCGCCGCATGTTGATGCCGGTGAACATCAAGTTTCCGCTCGAGCGCGTGATTGACGCGGCGGCGGCGTTCACGCGTCGCGTGACGTTCGAGTATGTGATGCTCGGCGGTGTGAATGACCAGCCGGGGCACGCCGCGGAGCTGGCCCGGCTCGCCAAGCGCTGCGGTGCGTTCGTGAACCTCATTCCGCTGCATCCGGGCGGCGCGGGGTCATACACGCCGACGTCACCCGAGGGGATCAAGCGGTTCGCGTCCGAGGTCGCGCGCCACAAGGTGGAAGTGGCGGTGCGTCGGAGCCGCGGGACGGACATTGCCGCGGCGTGCGGCCAGCTACGGGTAGAGCGACTGCGGCGGCGGCCGCCACGAGCGGCCAACCAGAATGGTGAGGTCGAGATAGCGTAGCGAGTCGGGGCGCGCCTCAATGCGCGCCCCGCCCATCGCATCGGCGGCCCACCGCGCCCACTCCGGGTGTCCTGACCGGTCAAGGATGAGCGTGCTGTCGCGGCGATCGGCTTCGGCGGACGTCCCCGTCCCGACGACGTCGAATCCCTTGTCCCGCAGCCAAGCCGTGGCGAGGCGGGCGAGACCGCGTGTGGCGGTGGCGTTCAGCACTTCGACCTTGATGCGCACCGTGTCGGGAACGACGCGCGTGGGGCGCGCGGCGGGAACGGAGGCGGGAGCACCGACGGTGTCGCCGGCCCGATCGCCCTTCGGTCGAAAGACACCGCCCACAATTGCCGCGAGCAGGATGAGGAGGGCAACGCGACGACGCCGACGACGCGCGGCATCGGCCGCTGATACCGGTGGGGACGCTAGCGGACCGAATTCCACAGCTTCACCGTCCCCTCGAAAATCCGATTGCCCTCGCGCAGCGTCCATTCGAGGCGCATGCGCACCGCCTGACGAAACACGCCGTCGAAGTTGTGTGGCAGCTGCGCCGCCAGGAAGGCGCGGTCGGCGTGCATGAAGCTGCGCCCCGGTTCGAGGAAGTCTGCCATGAACAGCGCGCGCCCGGTGCGATCCCACTCGGGATGGCCGACGGTATGCCAGCGCACGGCGTCGAGCACGCTGACGCGCGTCTCGCCCTCGCGCTCGAGCATCGCGGCGGCTGCCGGGCCAAGCAGGATTACGTCGGGAAGTTCCGGTGCGTGCACGAGGGCACGCAGTGCCGCGGGCGTCGCGTCGCGCAGGGCGTCGTGCCACCGTCCGGCATCGTGCCAGGCCTGCGCCTCTGCCGCGTCAAGCTGCATCCGCGCCGCCCACTCATCGAGCAGCGCGGTGACGCGTGCGATGTGGTTGCGTCGCTTCTCGCCGACGACGGCCCACGCGGGCAGCACTGGCCCGGTCATGCCGGGCGTTCGTCCAGCGCAGCGCGCAGTCCGGCGGCCAGGCGCACCGCGGCGTCCACCGACTCGTTGGCGGCGCGCACGATCGCGCTTCCCACCACGATGCCGTCGGCGTGGGCCCCGAGCGAACGCGCCTGCTCGGGACGGGAGACGCCGAAACCGACGCAGATTGGCAGGGTGCAGACAGAGCGCAGACGGCCGATCGTCTGCGGCAGGTCGGTGGGCAACTGGTCGCTGACCCCGGTGACGCCGAGGCGCGAAATCAGGTAAACAAACCCGCGCCCGTGCCGCGCGATCTCGGCCATCCGATCCACCGGCGTGGTCGGCGCGACGAGACGCACGAAATCCAGCGGCCCCTCGCCGAGCCAGGCCTCGCGCTCGGCATCGCTCCCCACCGGCAAGTCGGTCACGAGCACGCCGTGCACGCCCGCCGCGGCAGCCCGACGCAGGACGTCGTGGCCGGCCGCGATCAGCGGATTGAGATAGCTGAACAGCACCACGGGAATGCCAAGCTTCGCGCGGGCGACGAGTTCGAGCGCCCGGTCGAGCGAGACGCCGTGGGCGAGAGCCGTCTGCGAGCTGGCCTGGATGACCGGACCGTCGGCCATCGGATCGGAAAATGGGACGCCAACTTCGAGCACGTCGGCGCCGGCTCCCTCGAGCGCCTGCCAGAGCGCTACGCTCGAGTCGGGATCGGGGTGTCCAGCGGTGGCGTAACAGACGAGGGCGCGGCGGCCCGCCGCGCGCAGCGCGGTGAAGCGATCGGTAAGCACGACAGTTTAGACGAAGTAGTCGCCGACGCGAATGCCGTAGCGATCGGGATCGGCGGTCTTGATGATGGTGCGCCGGAACTCGCCAGTTTCGGCGCGGTCGGCGAGGTTCACGACGGTCCCCGGATACTGCACGTTTCCCATGTCGTCGCTGACAATACGCACCAGCGGGCGCGAGAGCAGTTCGCTGTCCGGATTGGCCGCGTGGACGATGGCGAGCTCGAAGGTGTCGAGCACCACGAACGTCCCCACCGGGAGATCG